>JBASAZ010000045.1:0-8262 GCA_049650845.1 Ornithinimicrobium sp.
GAGGTTCTTGAAGCGGTCCCAGACCTGCGTCAGACGCTCGATCTGCTGATCGGCCCGACGACGGATCTGGTTCATCTCGCGCTCGGCGGAGTCCCGGACCTTGCGGCGGGCGTCAGCCTTGGCGCCCTCGGCCTCGAGCTCGGCGATGTCGGTCTCGAGCTTCTTGGCCCGAGTCTCGACGTCGGCGTCGCGGCGGTTCTCCATCTCCTTGCGCTCGACTTCGATCTGCGCCTCCATGGACGGCATGTCGGCATGCCTCGCGTCGACGTCGACGCTGGTGATCATGTATGCCGCGAAGTAGATGACCTTTTCCAGGTCCTTCGGGGCCAGGTCCAACAGGTAGCCCAACCGCGAGGGCACACCCTTGAAGTACCAGATGTGGGTGACCGGGGCGGCCAGCTCGATGTGCCCCATCCGCTCGCGACGAACCGCCGCGCGAGTGACCTCGACGCCGCAGCGCTCGCAGATGATGCCCTTGAAGCGGACACGCTTGTACTTGCCGCAGTAGCACTCCCAGTCCCGGGTGGGACCGAAGATCTTTTCGCAGAAGAGGCCGTCTTTTTCTGGCTTCAGCGTGCGGTAGTTGATGGTTTCCGGCTTCTTGACCTCCCCATGACTCCAGCGGCGGATGTCGTCCACCGTGGCCAGGCCAATGCGCAACTCGTCGAAGAAGTTGACGTCGAGCACGTGGGTCCTTCTTTCGTGAGATCTCGTGAGTTCTCAGGTAGTTCGTGAATCAATAAAGCGGTATGCCGTGCAGCCGGTGGGCAGTCCTCGCGGTCCACCCACCGGCTGCCGACCTAAACTTCCTCGACGCTGCTGGGCTCGCGGCGAGACAGATCGATGCCGAGCTCTTCTGCGGCGCGGAACACCTCGGTGTCGCTGTCCCGAAGGTCGATGTGCGTGCCATCGCTGGAGAGCACCTCGACGTTCAAGCACAGGCTCTGCATCTCCTTGATGAGCACCTTGAAGGACTCGGGGATGCCGGGCTCGGGCACGTTCTCGCCCTTGACGATCGACTCGTAGACCTTGACTCGGCCGGTGACGTCGTCCGACTTGATGGTCAGCAGCTCCTGCAGGGCGTAGGCCGCTCCGTATGCTTCGAGCGCCCACACCTCCATCTCACCGAATCGCTGGCCACCGAACTGCGCCTTACCACCCAGCGGCTGCTGCGTGATCATCGAGTACGGGCCGGTGCTGCGGGCGTGGATCTTGTCGTCCACCAGGTGGTGCAGCTTCAAGATGTACATGTAGCCCACGGACACGGGCTCGGGGAACGGCTCACCGGAGCGGCCGTCGAAGAGCCGCGCCTTGCCGGACTCACCGATCAGACGCTGACCGTCGCGCGCCGGAAGCGTCGACTCCAACAAGCCCGTGATCTCTTCCTCACGAGCGCCGTCGAAGACCGGGCTGGCCACGCGGGTGCGCGGCTCGGCCTCGCGAGCATCGGCCGGGATCTGCTGAGCCCACTGCGGCGAACCGGCGATTTCCCAGCCCTGGGCGGCAGCCCAGCCAAGGTGCAGCTCCAGGATCTGACCGACGTTCATTCGACCGGGCACACCCAGGGGGTTGAGCACGATGTCGACCGCGGTGCCGTCCTCCATGAACGGCATGTCCTCGACCGGCAGGATCTTGGAGATGACGCCCTTGTTGCCGTGCCGGCCGGCGAGCTTGTCGCCGTCGGTGATCTTGCGCTTGTTGGCGACGTAGACCCGCACCAGCTGGTTGACACCCGGGGGCAGCTCGTCGCCCTCTTCGTGGTCGAAGACCTTGACACCGATGACCGTGCCCGTCTCGCCGTGCGGCACCTTCATGGAGGTGTCCCGCACTTCGCGGGCCTTCTCCCCGAAGATCGCACGCAGCAGGCGCTCCTCCGGGGTCAGCTCCGTCTCACCCTT
Source organism: Ornithinimicrobium sp. (assembly GCA_049650845.1). Taxonomy (GTDB): domain Bacteria; phylum Actinomycetota; class Actinomycetes; order Actinomycetales; family Dermatophilaceae; genus Ornithinicoccus. The sequence continues at coordinate 1,899 of JBASAZ010000045.1, forward strand.
GGGCGTAACCTTGCCGACCAGAAGGTCGCCGTCGCGCACCTCGGCACCGATCCGGATGATGCCGCGCTCGTCCAGGTCAGCCAGCACCTCGTCGGAGACGTTCGGGATGTCCCGGGTGATCTCCTCGGGGCCCAGCTTGGTGTCCCGCGCATCGATCTCGTGCTCTTCGATGTGGATCGAGGACAACACGTCGTCCTGCACCAAACGCTGGCTCAGGATGATCGCGTCTTCGTAGTTGTGGCCCTCCCACGGCATGAACGCCACGAGCAGGTTGCGACCGAGCGCCATTTCGCCGCCGTCAGTGGCCGGACCGTCGGCGATCAGCTGACCGCTCTCGACCCGGTCACCCTCGTTGATCCGGACCTGCTGGTTGTAGCAGTTGCCCTGGTTGGAGCGCGTGAACTTGTCGACCCGATAGCTGGTGTAGGTGCCATCGTCGTTGGTCACCGACACGATGTCCGCCGAGACCTCGTGCACGACCCCGGGCTTGTCGGCCCGGACCACGTCACCGGAGTCCAGCGCAGCGCGCCACTCCATACCCGTGCCGACCAGCGGAGCCTCGCTGCGCACCAGCGGGACCGCCTGGCGCTGCATGTTGGCACCCATCAGGGCGCGGTTCGCGTCGTCGTGCTCCAGGAACGGGATCATCGCGGTCGCGGCCGACACCATCTGGCGCGCCGAGACGTCCATGTAGTCAACGTCGTCGGCGGGCACGTCAACGGCCTCGCCTTCCTTGGCTCGCACCAGGACGCGCTCGTCCAAGAAGGTTCCGTCGTCACCGAGCATGGCGTTCGCCTGCGCGATCACGAAGCGATCTTCCTCATCGGCCGAGAGGTAGTCGACGTCGTCGCTGACCTTGCCGTCCTTGACCCGGCGGTACGGCGTCTCCACGAAACCGAACGGGTTGATCCGCCCGTATGACGCGAGCGAACCGATCAGGCCGATGTTCGGCCCCTCCGGGGTTTCGATCGGGCACATCCGGCCGTAGTGCGACGGGTGAACGTCACGGACCTCCATACCGGCGCGGTCACGGGACAGACCACCCGGGCCCAGCGCGGACAGGCGACGCTTGTGCGTCAGTCCGGCGAGCGGGTTGTTCTGGTCCATGAACTGCGACAGCTGGCTGGTGCCGAAGAACTCCTTGATGGAGGCGACGACGGGCCGGATGTTGATCAGGGTCTGCGGGGTGATCGCTTCGACGTCCTGCGTCGTCATCCGCTCCCGGACCACGCGCTCCATCCGGGACAGCCCGGTGCGCACCTGGTTCTGGATCAGCTCACCGACGCTGCGCAGCCGGCGGTTGCCGAAGTGGTCGATGTCGTCGACCTCGGCCAGCAAGTCCTCGCGCTGACCACCACGGGTGATCTCGATGCTCTGGTCCCCGGCGTGCAGGGCCACGATGTAGCGGATGGTCGCGACGATGTCGTCGACTCCGAGGACGGACTCGCTCAGCGGCGCCTCCAGACCCAGCTTCTTGTTGATCTTGTAGCGACCGACCTTGGCCAAGTCGTAGCGCTTGGGGTTGAAGTAGAGGTTCTCCAGCAGGTTCTGCGCTGCCTCGCGGGTGGGCGGTTCGCCTGGACGCAGCTTGCGATAGATGTCCAGCAACGCCTCGTCCTGATCGGCGGTGTTGTCCTTCTCCAAGGTGAGCCGGATCGACTCGTACTGCCCGAACTCCTCCAGGATGCGAGCCTCGGACCAGCCGAGCGCCTTCAGCAGCACGGTCACGCTCTGCTTGCGCTTGCGGTCGACGCGCACGCCCACCATGTCGCGCTTGTCGATCTCGAACTCCAACCAGGCACCGCGGCTCGGAATCACCTTGGCGGTGTAGATGTCCTTGTCCGAGGTCTTGTCGAGCGAACGCTCGAAGTAGACGCCGGGGCTACGGACCAGCTGGGAGACGACGACGCGCTCGGTGCCGTTCACGATGAACGTCCCGCGGTCGGTCATCAGCGGGAACTCACCCATGAACACCGTCTGGCTCTTGATCTCGCCAGTGGAGTTGTTGATGAACTCGGCCGTGACGAACAGCGGCGCAGAGTAGGTCATGTCCCGCTCTTTGCACTCGTCGATCGAGTACTTCTGCTCCTCGAACCGGTGATCGCGGAACGACAACGACATGGAGCCGGAGAAGTCCTCGATCGGCGAGATCTCCTCGAAGATCTCTTCCAGCCCGGAGCGGTCGGGGACGTCGTTGCGGCCGGCCTTCTCAGCGGCGGCGACGCGCGCCTGCCAGTCCTCGTTTCCGAGCAACCAGTCGAAGCTGTCCGTCTGTAGAGCCAGGAGGTCAGGGACCTCCAGTGGCTCGCGGATCTTTGCAAAACTCAATCGGCCAGAAGCCGTGCGAGCGGTGGATACAGTCTTTTTCGCAGTGCGCGAGGCAGCCAAGGAGGGTCCTTCCACGGGCCTGTACAAGCGGCTAGGTCAACGCGTCCCCCAATAGCCCCCAGGTTTGTCCTGCTGCTCACCGATCGGCTGCCATCGCACATGGATGGGGCCGTTGAAGGTGGCAAGCGGTTACAGACGAAGGGGCGCACGGTAGGCAGCGCAAGGATCTACCATACACACGCAGGCAGAGTCCGTCCAACCACGCCCGTCGGTCCCACCCCGTCGTGACTCGTCTCGAGCGTTGCACGCCGGTCCCCTCACCGACGTGAACCCGATGATCGTGCCCGCTGGATCCCGTCCCGTCAAGTGTTTCGGCCCTCGACACGCAGAAACCTTCACCGGCTCTGACCGGCCGAACTGCCGCCGCGGCCACCCGCAAACGCCAATCGCGGGTGAGTCGCCCGATGGCGTCTCACCCGCGATTGCGGTGCATCCCAGGCATGCCCGGGATCAGTTCACTTCATCGTGACGGTGGCTCCAGCGCCTTCAAGGGCTTCCTTGGCCTTCGTCGCCGAGTCCTTGTCGACCTTCTCCAAGATGGCCTTGGGTGCGCCGTCGACCAGGTCCTTGGCTTCCTTCAGACCCAGGGAGGTCAGCGTGCGGACCTCCTTGATGACCTGGATCTTCTTGTCGCCAGCGGCCTCGAGGACGACGTCGAACTCGTCCTGCTCCTCTTCAACAGCAGCCTCGGCGCCCGCGGGGGCGGCGCCCGCCACGGCCACGGGGGCAGCGGCGGTGACGTTGAACGTCTCCTCGAACTGGCTGACGAACTCGGACAGCTCGATCAGGGTCATCTCCTTGAAGGACTCAAGAAGCTCTTCGGTGCTCAGTTTCGCCATGGTGGCGTTCCTTCCTTGTCATGCCAAGAGTGGCTTGTGGTGATGGTGCTGCATGCGTCGCGCCGAATGGTGGCGGACTCAGGCTTGCTCGGATGACTCCGAGTCGGTCGTGCTGTCGCCACCCTCGGCGACGTCTGTGGTGGCCTCGGCAGGTGCATCGGCCGGAACCTCGGGCGCGCCGTTGGCGGCCTCGGTTGCGGTGTCAGCGGCTTCGGTCGAGGTGACCGGGCCTTCTGCTTCGACCTTGGCGCGCAGCGCTTCGACGACCCGTGCGGTCTGCGAGAGCGGTGCGGCGAACAGTGCGGCCGCCTGGCTGAGCGAGGCGTTCATTGCGCCGGCCAGCTTGGCCAGCAACGTCTCGCGCGATTCCAGGTCCGCCAGCTTGGTGATCTCCGCAGGCGTCAACGGCTTCCCGTCGAGCACACCCGCCTTGATCACCAATGCGGGGTTTGCCTTGGCGAAGTCCCGCAGACCCTTGGCTGCCTCGACCGTGTCTCCGGTGACGAAGGCGATGGCCGAGGGGCCTTGCAGGTGCTCATCGAGGCTGGTCACGCCGGCCTCGGTCGCGGCACGCTTGGTCAGCGTGTTCTTCACCACGACGTAGGACGCGTGCTCACGGATCGAACTGCGCAGGGTGGAGATCTGCGCCACGGTCAACCCGCGGTATTCGGTCAGCACGGCCGCCTCCGAGGTGCGGAACTTGTCCGCCAACTCGGCAATGGCAGCAGCCTTCTCAGGTGTCGCCATGAAGCCTCCTTCGTCTGTATGCCGGCCAGCCCCCGGCATACGAAAAGCCCTGGCACAGGAGCCAGGGCTTGGGCAGTATCCACTGCAGCAAACTCGAACACCTGCGCTGGTCGCCCGTACATTCCGGGACCTTGGCTCGAGTGCCCCTGAGGGAGCAACCGAGAACCGGCGGTCATTGGTCAGGGGCAACGATAACCGCCGCCTCCCTCCTACCCAAATCGCGCCTGCCTCCGCGCACACCACCCACCCTGCCGCAGTCCACGGTGCCCGCGCGTCGAGACCGCGCATGTCGAGACCGCGCAATGCCCGCGACAGGCCTCGCTGCCCGCGACCCACCCGTCATCCGCCGTCACCCGCGGGCATTTCCGCAGCTCGACGTGGCCACAGCTGGCGGCCGAAGCCACACCCAGCGTTGCCCCAGAGCCGCCGTCGACGGCCGAAGTGGCCGATGGGGCGATTCACGATCGGGATGGTTTCACCGAGCGCAGTCGTGCGGAACGTTCGAACGCCGCGAGAATGAGGCAGCGGATTCGGGTCGTACTGTCGAGGTCGCGCCACGTCAGGCGCACGACCTCGTAGCCGAACTGTCGCAGCTGGTCCTCCCTGCGCTTCTCCGCCTGCACGTCCTGTGGCCCCTGATACTTCAGCATGCCGTCGAACTCGACGATGGTGCGCTGCTCACGAAACAGGAAGTCCACCCGCGCCACGAAGCCGCCGTCGCCGCGGATCGTGACCTGGGGCTCCGGCACGGGAAGACCACCCACGCGCATCCCCCATCGCGCCCGGGACTCACCGGCCGATTCCATCCGAGGATCTGCCAGCTGCGTCACCGTCCGCGCCGCCGCTACGCCTCGACCGAAGCGACCTTGGCTCAGGGCCTGCTGCAGGTCCTCGCGGGTGGCGCCGGCTCTGAGCGCGGCATCGGCGCTGACCAGTCCGGCTTCGACGCCGAAACAGTCCGCGGCCTGCAGGCTGGCCAGAGCGGCGAGGACCACCTGCATCCCGTCGACCTCGTGCACCCACCTCGCCGATACACGGGGGTGTCTCACCCAGTTCCCGCTGCTTCTGCCCGGGCGTTCGTCGGTGCGGACGAGGTGGACACGTTCATCAACGGCATACACCGGCAGGCCGAGGACGCTCAGTGCACTGTGGTGGCTGAGCGCCAGGTCCCCACCGAGCACCCGCATGGCCGACCTCGCTCTGAGGGCATGCCGATCCCACTGCGCGCTCTGGCGCCACACCTCACCGCAGACCAACGCCCCCCGGCCGGTGCGCACCAGCTCACCAGCGGTGATGGCGCGGTCGACCGCCTGTCGGCTGATGCCCAGCTCGAGGAGCTCGGCCCGGGACGCAACTCCCCCGGTGACGGCAAGACGGCCGGCCACGGTGGGATCCATCCGCATACTGTCGTGCATCTGGCCCGGCACCCCCGAGGCTGTCCACAAGCCAGCCCCCGACATACCAAAATGCCCGCGACGGCCGCCAGATCAGGCGCACGTCGCGGGCATTCTTGTATGTCGGCTCCTTGCGCGAGCCTCAGCCAGCGGCTGATTACTCCGCGTCGGCGGAGATGGCGCTCTTGGACGAGTCGAGCGGGATGCCCGGGCCCATCGAGGTGCTCATCGTGGCTCGCGTGATGTATCGACCCTTGGCGGCCGACGGCTTCAGGCGGAGCACCTCGTCCATCGCGGCGGCGTAGTTCTCGGCCAGCGACTTCTGCTCGAACGACGCCTTGCCGATGATGAAGTGCAGGTTCGAGTGCTTGTCGACCCGGAACTCGATCTTGCCGCCCTTGATGTCGGTGACGGCCTTGGCCGTGTCCATCGTGACGGTGCCGGTCTTCGGGTTCGGCATCAGACCGCGGGGTCCGAGGACCTTTCCGAGGCGACCGACCTTGCCCATCAGGTCCGGGGTCGCGACCACGGCGTCGAAGTCGAGCCAGCCACCGGCCACCTTGTCGATGAACTCATCCGAGCCGACGTAGTCTGCGCCGGCCTCGCGAGCGGCTTCGGCCCGATCACCGTTGGCGAAGACCAGCACGCGGGCGGTCTTGCCGGTGCCGTGCGGGAGGTTGACCGTGCCGCGGACCAGCTGGTCGGCCTTACGCGGGTCGACACCGAGTCGCAACGAAACCTCGAGGGTCGCGTCGTACTTGGTCACGGACGTCTCCTGGGCCAAGGCAATGGCCTCGGCGGGCGGATAGAGGGCGTCGGCGTCGATCTTCTCGGCGGCGGCGCGGTATGCCTTGCTGCGCTTCATGTGTGCTCCTTGGTGGTGGTGCGGAGATGTGGTCAAGCGGACCAGCGCTGGCCCTGCCACGTCGCGCTGCCGGTGGTCCCGGCCGCGCGGGGTTGTGCGGTGGGCGCTCAGCCCTCGACGGTCACACCCAT
>JBASAZ010000046.1:0-2219 GCA_049650845.1 Ornithinimicrobium sp.
GTCCAGATAGACGAAGCCGCGGCCGGCGCGACGGCGCGTCCACCCCGCGCTGTCGGGTGAGGTCTTACGCAGTCGCACCATGGCACGACGGTAGCCCGACCGCTCGCAGCCGTCGCGGCCACCACCATGTGACGGCGTTCAGCGCCGCCGGCGAGTGGTTGGCCCCCCACAGGCCCACGACTCGCCGACGATTGATCCCCCCCGATCCGGCCCCCACCGGATCAGGTCTGGTCAGTAGGGCAGTCGCAGATAGGGACCCGCATACCCCGTCTCGATGGTGGCCACGGTGCGTTGAAAGAAGCACCGAAAGGCGTTGACGCTCAACCGGTTCTTCAGCCAGGCGCACCGGTCCAGTCCGGCCAGCATCAGCAGGGAAGACACCGGGAACTGTTGCCGGGTCAGCAGGGCGATCCGGACGCCGCCATCCGGACGCCGCCGCAGGGCAAGGTAGCCGTCCTCGCAGATCTCTCCGGTGACCGGGCCGTGCACGGTGCGGATCCAGGCGCGGTGTTCGTGGGACGCGTAGTCCATTCGCTCCAGGGTGTAGACCAGGTTGCGTTTGGCCATGTATGCCGAGTGGCTGGGCTGCGCGAGGACCGCCATCCGCTCGATCTGGAGCCGGGACCGGCCGTAGTCATCGCGCTGCAGAACCTCGGTGCTACACCCTCGAACCCCGCGGAACATCCGGCTGACTGACGCAATGTCGACGTGCTGGATGAAGGAGTCGTAGGGGGCATCGATATCGCGGGCAGCGTAGAAGGCCACGCTGCCGGGCGCATAGACCCACCGCACCCCACCGTCGTCGGGGCGCACGGCATCGAGTTCACGTTGCGTCTCCACCAGTGCGGAGACGTCGAACTCGTAGCCAGGCTCCCGGTATGCCGAGAGGTCGGCATCGTCGGTCTCGGGCGGGAGCGCCGACGAGCCGGTGGGCTTAGCGGTGAACATGGTCAGTCCCTCGAAATATCGGCGATGGTGACGGTGATGGTGCATGGGAACACCGAGATCACGGCCTGATACATCCAAAAGGGACCGGATCCTCGCCAGGCGAAGATCCGGTCCCTCATCGGGAGAGTTCAGGGGCTCAGCCGTCGATCAAGCCCTGCTCCTTCAGCCAGTCCTCGGCAACCTGGTCGGGCTGGGCGAGGTTGACCGAAACCTCCTCGTTGAGCGCGATCATCTCCTCGTCGGTCAACGCTTCGGAGATCGGGTTGAAGAGTGCGTCCAAGGAGTCGCCGTACTGGTCGTAGACCTCCTTGCGGAAGACCGGGCTGGGGTTGTAGAGCGGGAAGAAGGACTCGTCGTCCTCCAACACCGTCAGATCCAAACCGGAGATCCGGCCGTCGGTGGTGAAGACCTCACCGAAGTTGCACGGGTCACGCTGGTCGGCCTGGGTGTAGACCAGGGCGGTGTCGAGCACCGAGATGTTGTCCTGCGGGAACTCGAACCCGTAGGCCTTCTCCATACCCGGAAGGCCATCATCACGTGCGGAGAACTCATTTTCCACGCACAGGGTGGCGGCGCTCGGGTCCTCTTCGATCAGGGTTCCGAGATCGCTGATGGTCGTCGGGTTGCCCAGATCCCCAGCCGCCTCGGTCGGGAAGGCGATGCCGTAGGTGTTGTTGAAGTTGGCCGGCTCCAACCAGACGAGGTCGTTCTCCTTCAGATCCCGGTCGCGTACCGCTTCGTACTGCTCGATCCGGTCCGGAATGGGGTCCGTCTCCTTGAAGAAGCTGATCCATGCGGTGCCGTTGTACTCCCAGTACATGTCAATGTCGCCACCGACCAACGCGGCGCGGGTGATGTCGGTGCCGCCGGTGTTGATCTGGTCGGTGACGTCAGCGCCTGCGTTCTCGAGAGCGGCGATAGCGATGCTGCCCAAGATCTTCTGTTCGTCGAAATCCTTCGAGCCGACGGTGATCGAGGCCCCGTCGAGGCCGCTCGCGTCCCCTCCGGAAGCGCCGCCCTCAGCGGAGCTGCCGTCGTCGCTGCCGCAGGCAGCCAGGAGGATGCTCGCACTGAGACTCGCACCGATGGCGAGTTTCATCTGGTTCTTCATGGTTTTCCTTTCGTTGAGCACAGGAGTGTGCGATACGACGTGAAGTGCTAGAGACCCTTGGGTGAAGCCGCACGACCGAGGACCGAGGCGAGGTAGTCGATCAGGAGGGCCAGCGAGGCCACCATCACCACCCCAGTGATCAGGATCGGGTCGCGGTTGA
>JBASAZ010000047.1:0-20130 GCA_049650845.1 Ornithinimicrobium sp.
GTTCGGCGATCTTCTTGGCCAACGAGTCCGGGTTGACCTGATAGGGCAGCTCGGTGACCACCAAACACTGGCGCCCTTGGATCTCTTCGACCTCCACCACTGCCCGCATCGGGATCGACCCGCGACCGGTGCGATAGGCGTCTTCGATCCCCGCCTTGCCCATGATCAGGGCCCCGCTGGGGAAGTCCGGGCCCTGAATGCGCGCGATCAGCGCCTCCAGCAGCTCGTCACGGCCGGCCTCGGGGTGGGCGAGCAGCCACTGAACCCCATCGGCCACCTCGCGCAGGTTGTGCGGGGGAATCTGGGTGGCCATCCCGACGGCGATACCCGCAGACCCGTTGACGAGCAGATTCGGGAACCGCGCCGGCAGGACGCTGGGCTCCTGGGTCTTGCCGTCGTAGTTGTCCCCGAAGTCCACGGTGCCCTCGTGAATGTCGCGGACCATCTCCATGGCCAGTGGCGCCATCCGGCACTCGGTGTATCGCGGGGCAGCAGCCGGGTCGTCTCCAGGGGTGCCGAAGTTGCCTTGTCCTTGCACCAGCGGATAGCGCATCGTCCAGTCCTGGACCAGTCGCACCAGAGCGTCGTAGATCGCGGTGTCACCGTGGGGGTGATAGTGACCCATCACGTCCCCGACCACCCGGGAGCACTTGTTGAAACTACGGTCGGGACGATAGCCGCCGTCGTACATTGCGTAGAGCACCCGACGGTGCACCGGCTTCAGTCCATCACGCACATCGGGCAGAGCCCGGGACACGATGACACTCATCGCGTATTCGATATAGCTGCGTTGCATTTCCGCGTTGAGGTCAATAGCCTCGATGCGGTCGGTAATAGGGGTTTCAGTCACGAAGAATCCTAGATATCGAGAAAGCGGACGTCTTTGGCGTTGCGCTGGATAAACCCTCGGCGGGATTCCACATCCTCACCCATCAATACGGCGAAAATCTCGTCGGCCGCCGCCGCGTCCTCTAAGGTCACCTGCAGAAGCACTCGACCATCGGGATCCATGGTGGTGTCCCACAACTCCTTGTAGTCCATTTCGCCCAGCCCTTTGTAGCGCTGCACTCCGGTGTCTTTCGGCAGGCGCCGCCCGTTAGTCAGGCCCTCTTTGATCATCGCGTCGCGCTCGCGGTCGCTGAACACGTACTGGTGCTCGTGGTTGGTCCACTTGATCCGAAACAGTGGTGGCTGCGCGAGATAGACGTAACCCGCCTCGATAAGCGGACGCATGAAACGGAACAGCAACGTCAGCAGCAGCGTGCGGATATGCAAACCATCGACGTCGGCGTCGGCCATCAACACGATCTTGTGATAGCGCGCCTTGGCGATGTCGAAGTCTTCGCCGATGCCCGTGCCGAACCCGGAGATCAACGCCTTGACCTCCTGGTTAGCCAGAATGCGATCGAGTCGGGCCTTCTCCACGTTCAGGATCTTGCCGCGTATGGGCAGGATGGCCTGGTTGTGTGGGTTGCGCCCACGCACCGCTGACCCGCCGGCAGAGTCGCCCTCGACGATGAACACTTCCGAGATCGTGGGGTCTTTGGACTGACAGTCCCGCAGCTTGCCCGGCAGACCGCCGCTTTCCAGCAGACCCTTGCGCCGGGTGGCCTCCCGAGCCTTGCGCGCAGCCATCCGGGCCGCCGAAGCCTGCACTGCCTTGCTGACGATCTCGCGGCCTTCGCGTGGGTGGGCCTCGAGCCAGTGACCGAGCTCGTCACTCATGATGCGCTGCACCCAACCCTTGACCTCGGAGTTTCCGAGTTTGGTCTTGGTCTGCCCTTCGAACTGTGGCTCACCCAGTTTGACGTGGATGACTGCAGTCAGCCCCTCTCGAATGTCGTCACCGGTCAGGTTGACGTCTTTCTCCTTGAGTAACTTGCTGGCCCGAGCGAAGTCGTTGATCAACCGGGTTAATGCAGTCCGGAAGCCTTCTTCGTGCGTGCCGCCCTCGTGAGTGTTGATCGTGTTGGCGTAGGTATGCACGGACTCGGTGTATGAGCCGGTCCACTGCATCGCGACTTCGAGAGACATCATGCGCTCGGTGTCCTCGCTCTCGAAGGCGATGACCTCCTCGTGCACGGGATCACTGCGCTTGCTCTTATTGAGGTGGGTGACGTAGTCCAATAGGCCGTTGTCGTATTTGAACGTCACCATCTTGGAGGCGTTGGAGGTCGACTCGGGTTTGCGTTCCTCCTCGAACTCATCAATTTCGTCGATGACGTCGATTCCGTCGATGGGATCGTCATCCAACGCGTCCGGGTCCGGCGTCCGCTCGTTGCGCTCATCGGCCAAGGTGATGGTCAGGCCCTTGTTCAGGAAGGCCATCTGCTGGAATCGTGCCCGCAGTGTCTCGAACTCGAAGTTCACGGTGTCGAAGATCTCTGGAGAAGGCCAGAAGGTGATCATCGTGCCGGTTTCCGACGCGGGGATCTCTTCGTCCTTCGACAGCGGCGCTTGGGGCACGCCAAGGTGATACGTCTGCCGGAACACCCGACCCAACTGCCGCACTTCGACGTCGAGGCGCTCGGACAGGGCGTTGACCACTGAAGAACCAACGCCGTGCAAGCCACCGGAGACTGCATACCCTCCGCCGCCGAACTTCCCCCCGGCGTGCAGCTGGGTCAAGACCAACTCCACCGCTGGCTTCTTCTCCACCGGGTGGATATCCGTGGGAATCCCGCGACCGTTGTCGATCACCCGCACGCCCGCGTTGGCGAGCAGGGTGATGGCGATGTGGTCAGCGTGCCCGGCCAGAGCCTCATCGACGGAGTTGTCGACGATCTCCCATACCAAGTGGTGCAGACCGCGTTCGCCGGTGGAACCGATATACATCCCCGGACGCTTGCGCACGGCCTCCAGGCCCTCCAGGACTTGGATGGCGTTGGCGTCATACAAGGGAGAGGTCGCCAGCGATGCGGGGGCGTCCTGGCTCACCTGCGGGGTTGCGTCCGTGCTCGGCAAGGTGTTCTCGGGTCCAGCGTGATCCTCAGGTCCAACCGTAGACACGGAGCTCCTCTGCGATAAGGGATTGACCCCAGAAGTTTACCTGTCTCATCGACCCAGACCTGCCATCTGTGGACCATAAATGCCGCCAGGCCCGATTTTCAGGCCGTGACGCATGATCGTGTATGCACCCGGGCCCCCTATCGAGTCACAGCGCGTTTCCCGCGGTACCCAGGTTCGTCGTCGTCCGCGGAGGCGCTCAACCGCGACCGGTGGTTGTGCACAGGGTCAGCCGTAGGTGTCGCGAGGTCCGCGACCGGGGGCCCGCAGCGCGCCCTTGCGCCAACTGGGGCCCCCCGGGGCATGCACCACGATGTCGGTCACGATGTCCAGGCCGACCTCGACCTCGATCCGGGTCAGGATCGAGTGGGTCATCAGCTTCATCTGGGTGGCCCAGGCGGTGGAGTCGGCTTGCACGGTCAACACGGTGCCCTCAAAGCTGACCGGCTCGATGTGGCTCGCGACGTGTTCACCGACGATCACCGGCCAGCGCCCCACGACGGATCCGATCTGGACGTCACCGTCCCATCCGCGTCCGGCAATGAGCCGCTGCACTTCGTCGCCGAGCACCGCCGGATCGCGGCGGCTCTGCGCCTGGTCCGACAATCCCCGCTTATGCCCCAATCCTGACCCGGTCCCCGGGGATCGTCCCGCCTGGCCAGGCCGATACCCGCGAGCCTTGGCGTTGGCGCGCGCCCGGGCCAGCGCCTGGGCCGCCGCCGGCATACCGTCGTCCTCGTCGGGGGGATCGCTCATGAGGTCGCTGCCGAGCGGGCAGTGACCGACTGATCGACCACGTCGAAGATCGCCCCCGCGACCAGTTCGTCGGGTACGTCTTGCGCGACGGCTGCGGTGACGATGACCTGCTCGCAATCACCCACCATGTCAGCCAACCGCGTCCGGCGTCCGACGTCCAGCTCCGCGAAAACGTCATCCAGAATGAGCACTGGGTCGGTGCCGAGGTCGTGTCGCAGCAGCTGGAATGAGGCCAACCGCAAGGCGAGCGCAATCGACCACGATTCACCGTGGCTGGCGTATCCCTTAGCCGGGGTCTCGCCGAGAAAGAACTGCAGATCATCGCGATGCGGACCCACCAGCGAGACGCCGCGCTCGCGCTCGGCAGTGGCCCGCTGCTGCATGGTGGCCAAGATGGCCTCCAGCAGCTCACCCTGTTCCGGCACGGCTCCGCGGGCGATCTGGGAGGCCATGTCGTCGTGCAGTGATGACCGGTAGGTCGCAGCGGCACTCATGTCTCGATCACTGGCACTGATCTGCGCGTAGGCCTCGTCGAGGTAGGGCCGCAAGTCGTGCAGGAGGCGGAGCCGGGCATAACTCAGCGCGGCGCCGATCTGCGCCAGATGAGAGTCGAAAACCGACAGGGTGGCCATCGTCGTGTCATCCGCTGCGGGATCGCCACCTCGCCGGCCCCCGTTGCCGCGGCCGATCCGCATAGACTTGAGGACCGCGTTGCGTTGCTTCAGGGTCTTGTCGTAGTCGTGTCTGACTCCGGACCACCGTGGTTGCCGCGCCACGAGCAGGTCATCCAAGAAGGATCGCCGCTCGCTGGGCTCACCCTTGACCAGAGCCAAGTCCTCCGGAGCGAACAGCACCGTGCGCAGCGTGCCCAGCACGTCCCGCGGCCGGGTCAGCATCGAACGGTTCAACCGCGCTCGGTTGGGGCGACCCGCCACGATCTCCAGCTCCACCAAGGAGTCGCGCCCGTCGCGGTGCACGCCTGTGCGCACGATCGCCGTGTCTGTTCCGTGTCTGATCAACGGCGTGTCAGTGGCCACCCGATGACTTCCCAACGTCGCGACGTATCCCACCGCCTCGACAAGGTTGGTCTTGCCTTGCCCGTTGCGTCCCAGCAGGGTGGCCACGCCAGGATCGAATCGCACTTCGGCGCGGGCATAACCCCGGAAATTCACGACATCGAGCGAAGTCAGTCGCACGTCAACCTCTCCACCCGGAGCAGACGGCGCACGCCCTCAGCAGCGAGCAGTGCGCGGTCATCCCACCGCCGGCCGAGAATCCTTAACCGGACCCGGCCGCGGCGGATCCCGAGGAGGGCCCCGCCGTGGCAGCCTCCTCTTCGTCCAGCATTCTGACGTCATGCCCGCCGAACTGGCCGCGCAAGGCAGCGACCATCTGCATCGATGGCGAGTTGTCCTGGCGTGAGACAAAGCGCGCGAACAGGGACGCACTGATCACGGGCATGGGCACCTCGTTTTCGATGGCTTCCTGCACACACCACCGTCCTTCGCCGGAGTCGGTGGTGTAACCGTCGATACCTTCGAGCTCAGGGTTCTTCTCCAACGCGGCGACGAGCAGATCCAGCAACCAGGAGCGGACTACGGTTCCGCGACTCCAGGCGTTGAAGCAACCGGTGACATCCTTGACGATGTCTTTGGCCAGCAGTAGCTCGAACCCCTCGGCGTAGGCGTGCATCAGGCCGTACTCGATGCCGTTATGCACCATCTTGGCGTAGTGACCAGCGCCGACGTCCCCGGCGTGGACGAAGCCCTCTTCGCGGGGACCCTCGGGCCGCAGCGCGTCAAAGATCGGCATGGCCATCTCGACGTGCTCAGCGCGCCCGCCACACATCAACCCGTAGCCGTTCTCCAGCCCCCAGATGCCTCCCGAGACACCGCAGTCCACGAACCCGATGCCCTTGGCGGCCAACTGTTCGTCGTGCTTGGCGTCTTCGATGAAGTGCGAGTTGCCACCCTCGATGATGAGGTCGCCATCTTCGAGCAGGTCGGACAGAGCCTCCAACGTCTTCTCGGTCGGGTCACCGTGCGGAACCATCACCCACATCGTCCGCGGCGCTTGGATCGCCGCAACCAGGTCCTCCAGGCTGTCGACGTCGCGAAGGTCCTCATCCAGGTCGTAGCCCACGACCTCGTGCCCCGCTCGGCGCAGTCGATCACGCATGTTGGCGCCCATCTTGCCCAGGCCGATCATTCCGAGTTGCATGTCAGATCCTCGCTTCGTGGGGTGCAGGTCGGTTGCGCATACTCGAGCAGATCCGGTATGCCGACGCGAACGTCAGCCAGCGAACCGCACGGGCATCAAGACATAACGGTAGGACTCATCGGCTTCGCCGTCGATCTCAGTTTGCCCACTGAGCACCGCAGGCCGCGAGGGTTGAGTGAAGGCCATCCGGGTGTATGCGGCGCCCAGGGCACCCAAGCCGTCGAGGAGGAACTGAGGGTTGAAGGCGATTTCGACATCGGGGCCCGTCAGCGAGGCCTCGATCGCTTCGCTGCCCTGCGCATCCTCGCCGGTGCCGGCTTCGATGGCCACCTGGCCGTCGGTCAGCTTCAGGCGAACGGGCGTATTGCGTTCCGCCACCAACGCCACTCGGCGCACCGCTTCGATCAGGGCGTGGGTGTCGATCACCGACACGGTGTCCACGCTGCTCGGGAAGATGCTGGTGACCTTGGGGTATTCGCCGTCGAGCAATCGGGTGGTGGCTCGCCGTGATCCTGCCTCGAAGCCGATCAACCCGTGACCACCGTCGGCGTCGCCCAGGGCGATGTCGATCGAACCGGCTGCTCCCAGTGCTTTTGCCGTCTCGGACAGGGTTCGGGCCGGGATCAACGCAACGTGAGCGGCGTCCTGGTTATCCGGGCTCCAGGTGAACTCACGCATGGCCAGTCGGTAGCGGTCGGTAGCCAGCATGGTGACCTTCTCACCGTCGATTTCCACCCGAACGCCGGTCAAGATAGGCAAGGTGTCTCCACGGTCGGCGGCCACCGAAACCTGGGCGACAGCCTGGGTGAAGGTGTCGCCGCTGATGTTGCCACTGGCCACGGCAGGTGTGGGCAGCGAAGGATAGTCATCCACCGGCATCTGGATCAGTGAGAATCGGCTGGATCCGCAGGTCAAACCTACTTTGGTGCCCTCAGTGCTGAAGTCGACCGGCTGGGCCGGAAGATTGCGCGAGATGTCGGCCAGGAGCTTGCCCAGCACCAGGACCTTGCCGCCCTCACTGACGTCGGCAGCGACGGTCACAGTGGCAGAGATTTCGTAGTCGAAGGCCGCCAACGTCAACGTGCCCGCTTCGTCCGCCTCCAACAGCACACCAGCCAACACCGGCACCGGGGGTCGACTGCTCAATCCACGGACAACCCAAGCAACAGCCTCAGCAAGCACGTCGCGCTCGACTCGGAACTTCACGACAGTCAGCCTTTTCCCTCGGATCTCCGGCTCGGGGATGTGAGCCGGAACACGTGCAGGATGACAGTAGTCCCCCGGCCAGAGGAGACCAACCCCACCGAAGTTGGCTCGCAGGGTTCGCAAGGGGCGGGGGATGAGTTCATGGAGATTGAGGGTCTCGTAGTCGTCTTAGGTCCTGTGGAGGATGTGGATAACAGGTGTTCGTGGCTGGTGGCTGAGCGTGTCGGCCATGTGTATCGAGGGTGGATGCACCTGTTGGCCACGACCGTGAACTGGGGATGAACCAGACTTGTCCACAAGGCGACCGTGGAGAGCTCACCGGATACCCCCGTCGTTCGCTCAGCCCTACACAGGTCGTGCACAGAGCCTGTGTATACAGAGTCTTTACTTTTCGGGGTGATTGCCTTGCCTGAGCGTGAAATTGGGGTGACCTGAACGGGTGTCGACCACACTACCCACACACTGTCCACAGAAATTGTGGATAACCCTTGTGGATCAGCGGGCCGCGGCTTTACGAATCGCACCGGTCAGTTCGGTGATCTGATCGAAGAGCGAGCGTCGTTCCCCGATGAGTTGGCGGATCTTGCGCTCGGCGTGCATCACCGTGGTGTGGTCGCGCCCACCGAACTCCTGGCCGATCTTGGGCAGTGACAGCTCGGTGAGCTCCCGGCATAGGTACATCGCGATCTGGCGGGCGTTGACCAGGGTGCGTGAACGGGAGGGGCCACACAGGTCGTCCACCGAGATCCGGAAATACTCGGAAACCTCGGTCAGGATGGTGGCGGCCGTAATCCGACCTGAGTTGGCGTTCGGGATGATGTCCTTCAGGACGTGTGATGCGAGGTCGACGGTCGGCGGCTGTCCGGACAGTGAGGCGAAGGCGGTCACCCGGATGAGCGCCCCCTCCAGCTCGCGGATGTTGGTGCTGATCTTGCTCGCGATCAGTTCCAGGACATCCGGCGGGGTGGACATCCGCTCCTGAGCTGCCTTCTTTTGCAGGATGGCGATCCGCGTCTCCAGGTCGGGGGGCTGCACGTCGGTCAACAGGCCCCACTCGAACCGACTGCGCAACCGTTCGGCGAAGCCGGAGAGCTTCTTCGGCGGCTGGTCGGAGGTGATCACGACCTGCTTCTCGCTGTTGTGCAGGGTGTTGAAGGTGTGGAAGAACTCTTCCACCGTCTGCTCTTTGCCCTGCAGGAACTGTATGTCGTCGATCAGCAGGAAGTCGATGTTGCGGTAGCGACGCTGGAAAGCGCCTGCTTTGTCGTCGCGGATGCTGTTGATGAAGTCGTTGGTGAACTCTTCGGAGTTGACGTAGCGCACCCGGGTCTGGGGATAGAGGTTGCGGGCGTAGTGACCGATCGCGTGCAACAGGTGGGTCTTCCCCAAGCCGGACTCGCCGTAGATGAACAGCGGGTTGTAGGCCCGGGCCGGCGCCTCGGCCACGGCCAGCGAGGCGGCGTGAGCGAAACGGTTGGACGATCCGGAAACAAACGTCTCGAACGTGTACTTGGGATTGAGACGTGAATCTCCGTCGGTGGTGGTCGCGGCGCCGATACCCACCGGCTGCGTCGCCTCGCGTCGCCCGTTCTCTCGGGGTCCAGACAGTGCCGGGTCGGGCGAGACACCGACAGTAGTGGGATCCGTAGGGTCTGGCGAGGGGTCCGACTGCGTTGAGAGGGGGCCGCCTGTGCTGCCTTCCCCCTCGACCTGGCGCCGGAGGTCGGCATCGACCGTGATGGCCAGGCGGACCTCCTGCCCGAGCAGGTTGGTCAGGGCCTGGACCACCGCCAACCGCAGAGTCGTCTCCAGGGTGTCCTTGGTGTGCTCATACGGAACGGCAAGCAGCGCAGTGGAGTCCAACAGGCCAACCAATCGGGTGAGCCGCAGGAAGGCTCGTTCACGCGGAGCGATGCCGGAGGTGTCCACATGTTCCACAACGCGCGACCAAACCTGCACGAAATCGATCGGCTCTGCCGTCATGGTGTGTCCTCATCTGTTGGCTCTGCCACTGCCCGAACGGCTTTCGCCCATCACCTGGTCCCCGCCGGGTCGACGGCCACCCCAGCCGTTGGACGTGACCATCCACAACCTTATCCACAAGCTGTGTACAAAGTGGTGGACAAAAGTTCGTGACGTCTCGGACGCTACCACTTACGCCCTACAGTGGCTCACCACGGGCCGGACGTCCGTTTGACCGGCACCTTTGTGCTCCCGTACCGTAAGCAGGTCCTCGTGACGTCTGTTCTCTGTGCCCGACCCGTCGATGCCGCATGGGTCAGGTCAGCCGAATGCTGACGCGCAGGCATGGAATTTACCTGGTGCGGTGGCCCGTGCCGCCGCGATTAATGGAGTTGTGATGAGCAAGCGTACTTTTCAGCCGAATACCCGACGTCGTTCCAAGGTGCACGGCTTCCGTCTGCGTATGCGGACCCGCGCCGGTCGCAGCATCGTGGCCTCACGTCGTCGCAAGGGCCGCGAAAAACTGACGGCCTGAGGCCCCTCGCCGTCCAGGCTGGCCCTCATGCTGCCCAAGCGCCACCGGCTTCGAAAGCCGTCCGATTTCACCGCCGTGCTACGCGGCGGTGGGCACGGTGGTGCGCGGAGGGCCGGGGCACCCAGGCTGGTCGTGCATGGTAGGCACATGACCACCCGCGTCGGCAGCCCCGCCAGAGTCGGTTTCGTCGTCTCCGGGGCGGTCGGCAACTCCGTGGTGCGTCACCGCGTGACCCGGCGGTTGCGTGCTCTGATGGCCAAGCGAATTGGGCAGTTCCCGGCCGGCACTGACCTTGTGGTCCGGGCCAATCCTCTTGCTGCGCACAGTGACTCGGCGTCGCTGAGGAGCGATCTGGATCGCTCGCTAAGGCGCGTGCTCCAGTGAAACGGGTTGCCGTAACTCCGTTGATTTGGCTCGTGGTGGCCTATCAGTACTTGATCTCGCCGCTGCTGGGACCTACGTGCAAGTACTACCCGTCCTGCTCAGCGTATGCGGTTACTGCTCTGACGGAGCACGGCCTGATCCGTGGCGTGTGGTTGACCCTGCGCCGGTTGTTGCGATGTCACCCGTGGAGTGACGGTGGCGTTGACCATGTTCCTCCGCACCGCCATTCCGAGCCGGAGAAGCCCCGGCAGCAACACCGTGTGCACCCGATGAACGGTGAGCTCAGCTCACCCCGACCCTGAGGACGAATCAGCTTGAGCTTGATCGACACAGTGCTCTTCCCGTTCACCTGGTTTGTCTCGACGATCATGGTGGGCTTCGAGTATCTGCTGACCAGTTTTGGTATGTCCGATACCAGTGGCGTCACGTGGGTGCTGTCGATCGTGGGCCTGGTCGTGGTCTTGCGGATCCTGCTGATGCCGCTCTTCGTCCGGCAGATCCGCTCGCAGCGCCGGATGCAGCTGCTCCAGCCCGAGCTGATGAAGATCCAGAAGAAGTACAAGGGCAAGAAGGACGAGGTCTCACGCAAAGCGATGACGGAGGAGTCTTTCGGCCTCTACAAGAAGCATGGGACCAACCCGTTCTCCTCCTGCCTGCCCATCCTGCTCCAGATGCCGTTCTTCTTCGCCCTGTTCCGGATGCTGAACGGACTTCCGAAGGTCGCTGACGGACAGCAGGACCCGATCGGGTTCTTCACCCGAGAGCTAGCCATCAAGATGGAAGCCTCGACCATCTTGGGTGCCCAACTCTCATCGAGCTTCCTGCATACTGACGGCGACAACGCGGCCAAAGTGCTGTCGTTGGTGCTCATTCTGTTCATGTCGTTCACCCAGTTCATCACCTCGCATCAGCTCATGCGCAAGAACATGCCGGCCGCCGCGCTGGATGGCCCGATGGCCCGTCAGCAGCAGATTTTGATCTACGCGTTGCCGATCATGTTCGCCGTGTTCGGCGTCAACTTCCCGCTCGGTGTCCTGATTTACTGGACGACCACCAACCTGTGGACCATGGGGCAGCAGTTCTACGTGATCCGGGCCATGCCGGCACCGGGATCGCCGGCCGAGAAGGCGCTCGAGGAGCGCCGCATGGCCAAAGGGAAGCCGATCAAGAAGTTCCAGCTCAGCGGAGCGGACGAGGCCGAGACGGTGCCCCCGACCGTGATCAGGTCCAGTGGTCAACGACCGCAGCCGCAAGGCAAGAAGCGCGCAAAGAATAAGAACAGAAGTAATCGACCCAAGGGCCGGTAGCGCCCACCGGATCGATCTCGCCGAGCCCGGTAGCTACCGAGGTCCGCCACGATCGATCCGTTGCCATCCTTTCGCGAAACACCGACTTCAGGAGTACGGCTATGGACACCACGACAGATGAGACCTCGGTGGAAGACCTCGAGACCGCCACGGGGACGCCGGGCTCGTCCAACGCAGACTCTGTAGACACAGCATCGCCATCGGACACGACGTCCTCATCGGACAGCGAGATCAGCGCACAAACCCCGCGCCGGAGTCGCGCGGCGGCGGATCTCGAGCGTGAAGGCGAGGTCGCGGCGGACTTCTTGGAGACCCTGATGGACATCACGGATTTGGATGGTGACCTGGAGGTCGATGTCGATGGTGACCGAGCTGCCGTGTCGATCGTGGATTCCGAGGAGGGCAGCGTGCCCCGTCGACTGGTGGGGCCCCAAGGCGCCGTGCTGGAGGCTCTCCAAGAGCTGACCCGGTTGGCGGTCCAGGCTGAAACGGGCGAACGCAGTCGGCTGATGTTGGATATCGGGGGGCATCGAGCGCAGCGACGAGACACGCTGGTGCATACTGCGGCCGACGTTATCGCCGCG
Organism: Ornithinimicrobium sp.; assembly: GCA_049650845.1. GTDB lineage: Bacteria > Actinomycetota > Actinomycetes > Actinomycetales > Dermatophilaceae > Ornithinicoccus. Next base: position 11,961 of record JBASAZ010000047.1, read on the forward strand.
GTGAACGGTGACGGACAGCAGCGCGAGATGGAGCCGATGACGGCGTTTGAGCGCAAGGTGGTGCATGACGAAGTGCTGCGGGCGGGTCTGCGCTCACAGTCAGAAGGCGAAGAACCACGACGGTTCGTAGTAGTCTTGCCCGCGTTGTCCTCGTGATGCGACTCTGTGCCATATAGTTTCCCAGGATGAAGCACGACCCTATGGCCTCTGGCCGAGAGTTGAGCCAGGTTTCCCGTGAAAAATGAAGACGACGCCCCGCTCGGGGACTCGTCCGGCACGCATGCCCGCCGCCCCCCTCGACTTGCCGCTGAGATGTTCGGTGAGCGTCTTCCACTCGCCGTTCGCTACGCGGACCTGCTGGTCAGCACGGGTATCGAGCACGGCCTGGTCGGACCCCGAGAAGCGCCCAAGATTTGGGATCGGCACATCATCAACTGCGCCATGATGGAGTCACTGCTACCGCATCGCGCACGTCTGATCGACATCGGCTCCGGCGCAGGCCTGCCGGGTCTCGTGCTCGCCATTGCCCGTCCTGACCTACGCATCTCGTTGATCGAGCCGCTGGCCCGGCGGACAGACTGGTTGCTGCGGGCCATCGACGAGATCGGCCTGCCTCACGTCACGGTGCACCGCGCTCGGGCCGAGGAGATGGGCGCACTGATCCAAGCGCCAGTTGTCACCGCGAGGGCGGTGGCGAAGCTGGATCAACTGGTCGCGTGGTCGTGGCCATTGATGCCCATGGGGGGACGGCTACTCGCCCTGAAGGGCCAGACTGCGGCTGAGGAGCTGCGCGGCGCGATGTCGAAGATGGAACAGCACGGCGTGTCGCACACCGCAGTGCACTCCTTAGGGGCTGACGTCTTGGAACAACCCGTGCGGGTTGTGGAAGTGATCCGTGGCCCTATCGCGACATCCACGAACTCGGCTCGGGGCGGAGGCGGCAACCGCCGGGCCCATATGCGATCGGGCCGTAAACCCGCATGAACGTTGCGCCAGGCATCGGGTGGCCGGTGGACGCGACGGATCTCGCGGCTCCCAACGATGATGCTCGCCCGACCGGCCTAGGATGGCCGGCCTTGTCTGAGGCAGACAGGACCTCGCAGGCTGAGAATGTGCCCGCTCTGCCCGCACCGGTCGTGACGACATCGCTTGTCACGGCACCGGCAGCGACGGCACCACCTGTGACGGCACCACCTGTGACGACAGCGGCAGTGCCCGTGGCGCCGCAGCCTGAGTCGGTCGACGCGAGACACGCCATGCCCGTGGCTGATTCCGTCGATGGCCTTACCGTTTCACGTGAAACATCAGCCCCGGAACAGCGGCGGAACGCGGGCCGAAGTGCGGATGAGTCGAGCGTTTCACGTGAAACACGCTCCTGGCCCCGCAGAACCGAGCCGCTCCCCGCGCCGGACACGACACGGCTCATCACGGTGGCCAACCAGAAAGGCGGGGTCGGCAAGACGACGACGACGGTCAATGTGGCGGCCGCGCTGGCGGAAGCCGGGCTGTCGGTCCTCGTCATCGACCTCGACCCCCAAGGGAACGCCAGCACCGCGCTGGGCATCCCCCACCAAGAGGGTGTGAGGGGTATCTACGAGGTGCTCATCGAATCCCTTCCGCTGGACGATGTCGTGCAACCTTCGGCGAGCGTGAACGGAGTCTGGTGCGCACCATCGACCGTTGACGTGGCAGGGTGCGAGATCGAACTGGTGGGGCTACCCGACCGTGAATTTCGCCTTCGCTCGGCGCTCCTGACGCACCTGGGCCCGTCAGGGAAACCGGAAGCGGCGGGGACACCTGACGCGCGACGGTACGACTTCGTGCTGATCGACTGCCCACCGAGCCTGGGCCTACTCACGATCAACGCCTTCAGCGCCACACATGAAGTCATGATCCCCATCCAGTGCGAGTACTACGCGCTCGAGGGCCTCACCCAGCTGGTGCGCACCGTCGACCTCATCCAACGACACCTCAATCCTGATCTACGCGTGTCGGCAATCGTGATGACGATGCTGGATGCGCGCACGCGGTTGTCCGCTCAGGTCGCAGCTGAGGTCCGGGAGCACTTCGGGCCGCTCGTGCTGTCCACGTCGATCCCCCGTTCGGTGCGAATCTCCGAGGCCCCGAGCCACGGCGAAACAGTCCTGACCTACGACCCCAGCAGCGTGGGGGCGCTGGCCTACCGTGATGTTGCGGTAGAACTAACCACGAACCATTCCGCCCGAGATCCGGCGGCCCGGCAAGCACAGGAGCACGGATGAACGATCGCAGACGCGGGCTTGGGCGAGGGCTGGGTGCGCTGATCCCCGCCGAGCCGAACGGCCACGCTCGTCCTACCGATGTCTTCTTCTCCACGAGTTCGTCAGTCGTGGATACGCCGCCCATCGACCACGAGGAAGCGACGGCGAGTCCAGGTCTTCAGCCGGTGCCCGGAGCCCATTTCGCGGACGTGCCGGTCGACCAGATCGCAGCCAACCCGCGGCAACCGCGAGTGGAGTTCGATGAAGACGACCTCGCTGAGCTCGTGCAGAGCATCGCCTCAGTGGGGATCCTGCAGCCAGTCGTCGTACGAGAAGTAGACGGCGCAGCAGAGCTCGACGGGCCGCCAGGGCGCCCACGTCCTCGCAGCTACGAACTCGTGATGGGAGAGCGCCGGCTGCGGGCAGCCATCCTTGCGGGATTGGACACCATCCCAGCGATAGTGCGAGCAACTCTTGATGACGATCTGCTGCGGGACGCGCTCTTGGAGAACCTCCACCGCAGTGCGTTGAACCCATTGGAGGAGGCGGCGGCGTATCAGCAGCTCCTCGCGGACTTCGGCTGCACACAAGAGGACTTGGCCGAACGTATCGGTCGCTCTCGCCCTCAGATCTCGAACACGATTCGACTGTTGAGGCTGCCCGGCCCGGTGCAGCGCAGGGTAGCTTCCGGAGTTTTGTCAGCCGGCCATGCTCGCGGCTTGCTCGGACTGGCGGACACCGACGCGATGGAGCGTCTAGCCACCCGGATCGTTGCCGAGGGGCTGTCGGTGCGCTCGGTCGAAGAGATCGTGTTGCTGGCGGAATCGGAACCCGACGCATCGGCGGGTGCCCGCCCGACGGGCCGACGGGCCGAACCGGACCCGGAGATCGCCCAATGGTCCTCACGGCTATCTGATCGACTGGACACCCGGGTCACCATCGCGGTGGGCAAGCGCAAGGGCCGGCTGAGCGTGGAGTTCGCCACGAAAGAGGACCTGGAGCGGATCCTGGCGCTGCTCGCGCCGTCGGTGGTCTGACACGCGACCGAGCTAGCCCGAGGAAGTCGGTCGGTGAGAGGACGCCACACCAGAACGCCCAGGCCATCCACAGTCTGTGGAAAACCTGGGCGTTACTGCGGGACAAAGGCGTTCAGGACAGGAACGGCTCCAGCTCGCGGACCAACTTGGGCTTGGACAGCGCCCCCACCATCGTCTTGACCACTTCGCCGCCGACGTAGACGTTCATCGTCGGGATGCCCGTGATCCCGTACTTGCCGGTGACCTGTGGGTTTTCGTCCGTGTTCAACTTCACGATGGTCAGCTTCTCGGCGTATTCCTCGGAGAGTTCTTCCAGGACGGGCGCCACCATCTTGCAGGGTCCACACCAGGGAGCCCAGAAGTCCACCAGGACGGGACCCTCGTTCTCCAGTACGTCGCTGGCGAAGTTGCTGTCATCGGTTTGCTTGGTTGCCATGCTCATCTCGCAATCTGTGTGAAATCTGAATCTGTGTGAAATTCGTTGGTGTGCAGTGAAGTACGTGCCGTGTGTTGTTACATCGACGTAGCGACGCTGGCCGAGAGCACGGCCGCTTCGCCCGATCGCGTTTCCGAGGCTGTCAAGGCGGCAAGATAGCGCTCGGCGTCGAGGGCCGCAGCGCACCCGGAACCCGCCGCCGTGATGGCCTGACGATAGGTGTGATCGACCAAGTCACCGGATGCGAAGACACCCGGCAGATTAGTAGCCGTCCCGCGTCCCTGGACCAAGACGTAGCCCTCGGCATCGAGGTGAACTTGGTCGAGGATGAGTTCGTTCCGGGGATCGTGACCCACGGCGACGAACAGGCCGGTGATGGCCAGTTCGCGGCGCTCACCGGTGCGGGTATCGGCCAACGTGATGCCAGTGACCTTTGCGTCGCCGTGGATCTCGGCGACGGCGCTGTGCCACGCAAAGGAGATCTTAGGGTCGGACTCGGCACGCTCGGCCATGATCCTGCTGGCCCGAAGCTCCCCGCGTCGGTGAATCACCGTGACTGATCGGGCGAATCGACTGAGGAACGTGGCCTCCTCCATCGCCGAGTCGCCGCCCCCGACGACTGCGATGTCCTGGTCCCGGAAGAAGGCTCCGTCGCAGGTGGCGCACCAGGAAACTCCGTGCCCGGACAACCGCTTTTCGTTGGGCAACCCCAGTTCCCGGTATGCCGAGCCCATGGCCAAGATGACGGAGCTCGCGCGGTGTTGGACACCCTCCTCGTCGGTGACGATCTTGACCGGTCCGGTGAGGTCCAGGTCCGTGACGTCCGCGCGATGGATGATGGTGCCGAAGCGCTCGGCTTGAGCGCGCATCGCCATCATCAGGTCCGGCCCCATGATTCCGTCCTGGAAGCCAGGGTAGTTCTCCACGTCCGTCGTGTTCATCAGCGCACCACCGGCGGTGACCGCGCCCTCGAAGAGCACCGGAGCCAAGTTCGCGCGGGCTGCATACACCGCAGCGGTGTAGCCAGCGGGGCCGGAGCCCACGATGATCACCTCATGCACGATGCCGTGGGGGTCGTCCGCCGGCCCGGGTGCAGAGGTGGAATCCAACGAGATGCCGCTGATAAGACTCATGTGCGGGGGAACGCTCCTGTAGACGGGGTGGTTAGGCGGTGTGGTTAGCCGGGGTCGGTTGAGGCTGTCGGTAGCGGGTGTTGGGGACTGCAATGGGAACCGATCCTACGGCGACGATGTTCCCGCAGGCCGATTACGGAAGAGGAACCGGGCCCTTGAGCACCGCGGCGGTGGGGTTTTGCGGACAATCCTGGCCTACCGCCCACGCTTGGCTGGGTTCGCCCGAGTCGGTCGAGCCGACGATGACGATGTCGGCACCGTTGATGGCCGTGGGCGCAGCGACCCAGGAACCCTGAGCCAGCGGCTGGCCGGTCGCACCGACGCAGTTCTTGAGCTCCTGATCTGCCAAGGGCTGCACGTCGCTGAGATCGAGGGAAAGAGCCGGCGCTCGCGTCGCCCTCTCCGCCGGCGCTTCGCCGGAGGCGATGCCCAGCAGGGATGCGGCGGCTGCCGCAAAGGCGTCGTCATCCACCGCATCGAGCGCAGCCCGGGTAAGTGCAGCATCGCCTGCCGGCGGGGGGTCGGCTTCCAGTTGGGGTTTCGGAACGCCATCCGCCTCGTCCGCCGCCGACTGGCCCTCGTCGGCTGCGGATCCAGCCTCTGCTGCCGCGGCGTCGTCCTGAATCGGGGCCTGCGATTCGTTGTCCTCGATCGTGCTGGCCGCGTTGCTCTCCTCGCCTGGCGGTGAGGGCAACTCCGCCGCCGCCTGGTCGGCGCTGGACTGCGAGTTCAGCACCTGGTCGAAGACCACGGTCCCGATGACCCCGACGGCCAGCACAGCCGCGGCGGCCAAGATCCACTGCTGCGGCCGACGATGGGTGCGTTCACTCCCGTGTTCGGGCACTGCCGCCACCGCCGGCCAGGGCCGGTCTTGTCCATGGAGGCCCTGTTCACGTTCGAGGCTGGCACAGATGCGATCCGTCAGGTCTGGGGGCATGGGACCCGGATCGGGTAGGGCCGACAGCACCTCCCGCATCCCGGTGGGATCGGCGTCATCGTTCCCCTCGGGAACGCCCTCGGGCGGGATGCTCACCAACTGCTCCTTCGTGCTGTCGATCGTGCGAACCATGATGCGGCGCAGCACACCATCATGGGTACGACGCGTACGGCGCCACAGTGGTTCCCTGCGCCTGGAGGCACCGTCATGGCGGATCCAGCACCTGAGCCAGCGCCGAGCGCCCACGCGAACACCGCGACTTGATGGTCCCTGGGGCGCAGTCGAGGACGTCAGCGGCCTCGGCAATCGACAGTCCCTGCATATCCACGAGCACGAGCGCCAGTCGTTGGGCTTCGGGCAACCCTTCCAGAGCGGCCCGCACGTCGATGCGCACCTCGACACTACGGTGGTAGTCACGCGGCTCGACCGGATCATGGTCGGCGATGTCGGCGGTGGGCTTCGATCGGCGCATGCGGTCCAGACATGCGTTCACCACGATGCGATAGAGCCAGGTGCTGACTTGGCTATCGCCGCGGAAGGAACCGGCTCGCCGGAAAGCGTTGATGAAGCCGTCTTGCACGGCGTCCGAGGCCACCTCAGGGTCTCGGGTGGTTCGCAGAGCGACGGCCCACATCCGATCCTTGTGCCGACGAAAGACCTCACCGAAAGCATGTTCATCACCCGAGAGATGCAGGGCCAGTAGGTCATTGTCGCTACGGCCCGTGAAGTCCTCGGTATTCATCGGCTCACCGAACGGTGACCTCGGAAACGTAGACGATCTCACCGTTCGGTCCTGCCCAGGCTCGGTCGAACCACACCAGCACGTAGCGCCCTTCGGCAGCCTCGTCAGCGGTGATCGTCACCTCACCGCTCGCGTCGTCGCGACTGCCGATCTGCGTCATGTCCGTCAACGACACGTCGTCGCCGACGTAGATCTGCATTCCGTAGTCTCCCTGCGGGAAGCTCACGTCGACTTCGTTGACGCTCTTGGACTCCCCGAGATCGATCGAGAGACCCACCCCGTTCTTCAGGTTGCCCCAGTTCTCCGCGAGATAGGTGCGGCTGCGCCACGCCGTCCCGGTGTCACCGTCGATCGCCAGCGGAGTCCGTTCGTTGTTCTCGTCGCCGTCGCCTTCGGGATCGTATGAGGTGATGCCGCTGATCGTCAGGGGATCGCCGCTCGCCTCGGTCGGCTCCGCGGTCTCTTCGGTGGAGTCGGACGTTTCTTGTGCGGCCGGTTCGGGTTCGGCTGACGTGCTGGCACCGGTGTCCGAAGAGTCACGGTCCTTCGTCGAGGTCGCCCCGGCTTGGGGAGTGTCGTCGGCACCCCCGAGGCCCTGGATAGCGCCGTAGCCCAAGAACATCGCCACCACCACCACGGCAGCGACCAACGCCAACACCACACCGCTCTGGAACCGTTGCGGCGCCTGGCCGCCCGAAGCGCTCTCCAGTTCCGACGAGTCTGTCGGGGTGCCGCCGCCAAAGGCGCCTCCGGCGTCAGGCCCGTGGCCGGCCGGGACAGCGCCTGCCCACCCGGTCGAAGCCAGCACCGCGCCGCCTGAGGCAGCGCTGGGCGGCGCTGTGCCCGCGCCCGCCGGGTCAGCGGAAGATCCTGCCGCGGGCTGCGTGCGGTAGTAGGCCGGCTCGACAGCGCCGATCGCGTCGTGAGAGTCGGTTGCATCGGGGTCGGCGGGATGGGCGGCGGTGGCAGCGGCGCTGGCGCCGGCTGCGGCCGCCAGAGCGGCGTAGGCGCCACCCTCGTCGCCCTGGACCGGACCGTCCATGGTGTGCTGGGGACCGTGCACCACCTCTGAGGGCCAGGGGGCGAGGACCTTGGCCAGCTCTCCTGGCGTGTTGGGCCCGTTCGCCGCGTTGGACCCGGCGCCGAACACGGCGCGGCACAGCGCGTCGAGGTCGCCGGGAACACCGGCGACGACCTCGGAGGGGGCAGGCAGCGAACCGTCGGCGAGGCGCCGCGCAGGTCGTAACGCCTCGATGTCCTCGCCGGGCCAGCGGCCGGTGAGGCCGGTGTAGAGCAACGACATCAGGTCGGTGGTGTCAATGACGGAGGCTTCGCTGGCCGAGATGTCATCAGTCTGCTCCAGGGCCGCTGCCACCCCGACACCGGAGATCTTCACGCTTCCTTCGCTGGTGCGCAACACCGCGTGAGGATTGAGATACAGATGGTGCAGGCCCCGGCGACGAGCCGACTCCATGCCCGATGCCGCCTCACCGACGATGCGACGGGCCTCTTCGGGGGGCAACGGCTGCTCGGTGACCAGCGAGGCCAACGAGATGGCCTCGCTCAGCCCTTCTTCGACGATCCAACAGATGCCGTCGGCCGATCCGACGTCCAGGACCCGCACCAAGCGTGGGTCATCGACCCC
>JBASAZ010000048.1:0-9949 GCA_049650845.1 Ornithinimicrobium sp.
TACGGCGCATACCCGACGACGTGGTCCACCCGGGCCAGCACCTCACTGGCCTCCGGGCTCAGCCACTTGTCCGGCCCGGGACCCAGGCCCACGACATACACCGTGCCCGGTCCGGTCGTCATCGCCGCATCATCGGGGGCGCTGGACGCCGACGCGGACGCCCGGCCCGAACGGTCGTCGCGGCGATCCACCCCGGGGATGAGGATGATCGACATATACGGCACGGCATCGGCGCTGACCTCGGCCAGCGGCATCGCCTTCTCCGCAGGGGTGGAAGCCCGCTCGACATACCAGGCGCGCTCGGTCAGCCCGGCCTGCCGGATCGCCTCGCGCACTCCCGCGAAGGTCTTACCCAGCTTCATGATCACGGCCGCGTCGGTGTCGGCCAGCCGGCGTGCCAGCTCCGGGACGGGCAGCGTGCCCGGCAGCACCGTCAACGTGTCTTCGTGGCGGCACAACCCGGTGCCCATCGCGGCGCTGGCCGCACTGATCGAGGTCACCCCCGGCACGATGTGGCTCGGGTAGGTCTGGCTCAGCGTGTCGTGCACATACATGAACGAGCCGTAGAAGAGCGGGTCGCCCACGGCCAGCACGACGACGGAGCGTCCCTGCGCTAGGTGCGCGGCCAGGCGTGCCACGCACTCGTCGTAGAACCCTTCCAGGGCCGCGTAGTAACCGCCGGGGTGTTGGTGTCCACCGGTGGTCACCGGATAACGCAGCTCCTCGATGACCGCCTGTTCGGGGATGAGGTCGCTGGCGATCCGGTGTGCGATCGACTGCTTGCCCGTCCCGGCGTGAAAGGCCACCACGTCGGCCGAGCCGATCAGGTCCGCGGCCATCACGGTCATCAGCCGCGGGTCGCCGGGCCCGACTCCGACGCCGTAGAGGTGCCCCGGCTGGGCGTGGGTGTCCGCGCCGGTCATGCGAGTTCGTCGGGCGTGGCGATCGCGTTGACAGCCGACGCGGCCACCGCCGACCCGCCGCGGCGCCCGTGCAACACCAGCCACGGCACGGTGAACCCGTCGGCCAGCTCGTGGGCAGCCAACGCGAGTTTGGACTCCGCCGAGCCGATGAACCCGACCGGCATGCCGACGATGGCGGCGGGTCTCGGCGCGCCGTCGTGCAACATCTCCAACAGGTGGAACAGCGCCGTCGGCGCGTTGCCGATCGCCACCACGGCGCCGTCCAGGTGCGGCTCCCACAGGGAGACCGCCGCCGCGGCACGGGTGGTGTGCCACGCCGCGGCCATCGCCGGGACCTGCTCGTGACGAAGGGTGCAGATGACCTCGTTGCCCGCGGGGAGTCGGCGCCAGGTGATCCCGGAGGCCAGCATGTTGGAGTCGGTCAGGATCGGCCGTCCGGCGCGCAGGGCGGCCCGTGCCGCGCCGACTACGTCCGGGTGGGCCTTGATGTCGTGCACCAGCGCGGTATCGCCGGAGGCGTGGATGATCCGGGTGGCCACGGTGGCCAGATCACCGGACAGTCCGGCCAGCGCGGCTTCGTCGCGGATCATCGCGAAGGAGCGGCGATAGATCTCCAGCCCGTCACGCACGTAGTCATAGCGCGGGGTGGGCACACGCGGGGTGGGTGGGGTCGCAGCCGCGACGATCTCCTGCGCCGAACCGGGCGCCAGCACGTCGGTGTGCGCCTGCGCCGGGGCCCCACACCGACGTTCGCAGCCACTGACGTGGGTGCGCGAGGCGTTGCCGGGAAGGTCGATGAACGCCTGGCGGGCCAAGTCGATGGTGGCCACGGTGGTGCGGCGACACGACGGGGCGCCGACACAGGCGGACAGCGCCTGCCACCCCGACCCGGCCGTGGTGACCAGGCCACTGGAGGCCAGGGTCTGCATCGCGCGTTCGCCGCCGTCGCCGCGGTCGTCGCCGTCGCCACCACCACGGTCGTCCAGGAGACCGGGCACCAGCACGCTGCGCCACGGAGTGAGCACCACGACCTCGGTGACCTGCGCCAAGGCCTCGGCCATGGCCGGGTCGAGCAGGCCCAACGGGACCCCACACACCAGATCGGTGCCGTGGACCCCGGCCTCGAGCGGGTCAGTGGCGGTGATGGCGGGCTGCATCGGGGTCGTGCCTTCGAACAACGGGGCGTCGGGGGCGAGGTCGCGGACGTTCCAGACCTCGACGCCTGCGCGGTGGGCCACAAAGGCCCGCGCCAACCGCAGCAGCTCGGCCACCGCCTGACTCGGTGGAACGTCCCGGCCCATCCCAGCCGCGAACACGTGGCCCGTGGTGGCGGAGGTCTGCTGGTAGGCCAGGTCCCACCGCTCGCCCAGCACCGACCCGGACTCGTCGCTGAAGGCCACCATGAACCGCCCGGGCAGCTCCGCCAACGCCGGGTCGGCGCACAGGCCCTCGTCGAAGGCTCGCACCAGGGTGGCCAGGTGCGGCGCCGACGGCGCAGCCAGGATGTTGCGAACCAGCTCGTGACTGGCGCTGGGCAGCAACCCCGTGGCCTCCAGGGCGCCCACCAGGCCCGCCGGCACAGGATCGGGCAGCGCTCGCAGCTGTAGGTTGCCGCGAGAGGTCAGTTGCACGCAGGGGGCGCCGTATCGGGCCGCAAGAGTCACCACCTCGTGCAACACCGCGGTGGCGATCCGGCCCCCCGGCACGCGCAGCCGGACGAGGACTCCGTCGTCGGCCACGAAGGGCCGGCTCAGCCCCGGGCACCGGTCCACCCCGACGCGCGCGTTGATCACGGACGGGAGCATACGCTTTCACTGCTACCCCCACATTCGTGAAACCCCACGCCCTTGAGGATCCTTCGTGCCGCGCATCGCTTTGCTGTCCACGTCCGACACCGATCTGCTCAGTGCTCGCGCCAGCGGCGCCGACTTCACCTACGCCAACCCGTCGCGTCCCGGGCACACCGAGATGGCCCAGGCGATCGAGGGCGCCGACCTCGTCGTGGCGCGCATCCTGGGTGGCCCGCAGGACCTGTGCAGCGGGTTCCGCCGGATCGTGAAGACGGACGTGCCGATGATCGTCCTCGGCGGGGAGCAGACCCCGAACGCATCGCTGATGGAGTTGTCCACGGTGCCAGCAGGGGTGGTCTCGGCCGCCCATCCGTACTTCGCCGAGGGGGGCGCCGCGAACCTCAAGGAGGTACACGCCTTCCTGTCCGACACCATGCTGCTGACCGGCGAGGGGTTCGACGCCCCCGCGATCCTGCCGACCTGGGGGGTGCTCGATCGCCCGACCCCCGAGACCTCCGCCGATGACGGCCAGACCACCGCCACGCGTCCGAGGGTGGGCGTGTTGTTCTACCGCGCCCAGTTCGCCGCCCAGAACACGGCATACGTGCACGCCCTCTGCGACGCCATCGACGCCCAGGGCGGCGTAGGGGTGCCGATCTATGCCACGTCGCTGCGTGGGGCGGCGGCGGAGTTGCTGACCGAGCTGGGAACGTTGGATGCGCTGATCACCACGGTGCTCGCGGCCGGCGGCACCCGGCCCGGTGGGGCCTCGGCCGGCGAGGACGACGAGTCCTGGGACGTCAGCGCCCTGGCCGCCCTCGACATCCCGATCCTGCAGGGACTGTGCCTGACCTGGAGCCGGGATGAGTGGGCCGGAAGCGCTGAGGGTATGTCGCCGCTGGACGTGGCCACGCAGGTCGCGGTTCCGGAGTTCGACGGACGGCTGATCACGGTCGCGTTCTCGTTCAAGGAGATCGACGCCGACGGGCTGCCGGTCTACGCCGCGGATCCCGAGCGCTGCGCCCGAGTGGCCGGCATCGCGGTCAACCACGCCCGGTTGCGGCACCTGGCGCCGAGCGAGCGCAAGATCGCACTGATCCTGTCGGCATACCCCACCAAGCACTCGCGGATCGGCAACGCCGTCGGGCTGGACACGCCCGTCTCCACGATCCGGTTGATGCGAGAGATGGTCACGGCCGGCTATGACCTCGGGTCCGTCGGTGCCATCCCCGGCATGGGTGAGCTGGAGGAGATCGAGGGCGAACACCCCGACACCACCGCCGGCAACGCGCTCATCCACGCGCTGATCGCTGCCGGCGGGCAAGACCCCGACTGGTTGTCACAGGAGCAGATCGCGACCTCGCAGGTGCGGGTGCCGGCGGCGACGTATGCCGAGTGGTTCGCGCGCTTCCCCGCCAACCTGCGTGAGGGCGTCGAGCAGCACTGGGGCACCGCCCCCGGAGAGCTCTTCGTGGACGACAGCGCCACGACTCCCGAGAACCCGGACGGCGACATCGTCTGTGCCGCCCTGCAGTCCGGCAACCTCGTGATCCTGGTGCAGCCGCCGCGCGGGTTCGGTGAGAACCCGATCGCGATCTATCACGACCCCGACCTGCCGCCGACGCACCACTACCTGGCGACCTACCGGTGGATCGAAGAAACCTTCGGCGCGCACGCAGTGGTGCACATGGGCAAGCACGGCAACCTGGAATGGATGCCGGGCAAGAACCTGGCCATGTCGGCCAGTTGCGGCACGGACGCCGCGCTCGGCTCACTGCCGCTGATCTACCCCTTCCTGGTCAACGACCCGGGCGAGGGCACCCAGGCCAAGCGCCGCGCCCACGCCACGATCGTGGACCACCTGGTGCCCCCGATGGCCCGGGCCGACTCCTACGGCGACATCGCCCGCCTGGAGCAGCTGCTCGACGAATACGGCAACGTCTCGGCGATGGACCCGGCCAAGGTGCCGGCGTTGCGCGGGGAGATCTGGACGCTGATCCAGGCCGCCAAGCTCGACCACGACCTGGGCATGAGCTCGGCGCCCGGCGAGGAGGAGTTCGACGACTTCGTGATGCAGGTCGACGGGTGGCTGTGCGAGATCAAGGACGTGCAGATCCGCGACGGCCTGCACATTTTGGGGCAGGCGCCCAGTGGCCCCGAGCTGGCCAACCTGGTGCTGGCGATCCTGCGCTCCGGCCAGATGTTCGGCGGTGCGCGCGACGGCATACCGGGACTGCGGACCGCGCTGGGGTTGGCCGACGACGCCAGCAGTGGCCGGACAGACGAGATCGAAGAACTCGCCGCCGCTCTGGTCGCTGACGTTGCTGAAACCGGCTGGGACGAGTCTTGGGTGGAGCGGATCGTGACTGACCGGCTCGGGGAAGCCAATGACGGTGCGGCCGCATCCTTGCGGTTCGCCTGCCGCGAGGTGGTGCCCCGCCTTCAGGGGACGAGCCAGGAACTGCCGATGGTGCTGCACGCGCTGGACGGTGGATACGTGCCGGCCGGGCCGTCCGGCTCGCCGTTGCGCGGGCTGGTCAACGTGCTGCCGACCGGGCGCAACTTCTACTCCGTGGACCCCAAGGCGATCCCGTCGAGGTTGGCCTACGCCACCGGTGCCGCGATGGCCGAGTCGTTGGTGGAGCGCTACCGCGAGGACACCGGCTCGGTGCCGGAGTCAGTCGGTCTGTCGGTGTGGGGCACGTCGGCGATGCGGACCTCCGGGGACGACATCGGCGAGGTGCTGGCGCTGATGGGGGTGACCCCGGTGTGGGACGAGCAGTCTCGACGGGTCGTCGGCCTCGAGGTGATCTCGCTGGAAGAGCTGGGCCGGCCGCGGATCGACGTCATCGTCCGGATCTCCGGCTTCTTCCGTGACGCGTTCCCGCACGTCATCGACATGCTCGACGACGCGATCAAGACCGTCGGGGAGCTCGATGAGCCGCTGCACCAGAACTTTGTGCGGGCTCACGCGCAAGCCGACCTGGCTGCCCACGGCGACGAGCGTCGCGCCCGCACCCGGATCTTCGGCTCCAAGCCCGGCTCGTACGGCGCGGGAGTGCTGCAAGCGGTGGAGTCCGGGTCCTGGCGTGATGACGCCGATCTGGCCGAGGTCTACACCACCTGGGGCGGGTTCGCCTACGGCCGCGATCTGGACGGCGCCCCCGCGCGAGAAGACATGGAGACCAACTACCGCCGGATCGAGGTGGCCGCGAAGAACATCGACAACCGGGAGAGCGACATCCTGGACTCCGACGACTACTTCCAGTATCACGGCGGCATGATCGCGACCGTGCGTTCGCTGCGGGGGGACGGCTCAGAGCCCAAGGCCTACGTCGGGGACTCGACCTCGCCGGAGTCGATCAAGACGCGCAGCCTGACCGAGGAGACCAACCGGATCTTCCGCGCTCGCGTCGTCAACCCGCGCTGGATCTCGGCGATGCAACGCCACGGCTACAAGGGCGCGTTCGAGATTGCTGCCACGGTGGACTACATCTTCGGCTTCGACGCGACGGCCGGGGTCATCCCGGACTGGATGTATGAGTCGCTGGCCGCCAACTATGTGCTCGACCCGCAGAACCAGGCGTTCATGAAGCACGCCAACCCGTGGGCGTTGCGCGGCATCATCGAGAAGCTGGGTGAGGCGGCCGAACGTGGGCTGTGGGAGCGCCCGGAGCAGGAAACAGTGGATGCGATGCAGCAGGTTTATCTGGACGTCGAAGGCGACCTCGAGGACTGAACCCGCTCAGGTCATGAGCACGTAGGTGTCCATGATCCAGCCGTGGTCTTCGCGGAGCTCGCGGCGTCGTGTCGCAATCTGTTCGGCGACGTCGGCCAGCCGGCCGTGGCGTAGTTCCTGGTAGTCCAGGCCGAGGTAGGCGCCCCAGTAGATCCGCAGGTCTGGTTGCGAGCCGGCCAGTTCGGTGGCCGCGAACTGACCGTCGAGCATCACGACCACGCTGCCCAGATCGGGTGACCACTCCTGCAGCAGTCGCCGACCGGTGGTGATGTGGATCGGCATACCGACGTCGTGCAGCACGATCCGGTGTGCGGCCGCGAGCGCCTGGAAGGCCGAGATGCCGGGGATGACTGTGACCTCGAGGTCCTGTGACGAGGCGATGGCGTCCACGATCCGGATGGTGCTGTCGTAGAAGGCGGGGTCGCCCCAGACCAGGAACCCGACCGTGGACGACTCGGGCAGGTCGGCGATGATCTGCCCGTAACGCCGGGCGCGCTCGGCGTGCCAATCCAGGACAACCTCGGTGTATGCCGTCGCTGCGCTGTGCGTAGCGCTGGGGGCACGCTGGGGGTCGGGCACCGCGATGATCCGAGGTTGCGGCCCGTCGATGAACTGCTCGCAGATGGCTTCGCGGGCGCCCACGAGGTCTGCGGTGGCCGCACCCTTGTCGGCCACCAGCACGACGTCGAGCACCTGGAGAGCCTCGATGGCTTCGACGCTGAGGTGCTTGGGCGATCCCGCGCCGATGCCGATCACGAAGACACGCCTGGCTGCTGGACTCACGGTGGCGGAGTCTATGCCCGCAGCCGGCGGGGATGCGCTTCAGCTCACGGACGTGGGCCAGCCGAGGGCACGTAGCCCACGGTGGTGTCGACCACGTTGAGCAACGGACGGCCGTCGAGCCACCGCTCGGCGTTGTCGACGAACTGTTGCGCAAGCGCCTCCAACCAGCCCTGCGCATCGCCACTCATGTGCGGGGTGATCCGCACCCCCGGCAGGTCCCACAGCGGGGAGTCGGTCGGTAGCGGCTCGGGATCGACCACGTCCAGACTGGCTCCGTCGAGCTGTCCGGCGCTGAGGGCGTCGATCAGGTCGGCGGTCACCACGCTCTCGCCGCGGCCGACGTTGACCAGGTGGGCACCCCGAGGCAGGGCAGCCAGCACCCGGGCGTCCACCAGCCCACGGGTCCGGGCGGTGAGCGGGGCGACGACCACCAGATAGTCGACGTCACCGACATGGGTGGCCAGCTCCTCGCTGGCCACGATCTCACCGAAGTCCGGATCACCCTGGCGAGCGGTCCGGCCGGCGCCGCGCACCTGCATACCCATCGAGGACAACACGCGGGCGCACTCGCGCCCGATCGCCCCCGTGCCGACGATGAGCGCGCGGGATCCGCGCAAGGGACGGGTCTCGCGGTGTTGCCAGACGTGAGCGCGCTGCAGGTCGGCGCTGCGATGGGTCCCTTTGGCGTGGGCCAGCACCACGCCCAGGACGTATTCGGCGATCGGACGGTCGAAGATGCCGCGCGCGTTCGTGACCACGACGTCGCTGGCGCTCAGCTCGGGAAAGAGCAGGGTATCGACGCCGGCCGCGGCCACGTGAATCCACTCCACCGCGTCGCACCTGCTCCAGGCCTCGCGCACGGCCGGAGAGAAGAAGTCCCAGAGGAAGAGCGCTTGGGACCCCGCCATCGCCGAGCCCAACCCCGCGGCGTCGGTAAACCGCAGCTCCGCCCGGCCTTCCAGTTTGTCCAGGTGCGGCGGATGGTCACCGCCGCTCTTGCCCAACACGGTGATCACGGGAAGGTCGGCCATCGCGCCAACGTAGGATCGTGCTGTCTTATTGTCAACAATCTGCGGACCAGTCAGGATGGCGGGATGAGCGAACGGGAGCAGACCTTGGCCGCACCGTTCACCCCAGCGGAGTATGCCGACCGGCTCGCGGGCGTGCAGGCCGCCATGGAACGGCGCCAGCTGGACACGCTCATCGTGGCCGACCCGGCGAACCTGTACTACCTGTCGGGCTACAACGCGTGGTCGTTCTACATGCCACAGTGCCTGGTGATCCCGCTCCGTGGGGTCCCGCACCTGTTCGCGCGCGCGATGGACGCCCAGGGCGCGCACCACACGGCATACCTGCCTGCCGGACAGGTCCACGGCTATCCCGAGACTCTCGTGCACCGCCCCGACGCCCACCCCTACGACTGGATTGCCGACCGGGCCCGCGAGCTCGGGCTGCTGCACGATTCGCCTCAGTCCGTGGTCGGCGTCGAGCTGGACGCGCACTACTTCTCCCCCCGCGCCTTCCTGGCCCTCCAGCAGGCGGTGCCGTCGACGACCCTGGCCGACAGCCACGAGTTGGTGAACTGGGTCCGGGTGGTCAAGTCGCCCGCGGAGCAGGACATGCTGCGCATCGCCGGCGAGATCACCGATCAGGTGATGACCACCGCCCTCGATCGGATCGAGGTGGGACGGCGACAGTGCGACGTCGTGGCCGACATCCAGCACGCCCAGGCCCGGGGAGCAGGCACCATCGGCGGTGACTACCCCGCCATCGTCCCGATGCTGCCGACCGGCGCCACGGCCGGCACCCCCCACCTGACCTGGTCCGACCGGCCGCTGCGGGCGGACGAGGCGACCACCATCGAGCTGAGCGGCGTCCACCAGCGCTATCACGCACCGCTGGCCCGCACGGTGAGCCTGGGTACGCCGCCGCAGCGTCTCGCGCACTGCGCGGCGGCCACCGTCGAGGGCCTGGAGGCAGCGCTGGACGTGCTGCGAGCCGGGGTGAGCGGCCGCGAGGTGCATGCGGCCTTCGCCACCAGCATCGGCCGCCATGGGCTGGCCAAGGAGTCCCGGATCGGCTACTCGATCGGGATCGGCTATCCGCCCGACTGGGGCGAGCACACGGTCAGCCTGCGGGCCGAGGAGGACACGGTGCTGCGCTCAGGCATGGCGCTGCACGTCATCGCGGGGATGTGGATGGACGGCTGGGGATACGAGACCTCCCAGTCCGTGCTGGTCCAGCCCGACCACGCCGAGATGCTCACCCACGTGCCGCCCGAGCTGACTATCAAGACCTGAGCCGGGCGCCGACCGCGCAACGCCCGAACCGCCACCACGAGAAGGAGTCACGATGAACACGACAGCAACGCTCCCATTCGCCGACCGCGCCCAGAGCCTCGTCGGCTCGGTCATCGACTCGAGCACCGCACTGCTCGCCGCCCAGACTCACGACATCGTGCGCTTCGCGATGGGCTCGCCCGCGGCCGAGGCCATCCCGACGGAGGCGCTGGCGCAGGTGTCCCGCACCGCTTTGGCAGTGGACCGTCCGGACGCCTTCGACTACGCGGCGACCGAAGGGGACATGCCGCTGCGCGAAGCCCTGGTGCAGACACTGGAGGGCACCACCGACGCCACCTCGCTGGACCGCGTGACGATCACCTCCGGTGGCATGCAAGGTCTGGATCTGGCGTGCAAGCTCTTCGTCAACCCCGG
>JBASAZ010000049.1:0-40513 GCA_049650845.1 Ornithinimicrobium sp.
GGAGGTGAGGGCGCGGCCGACATGGCCTGTGACGTCAACCACGCCTGTCAGGGTGGCGAGCTCGTCGGCAGCGCGGTTGGTGACTCGGTTCATCTCATCGTTCGACGTGCCAGTCGGAGCGTCTACCTCCACCAAGATCGAGCGGTCTGCCACCGACGCCAACACGGGGGCCTCCGCGATCGCCAGCGGGACCGAGCCAAGGGCGACGATGCCGAGGGCGGCTGCGGCCAGCGCGCTGATCCAGCCGGCCCGTCCGCCAGCGGCTCGGGAGAGGACACCCGAGTATCGCGCCTTCAGGCCGACGAGGAAAGACGGCTCGGCCACTGTTTCGATGTCGTCCTTCTGAGGCAGGGCCAGACTCGCGAGTGCGGGGGTGAGGGTTAGTGCCACGACCATGGCGACCGCCAGGGCCACGAGGTAGCTGACGGCGACGGCACGAAGGATCGCCCCGTCGAGGCCGGGAACGAAGAAGGTGGGCGCGATCGCGACCGCTGTGGCCAGCGCGCCGAAGAGTACCGGCACGCGCGAACGCCGCAGTGCCCACGACAGGACCCAGCCCCGCACGCGCACGGCCTCCACGGCCCCGGCGTCGGCGGCGACGTCCTCGGGAGTTGTCACCCGTCGGGACGAAGCGCCGGCCCTCGTCCGGAGAGAGTCGAGATCCGCGACCGTGTCGCCGACGACGACCGCCAGAGCAAGTACCAGGCCGACCAGCGTCATCGTATTCATCACTGTGCCGGTCCACAGGAGGACGAACACGCCCGCGGTAGCCGAAAGCAGCAGGGTTGCTGCGGCGATGACCGCGAGGCGCCACGAGCCCAGACCGAATCCGATCACCAGGGCGGCGAGGAGCAAGCCGATGAGCGAGGTCAAGCCGAGCCGCTGGGTGGCGTCCTCGAGGAAGGTCGCTGGCCGGAAGACGTTCGTGTTGACCTCGATGCCGTCCAGTCCGGGAGCGAGCTTCGCCATCGCCTCCTCGATGTCCGAGGTGACCTCGAGCACGTCCGCCTCTGGAAACTTCTCGATGACGATGAGCAGCCCCGGATCTTCGCCGGTGACTGCGTCGCCGATGAGTGGCTGGTGATCCTTCGCCATAACGGCTGCGTCGGCGAGGGTCAAGCCGCCCTCGCTTCCCTCAATCACAACCTTGCCCAGATCCTCGGCGGTCTGGATGGGCAGCACATGCTGGATGCCGAGGCGTTGGTTCGCTGACTCGATGAAGCCACCAGTACCCGGGGTGGACGCCTCGAGGAAGCTCAGCGGCGATACCCACACCGCATTGCCAGCGGTCGCCACCACCTGCTCGAGGGTGACGCCTGCAGCCCGGAGCTGCTCGGGGTCCACCTGCACCTGCAACTGCTGCTCGCGCTGCCCGAACGTCGACACGTTAGCGACACCAGGGACCCCCATCAGTGCCGGTTTCACCGTCCACCGGGCCAGCACCGAGAGGTCGATAAGCGACACCTCTTCGGACGTCAGCTTGATCATCATGACTCGACTTGTCGACGACAGCGGTTGCATCAGCACGGGCGGCGTCGAGACGTTCGGCAGGGCGAAGGCTTGGGTCAGGCGTTCGGCGACCAGTTGGCGGGCCCGCAGGATGTTGGTGCCCGGTTCAAAGATGAGCTGGATCGATGACAGGCCAGGCACCGATACCGACCGAATCTCGTCGAGCCAAGCGATCCCGTTGAGGAGGTCGGCCTCCATCGGGCTGGTGATGAGCTGTTCGACCTCTTCGGCAGAGAGACCGAGCGCCTCTGTCTGGATCTCGACGTGCGGTGGCGAGAATTCCGGGAGATTGTCCACCGGAACTTCCGGCAGTGCGGTGACGCCGACCCCCAGAACGCCGAGAGCTATCGCGGCCACAAGCAGCCGGAATCTCAAACTCCATCGCACCAGCCACGAAATCATCGCGCATCCTTTGCGATCACAGTGCGAATGATCACGACGGCCCCGTGGCGTAATCGCACCTGATATAGGCCTGTGATGACCTCCCCCCGGACCCACTCTCACCGAGGTTGGAGAATCGACCTACAATTGAAACGTACTGCCGCCGAGCCGTTCCCGTCAATGGGTAGACGAACGGGGACATAGAACGGTGTCCTAGAACTGACACTCAGGACTTCCTGGACGACCAGCTCGCGCCGGGGAGTCCGGACGTGATGCGCGGGACGTTGGCGACGATCACTAGCGCGTTGCTGCCGGCGTACGCCGACACCGTGTGCGGGGCTCTAAGTGTGCGGGGCTCTAGTACGGGGCGCATCACCCAACTCATCCACCCCACGCCTACCGCCCTGCACAAACAGGCTCAGCGCGTCTGAGCGCAGTCCTCAGGCACCGCGTCGGCGACGCAACTCGCGGATGACCTGGCGTTGCTGGGACACGATGGAGTCGACATCGACATCGACGTTAACGTCGACTCCATCCATCGTCTCCCTGCCGGTCCACACCGCAGATGGCCATCGCCAGGTGGCTTCTTCGAGGCGAGCCAGGAGCCCGATCAGCTCACGGACCTCCATCGTGGCTAGATCCACGACCGTCGCCGCTTCGGGTGTGCGGATGCTCACCAGCTGACCCACTGGACCCGGGCATACCGCCGTTTCGTCGTGTCCACGTGGTCCACCGGGGAGCCGTGCGAATCCTTGGCGCCTGGAACGGCGCGATCATCCAGCCCGTCGGCGACCCCTTGGGCCCTCTTGTGGTTCTCATAGAGACGGTGGACGTGGCGAGGCGGGATGTCCATGCCGTCTTGCCAGAGGATCACGATCCACCGTCCCTGCCCACGTGGGTGAGCACGATGTTCGCACCTGGCTTTGGGGAGTGAACCGCTTCTAGCCGCCCCCGGGTGTGGCCCCCAGCCCAATACGGCGACCTGATGGGCTCAGCGTGACCCCAGGAAAACCTGGGGGCCTCCACGCGCGCTGTACGTAGTGGGGACATCTGGGCTTTCCTTCCAACGACGACATCGTCAAGCAGGACGGCCACCGAAGTCCGGAGCAGCACAGGCAACACGTGAGTCCGGCCGAGGTCTAGGGCCGGATCACTTTCGACCCTAGTTGATCTCGCCCTGCCGCGCCAGTGACCTCAGGCCCTCCCGGGCTCAGCCCGGGCGGGTACCCCTTGATCCTCGTCACACGTCATCGAGGCACGATGCCGGACGGCGCCCCCATTCGGCCCCTGGGCCGCGGGTCACGCTTGCGCCGTGGAGCTATACGGCACGAACTGTCGTGACCAGACTGCCCGTCACGGCTGCTACCTCGCTTGGCACGTCGGCCCGGAGCCAACCAGACAAGCCCGTCGGAAGAGTCGAGACGATGACCTCGTCGAAGGATTGGTTGCGCAGCACATCCTTAACGGCCCTCTTGGGATCGGGGTCCCCGACTTCACCATCGGCGGTGGCGCCGAGACGCTTCAATTTCTCGAGCATGCGGCCCAGACGCTGCTCGGCTATTTGATGCGCATGATCCAACTCCGAGGGACCGGCATCGAACCCGCCCGCATAGTCTTTGTGTTGATGGTGTTTGGCCGTCGCGGGCACCACGACGTGGAAGTGACTTTCGCCCCCTTTGATACGCTCCTGGACCTCGCGGTCGAGCTCTTCTCCACCCAAGGTCTGATTCGCCACGATTAGGTATCGCTTCACGGTGACTACCTCCTTGCGTACACCACAAGTGTCTACCTGGCGTCGCGCCGGGTCAAGGAATCGTGATCCGGGGTTTTCGGGCCATACCTACTGTCACAGAGCCCCGGTATGGTGCGCTCGAGCTCGCCCACGGTGCCTCAGTTAGCGGGGTTCGCATCAAAGGGTGGCGATGCCAGTGATCTGCGCGCGCAGGGGGACGAACATGGTCCGGACCGGCACGCCGCACGTCCACCTGCGCGAAGGGGGCATTTCGGATCAGCGAGCCGGTGTCGCGGTTGGTTTGGCACCCCTCGAACGTCCATGCCCACGCCCCGTGCACGGCCTCCTGCACCACACGAACGACGCTGCCGGGGGTGCAGCGACGTGCTCGTAGAATGCGAACTGACCTCCCGGCCGCAGCACCCGCGCGACCTCGCTCAGGACGCGTTGTGGGTCGGTAACGGTGCAGAGCACCCACGTCCCGATGATGGCGTCGACACTGTCGTCGGACAGGTCCATCTCCTGGGCCCCGCACTGGTGCAGGCACAACTCGATGCCGTGCCGCCGTGCCGAGGCTTTCAACCGCTCATGGAAGTAGGGGTCGGGCTCGATCGCGTGCACGCGGGTGCCAGCAGAAAGTCGGTGGAACAAGGGGCCGTTGCCGGGGCCGATCTCCACGACCTCCTTGGCGTCCTCGCCGGCATTGCAGATTTCGTCGCGCATACGCGACGTGCGTGTGTCGACGTAGCCGTCGAGAAGGTTGAGAAACCAGGAGTTGAACCTCCCGCGCGGGGGGTTCGCCCGGTCGTCGTGACCTGCGGTGGTCGGGTCAGGCGGTGGTGCGGCGGACGACGGCGTATGCGCGTTGTCGCTCATGGGGCAGTCCTTTCCCTCGTTCGTGACTCCCATGTTCCACACGTGGTCTGGCGCAGCGAAGGTGAGCGTTTGGCGAGATGTTGGGGCCTTGCCGATCTCACTCGGGAAGTGTCGTCGTGAAGGCGGTGATCTGGTCCAGCACCGACGTGTGGTCCCCGATCCACGGCCAGTGGTCCTCACCTGGCAGCTCGACGAACTGGGCACCGGGGATGTGTTCGGCCACGTAGGGTCCCTGACCGACTTCGACGAGGGAGTCGTGGGAACGATGCAACACCAGGGTGGGCGTGTTCAGTCCAGAGAGGATGTCTCGCACGTCCATCTGCGCGTTCGCCCGCAGCAAGGCGAGCGCCATACCGGGACTGGCCGACTGGCGAGCGTAGCGATGGAACCACGCCCGGAAGTCCGGGTCGCCCGACGCGCTGGGTGCGAACCAGCGCGAGTCGAACCATCCCGCCCTGCGCCATGGGGTCAAGGAAACGACGGCGTCGCTCCCGTGCAGTCAACCCGAACGGATGATCGGTAGTCCGGGTCGACCGGCTCCAGCTCCCGTAGAGGATCATTCCGGCCAGCCGATCAGGATGGGAGGCGGCAAACTGGACACTCATCGGGCCACCTTCGGAGAAGCCGAGCACGACTGCCCGCTCGGAGCCAGCGTGGTCCATCACAGCACGGACGTCGTCCATCCGGGTCGACAGGTCGGGGGCCTGATCGATCGGCACGGGGTCCGAGAGACCGGTGCCGCGCTTGTCGAACAGAATCAGGTGGTGAGTTCGGCCCAGTGGTCGCAAGAAGGAGGCCAGCCGCGGCTCCTCCCAGGCCACATCGAGGTTGGACACCCAGCCCGGAACCCAAATGAGGTCTTTGGGCCCCTGCCCACCACCTGGTAGGCGACACTCACCCTGCCGCTGAGCGCGTAGTTGATCGGGGGGAGGACGCCGGGTGCCGGCCGCTACGTCCTGAAGTCGGCGTCCCGGATTCCCGCAGGACGGCCAGATATGCGGCCTCGGTCTCGGGGCTGGGGTCGATGGCCAGCTCGTCGGCCAGCATCGAGCGCAAGCGCCCGTGGACCTGCACCGCCCGGGCGCGATTGCCGGCGGCCAGGTGTGCCTCCATCAGGGCACGGTGCGCTGACTCTCGGTATCGGTCGATCTCCAGCAGATCGCCAAGCAGGCGGATGGCGGTCTCCGGTGCTCCTACCGCGACGTGGGCGACGGCTGCTGCCTCCAGGGCGACGGCGCGTAACCGGAGGAGCTCGCGGCGGACGTCCACGATCCAGGGGTCGTCGTCGCCGGACAGGAACGACCGTTCGGTGGTCGCGAGCACCCGAGCGGCCGAGGCGAGTCGTTCCTGCACGTCGAACACCGTGGTCAGGTCCCGAGCCCGCCGTCGCGCGTCGCGGATGTCTACGTCCCCGTCCTCACCCACGAGCTCATAGGACGCCCCGTCCGAAGCAAGCGACATCCGGTCCAGGCCGGCCTCGCGCACTGCTCCGCGCAGTTTCGAGACCAAGGCGGACAGGTCCCGGCGCCACGAAGACGGCGGGCTGTGCGCCCAGAGGTCTCGACCCGACGGCGGGGTCCGGATATCGTCATCCGGCCCGTCAGGACCACACCCACGACGTCACCTCCCCGGCAGCGCGCTCGACACGACCCGCCGGTTCTGTCAAACACCATACCGGCGGAGCCTTCGCGGCGAATTACCCGCATTGCCCGGCTCGGCTGGGATGAGGCGCTCGGTCACCCTCGGTCCGCAACGACTCAGGGTTGGCCGCGAAGGTCGGCCAGGGCGGACTCCTGCATGTTTCCGGAGGCGTCGCTCCACCTCACCGTCCCGGACCCGGCCCCCACATCGGCCACAAGCTCAGCGGTGTGCTGGCCGTTCGTCCACGTCATGGTCAATTGGTCGCCGCCACCGTCCGTGCTGAGCTCGCCGTCGAAGGCGTCGTGACTGCCGCGCAGTCGGATCAACGCGAACAGTGCCTCCACCACCGGCTGCCGCACGGCGTCCTCGATCTCGTCGTCGGTGTAGCGGTGACGATTGACGTCGCGTCCGATGCCTGTCTCCTCGAGCAAGTCGGAGTCGTTGCGCCCAGCAAGCAGGCCGACGTAGTAGACCTGAGGGATGCCCGGAGTCCAGAACTGCAACGCACGGGCGAGCAGGTATCGGTCGTCGTCGGCGCCCACCGCGTCGTAGAATGTGCAGTTGATCTGATAGAGGTCGACGTTGGAGGCTGCGGCACCGGTGGCGTCCTTGGAGGTCCCACCACTGGCGCCGTGGATCGACTCCACCAACTCATCGATCTGCTGCGGCGTCAGCAAACCCTCGCGGGAGCGATCCGTCGCATCCGCGCCGACGTCGATGACCCCGATCCCGTCGTGGGTGTCCAACACCGTGATCGAGTTGCTCGGACGCACATCGAGCCACGCCATCAGGGGGTCGACGTCCTGGGCGTGCAGGGCGTGCAGAATCAGCGGCGGCAGCGCGAAATCGTAGACGTAGTCGACCTGCTCGGCGATCTCGACCTGCCGCTTGTAGTAGGAGTGCACCTCCACCAACACGGTCAGCTCGCGGTCGTGACACCACTTGGTGACCTCGTCGATGAAGTCGAACGTCTCCGGGGTCATGAACGAGGTCAAACCCGGCGTCTTCACGGCATACCCGACGGCGTCGAGTCGCACCCGGTTGACGTCGGACTCGGCGAGCCGGTCGATCACCCTTGTGAGGTAGTCGCGGGTGACCTGCTCGCGCACGTCGAGGTCAACCTGGTCGCCGGTGAACGTCGTCCACATCAGCCGTTTGGTGCCGTCTTCCAGCGTGTACGGGGTGAACGGCAGGCCGGGCCTAGGGCGGTAGAGCAGCATCAGCTGTTCTTCGGTCGCGCCGTCCGGGAAGGCACCGTCGTAGGTCAGGAACATCCCCTGGTATGCCGAGTCCTCGCCATGGGCGAGCCAGTCCTGGAACTGCACGGACTTCGAGGACACATGGTTGACGATCACATCGACCATGACGTCGTGATCCGCGCTGATCCTTGCCACGTCCTTCCAGGTGCCCAGACGGTCGTCCACTTCGGTGTGGTCCTGGGGGTCGAAGCCGGCGTCGGCGCCGTCGAACGGCCGGAAGAACGGGAGGATATGCACGCCGTTGAAGAGGTCCTCGAACGGACCCTCCAGAACCCGTTGCAGGCCGGGTAAGTCCCCACCCAGGCGGTCGGCATACGTGATCAGTTCGACGTTATCGGGCACGCGGGGCTCCTCAGCGGTAGGCCCGTCAGGCTAGCGGCGGTGCTGAATGTGCGCGACCTAAAGACCAGCCGCGACGTGGCCCGAGCGCGACGGATGCGCGAACGGGTCTTGTCGCGACGAGACGGATACGACACACTCGAGTGAGCACTCGCCCACGCTGACCCGGCGGCCGAATCGTGTGTTCGAGAGAAGGCGATGATGTCCACTTCTGTTCGACGGAGCACCGTCCTGGGGGCGTTGGTCCTCGCCGTCGTGTGGGGGCCCATCTCACCGGCGAACGCTCAGCCGACCGGCGACCTGGCTGTGTCCGCGTCCACCGCGCAGAAGGCGACCGGCGACTTCGTAGCCTCGGTCGACTTCGAATCGCTGAGGGCTCGCGACGTGCGCGGTAACAAGTGTGAGTTCACTGTCGACGGCACTCTGACCTTCACCGGCAGTCTCACCGGTGTCGCGGACGGCACGACCACAGCCGTGATCTTCGCGCCCTGTTCGGAGGCGACCGCCGCGCCGCCGGGCACCTACTTTGACGTCTTCCGCTTCGAGGGCGACTTCACCGGTGAGGTGAACGGTGCCTCGGCCCGCGGTGACCTCACCTACGCCGGGATGACCAGGGTCGGCGGCGCTATCGACGCGACCATCCTGCTCAGCGGAGACGAGGCACGGGCAGCCTTGCGTGCCGACGCGCAAGTCGCCGTGGGCGGGTCCTACCGGGGCGTCGCCCTGACCGACTGAGCGCCCTGACCGGTGATCGGTGACTCTGACAGTGGAACGTCTAGAGGTCCAGGCATGGGTACGGCAACCGCCGAGCGTCCTGAAGGGGGAGGCATAGAACCGACGCGCGGTACGGTCGCCTCGGTGGGGATATTGGGCGCGAGCTTGGGGGTATAACGGCCGGCGTTGGGAGCGCCCTGATTCATCCACTAACCATCCTCACCCGCGGGATGAGCTTTTGATGCAGAGAGCGGCACTATTGGGATTGGCGCGTAGTCGCGGCGAATGGATAGCTGTGCGTGGCTATCTCGCAGTCAGGTCAAGACGACCCAGTCGTAGTAATTCACTGACGGCCAATCCAATATGCGGGCAGGACCGAATTGACTACACTGAGAAACTGCTTAACCGTTCGGGTGGGCGGTACTACTACGACTCGGAGCCGACATGGCCATGGCACCTGAAGCTGTCCCCACGCAGAAGCCAAAGCGTCCTTGGTTTAAGAAAAAGCGCTTCATGCTTCCGCTGCTCGCCTTCGTGTTGCTCGTCGTGCTGGGGTTCCTAGTGCCCGAGGCAGATCCTGAGGTGACCGAGGCCGCCGCGCCCGCAGCAACGAGCGAGCGTGCCGCGGCAACTACTGAGCCCTCTTCCACCGAGACGAGCACCGAGCCAACGGGTCCAAGCGATGAAGAGCGAGCAGCCAAGGAGGAGGCCGAACGAGCGGCCGCGGAGGAGTCAGCGGCCGCCGAAGAGGCTGCGGCTGCCGAAGAGGCTGCTGAGAAGGCTGCTGCGGATGAGGCAGCCGCAAAAGAGGCTGAGGCAGCTGAGGCGGAAGCCGCTGCTGAGAAGGCCGCTGACGATGAGGCAGCCGCAAGAGAGGCTGAGGCCAAGGCGGCGGCAGAGGAAGAGGCTAAGGCCGAAGCGGCAGCGGCGGCCGGGACTGTCTCGCAGCAGAATGCCCTCGGGTCCGCGGAGGATTATCTCGACTTCTCCGCCTTTTCGCGCTCTGGGCTGATCGACCAGCTTGAATTTGAAGGCTACTCAACCGAGGACGCAACGTGGGCAGTCGACCGAGTAAAGGTCGACTACAACGAGCAAGCAGCGAAGTCCGCCCAGGATTACCTCGACTTCTCATCTTTTTCGCGCTCTGGACTGATCGACCAGTTGGAATTTGAGGGTTACACACGGAAGCAGGCTGAATACGGCGTGAATCAGACTGGTTTGTGAAAGGTGCTCCATGTAGCCCGCGTTCTGGATCATGCCACCGGAGGAAGCGGGAGAACTGTTTGCTGCGTGGCTCTCATGGCACCGTTCCAAACCAGCGCAGCGGCTAGACCACAAGACCCCGGTTTGCCCCCATGGAGTGGCTGTGCGGCGAACCACCTGGCCCCCGGCTTCGTGGTCTGATGGAGGGTATGGGCATCGCGGATGAGAAGTACGTCGCGTTCACCACGTTCCGACGGACCGGGCTGGAGGTCACCAGCCCGGTGTGGATCGCGCCGCTGGGACCCGGCCAGGCGGGCTTCAGCACCGGTGCCTCGTCGGGTAAGGCCAAACGACTCGCCCACACCGACACGGTCCGGCTGCAACCGTGCAACCAGCGCGGCACGCCGCGTCACGGCAGCGTGCAAATCACCGCTCGGGCGCGGATCGTGCTTCAGAGCGATCCGGAGTTCAACCGCGTTGTGGAGGCCATCTCCGGTAAGTATCAAGTGGGGACACGATTCATCTCCGCGATCGGCACCCTGAAACGGGTTGTCCGCCCGAGCGAGCCACCGATGGCTCCGAATGCCGCGGTCGTCATCGACCTGGAGTGAGGGCAGCCTCTCCTGGCTAGCGGCCCCAGGCCCCTGGTCCTAGCGTGGCAACAATGAGCACCGAATCGTCTTTTGCCCCCGACACCAGGCGTTGGCGTCGGCATTTGGCCGATGAGCGGGGGACCGCGCACGTGATGCGCGTCTTGGCCTCGAGCACCCAGGACGCCGACGAGCGGGACATCCTGCTCGAGCTGGCGCGGGCCGAGGAGCGGCACGCGAAGCATTGGATCGAACTTCTGGGCGAGCACGCAGAGCCCGACCCGCAACCCACGTTGGCGATGCGCACATTGGCCTCGGTGAGTGGCCGTGTCGATCCCATGTGGGGCCTGATGCTGCTGCAACGAGTCGAGGGGGACTCGGCCTATGCGCGGGACACCGATGCTGCCAGCCAGATGGCGGCCGACGAAATCATTCACGAAGAGGTGCTGCGGGGCCTCGCGGCCCGGGGCCGGGAACGGCTCTCCGGGAACTTCCGGGCGGCAGTCTTCGGCGCCAACGACGGGTTGGTCTCAAACCTGGCGCTGGTGGTCGGGATGAGTGCCACTGGGGTCTCCTCAGGCGTGGTGCTCGCGGCCGGGGTGGCTGGGCTGTTGGCCGGTGCGTTGTCTATGGGCGCCGGGGAATACATCTCGGTCCGATCGGCCCGCGAGCTCCTCGAGGCTTCCTCGCCCGGCCCGGAAGCAGCGCAGGCCATCGCGGCTCTCGATGTGGACGTCAACGAACTGGCCCTGCTCTATCGAGCGCGTGGCATGAGTGCCGATGAGGCACATGCCGAGGCCGGGTCGCTTTTTCAGGACCCCGCCGAGGGCGCAGCGTCCTCCGACGCCCCGGTCGAGCGCGAGCTGCCTACGGGCACAAGTCACGAGGCGGTCGGAAGCGCGTGGGGGGCGGCGATCTCGAGCTTCTGCTTCTTTGCCAGCGGAGCCCTCATCCCGATCGTGCCTTATCTCATCGGCACGTCAGGCATGGTGGCGCTGACCACGGCCGCAGTGCTGGTCGGGCTGGCGTTGCTCACCACGGGCGCGGTGGTCGGCCTGCTGTCCGGGGCATCCATGTGGCGTCGCGCCCTGCGCCAGTTGGCCATTGGCTACGGCGCTGCGGCGGTGACCTATCTGTTGGGCTTGGCTTTCGGAGCGGCCGGAGTGGGCTAGCGGCACCGGTGTGAGCGACCGCGCCGCCCTGCGCATTTCAGTGAGCGGTCGGCACGTCGACGACGCCTTGTCCTTTCAGCTCCAAGACCTCGACCCCGTCGTCCGCGCCGAATCTTTCGACGTGGCCGACATACATCTTGCGGCCCGCGTCATTGAGCAACCCATCGTGAATGGGCACCACGCGACGCGGCTTCAGCCGACGCACGAAGGCAACTGTATCCGCAACCGAGGCCCACGGCGCGTTGATCGGGACGCACAGCACGTCGATGCCGTCGAGCACGGGGTGGTCCGCGTCGAGCGCATCTCCGGGATGAAAGATCGAGGGCTCACCGTCGGCCGTGATGACGAGGCCGATGTTGTCCGGGCGCGGCACGTAGTCGTGGATCAGGGCATGTTGGCGCCCCACGGGAGTGACCGTGACCGGACCGAAGTGCAACTCGTGCCCGATCTGCATACGACTCACGTGTGCTTCTAGTTGCGGCTCGTTGCTGATCAGGTGGTCCGCCGCCTCGGACTCCAGCCAGAGCGCAGCGTGCGGGTTGTCCCGGCGCAAAGCCGGGAGCGCCGCGGGATCCAGGTGGTCAGGATGAGTGTGGGTCACGAGCACCGCGCTTACATCACGCACACCTTCAACGTCGGAGAAGCCGCCTGGGTCGATGAGCAGGCGCTCACCCGCGACGTCCACGACCACACAGGAATGTCCGAAATGAGTCAGCTGCATGGCGATACGGTATGCGGAAGGCTGGCCCGCCGCCACAGCCCGCGTATCGTGTCCGCTCGTGGAATTCCTCAATGGCATGCGGCCGACGCACGACCTGACGTATAACGACGTGTTCATGGTCCCGTCGCGTTCGGCTGTCCCGTCACGACTCGACGTCGACCTGGCCACCACCGATCACGTGGGCACCACCATCCCGCTCGTCGTGGCCAACATGACGGCGGTCGCCGGGCGTCGGATGGCCGAGACGGTCGCGCGCCGCGGGGGAGTGGCGATCCTGCCCCAGGACATCCCGGTGCCCATGATCGAGCGCAGTGTCAGCGCGGTCAAGGGATGCCATCCGGTCTACGAAACCCCGATCACGATCGCCCCCGAGGCGCCCGTGGCCGAACTGCTGGCGATCATGGGCAAGCGTGCCCACCATGCGGCGGTCGTGGTGCAGGATCGTCGGCCCCTGGGGATGATCACCGAGCGGGACTGCGCCGAGGTGGACCGGTTTGCCCAGGTCAAAGACGTGATGACCGAGATCACCGTGACGATCGAACCGGACACCGACGTGCGCGACGCGTTTGCCATGCTGGACGCTGCGCACGTGGACCTGGCTCCGGTGGTCGGCAACGATGAGCTCCGTGGCGTCCTGACCCGCACGGGCCTGGTCCGCTCGGCGATCTATGAGCCGGCCCTCGATGCCTTGGGCCGACTGTTGGTCGGCGCCGCCGTCGGGATCAACGGCGACGTGGTGGCCAAGACCGCCGCAGTCCTGGCGTCCGGGGTCGATGTGTTGGTCGTGGACACTGCGCACGGGCATCAGGAGAAGATGATCGATGTCTTGCCGCTGGTCGTGCAGGCTCGTGATGCCCACGAGGCATCGAGCGGGGCGCGCGTGCCGATCGCCGCCGGCAACGTCGTCTCGGCCGCGGGCGCCCGCGACTTGGCGCAGGCTGGGGCCGACATCATCAAGGTCGGCGTCGGTCCGGGGGCGATGTGCACCACCCGGATGATGACAGGCGTGGGTCGCCCGCAGTTTTCGGCCGTGCTGGAATGCGCCCAGGCGGCGCGTGAAGTCGGTGCTGCGGTGTGGGCCGACGGGGGAGTGAAGTACCCGCGCGACGTGGCGTTGGCCCTGGCGGCCGGGGCCGGCTCGGTGATGATCGGCTCGTGGCTCGCCGGGACGTACGAGTCGCCCGGGGACTTGATGCGCGATGCCGACGGGCGGCTCTACAAGGAGAGTTTCGGGATGGCCTCGGCCCGTGCTGTGCGCAACCGGACACGGGACCGCTCGGCGTTTGACCGGGCGCGTTCGGGGCTGTTCGAAGAAGGCATCTCCTCCTCCAAGATGTACCTCGACCCCCAGCGCAGCGGCGTCGAGGACGTCATCGACCAGATCATCTCGGGGGTGCGCAGCGCCTTCACCTATGCCGGGGCACCGGACATCGAGGCGTTCCGCGAGCGCGTGGTGGTCGGCATACAGGGTGCTGCCGGCTATGACGAAGGCCGCCCGCGGCACACCTCCTGGTAGCCAGCCGCTCAACCAGCTCAACCGCACGAGCCAGGCACCCGCCGGCCGACGCAGACCGTCGCCGCTGAGGCCGCTGATCGGGCTACGAGCGGTGGTGGCTGGCCAACCATGCGGCACCGATGATCCCGGCGTCATTGCGCAACTGCGCGGGCACGATCGGAGCCCGCAGGTGCAACAACGGCAGGTAGTGCTCAGCCTTCTTGGACACCCCGCCGCCGACGATGATCAGGTCCGGCCAGAGCAAATCCTCGATGTGACCGTAGTAGCGCTGCAACCGCTGTGCCCACTCCTCCCAGGACAGGTCTTCGTCTTCTCGCACGCTGCTGGCCGCACGGGTCTCGGCGTCGTGGCCATCCAGCTCCAGGTGGCCCAGCTCGGTGTTGGGGACCAGCTCACCGCCCAAGAACAACGCGGTCCCGATCCCGGTGCCCAACGTGGTCAGCAGCACCGTGCCCTCGTTGCCTCGTCCGGCGCCGAAGTGCATCTCGGCCGCCCCGGCGGCGTCGGCGTCGTTGACCACCAGCGCCTGACGGCCGAGCACGTCGCTGAACAACTCCTCGGCGTCGGTGCCGATCCAGGCTTGGTCGATGTTCGCCGCGCTGCGCACCGTCCCGTGATGCACGACCGCCGGCACGGTGACCCCGATCGGGCTCTTCTTGCCGATGTCGTCGGAGAATCCGTCGGCGATCTTGGCGACGATCTCGGCTACTGCCTCGGGAGTGGCGTCCTCGGGCGTGTCGATGCGCTCCCGTTTTGTGGCGAACTCACCAGCCTTCAGGTCAACCGGCGCGCCCTTGATGCCGCTGCCGCCGATGTCGATGCCCAGCACGTGATCTTTGGCCATGTCTCGCTCCTTGATAGATGGTCGGTGTCCAGCACGTCAGCTGCGACAGGTGTGGCCCGTCGCTGCGGCAGGTCCCCTACGGCAGGGTCAAGATTTCGGCGCCGTCGTGGGTGATCAGCAGGGTGTGCTCGAACTGGGCCGAGCGCTTGCCGTCTGCGGTCACGATCGTCCACCCGTCCTCCCATTCTTCCCAGTCCGGCGTGCCGAGATTGAGCATCGGCTCGATGGTGAAGGTCATGCCTTCCTCGATCAGGATGTCGTGCTCGGGTGCGTCGTAGTGCGGGATGACCAGCCCCGAGTGGAAGGTCTGACCGACTCCGTGGCCGGTGTAGTCGCGCACCACGCCGTAGTTGAACCGTTTGGCGTAGGACTCGATGACCCGTCCGATGACGTTGACTGCACGACCCGGCTTGGCGGCCTTGATCGCCCGGCGCAGCGCTTCCTCCGTGCGTTCCACCAACAACCGAGATTCTTCGTCGACGTCACCGACCAGGAACGTCGCGTTGGTGTCGCCGTGAACCCCGTGGATGTATGCGGTGATGTCGACGTTGCAGATCTCGCCATCGCGCAACGGGCGGTCGTCCGGGATGCCATGACAGATCACTTCGTTGACGGACGTGCACAACGACTTGCTGAAGCCGCGGTAGCCCAGCGTGGAGGGGTAGGCGTGATGGTCCAGCAGGAACTCGTGGCCAATGCGGTCGATGTCCTCGGTGGTCACACCGGGAGCAATGGCCTTCCCGCACTCGGCCAAGGCTTGGGCAGCGAGGCGACCCGCGACCCGCATCGCCTCGATGGTCTCAGCGTCCTTGACCTCGGACCCGGTGAACGGCGCCGGAGCCGGCCGCCCGACATACTCCGGACGCGGTATGCCGGCTGGCACCGTGCGCTCGGGGCTACGGCGTCCAGCGCGGATCGGGGTAGGTGCGGGCCTGCTGTTGCTGAGCGTAGAAGTGGCTGAGCGCATACGCTGGAGTCTAGGTGCCGAACACCCAGGGTTCGAGTGCAACGTGAGCGATCTGGAGGCTGAGATGCAGTATTGGTTCAACGTCGATTCCAAGGCCGTCGAATCCCATGACGACCCCGACCGTGCTCGTAGCGCCAACCTGTTGGGGCCCTACGACACCGAGGACGAGGCCGAAGCCGCCTTGGAGAAGGCGGCGAAGCGCACCGAGGAATGGGAAGCCGAGGACAAGGCCTGGGACAACGGTGACGCGGCCGAGGGCGACACCGCCAACGACCGATTCGCACCGGGCTGAGAGTTGAGCGTCTAGGGGTTGAGAGCAGGCAGCACGTCTGCCGCGAACACGTCGATCCACTCGCGTTGGTTGCGTCCGACGTTGTGCAGATAGATCCGGTCGAAGCCGAGGTCGACGTAGCGTTGTAGTTGGGCGCGATGCACGTCAGGGTCGGCGGAGATCACCATTCGGCCGTCGAAGTCCTCGGCGCGCACCAATGCGGCCATCGCGGCGAAATCGTGCGGGGAGCGGATGTCGGCCTTGGCGAACTTCATCCCACCGTTGGGCCACTGGGTCATCGCGTTCGTCATCGCTTCTTCGTCCGTCGCGGCCCACGACAGATGCACCTGCAGGACCTTGGGCATGGTCTCGGGATCTTTGCCGACCTCGCGGGCCCCTTCGGCGAAGCGGTCGAAGAGGCCGGAGATCTTCTCCACCGGCGCGCCGACCGTGATGATCCCATCGGCGAACCTGCCGGTCTTCTTCGCGTTGATCGGGCCCGCCGTGGCGACCAAGATCGGCGGTGCCTGCTCGGGCATCGTCCACATCCGGGCGGACTCCATGGTGAAGAACTCGCCCTGGTGCTTGACATCCTTGCCCTGGGCGCTCGCGGCATAGAGCTTGTTGATGATCTCGATTGCTTCGAACATGCGACGAGAACGCACCCCGGCTTCCGGCCAGTATCCGCCGATGACGTGCTCGTTCAGCGCTTCACCGGCCCCCACGCCGAGCCACGAGCGGCCGGGGTTCATCGCCTCCAGCGTCGCTGCGGCCTGGGCCACCAAGGCCGGGTGCATCCGAAAGCTGGGGCACACCACTCCGGGACCGAGATCACCGGTGGTGTGCTCCCCGACGGCGGCCAAGACGTTCCAGACGAACGCCGACTGGCCCTGCGCGGGCACCCACGGCTGGAAGTGATCGGCGGCCATGCACCCCGAGAAGCCCTTGGACTCGGCGTATGCGGTGAGATCGACGGCCTCGCGGGGGTGGAACTGCTCCAACATCGCCGCGTAACCGATCGTCAGTGCGTCCATCGGCCCAGAGTATGCCGATGCGCGGGTCGTGCCGTCGCTCACGACGTAGGTTGGGAGCGTGGACGAGTGGTTGGCGGAGAAGGTGCTGCTCGCCGTCGAGCGCATCCCGCCCGGCGAAGTATCCACCTACGGCGACGTCGGCGGGGTCGTCGGGATTGGCCCTCGACACGTCGGGAACGTGCTGGCCACGTACGGCTCAGGGGTGCCGTGGTGGCGAGTAGTCAACGCTGCGGGCGAGCACGGGGCCGTCCGCATCGAGGCGGCTCGTGAGCACTGGGACGCTGAGGGCATCGAGGTCAGACCCGACGGGCGGGGCTGCCGTCTTGCGCGGTACCGCACCGACGTGGCTGCGCTGGCTGCGGCATACGAGGCCGTCCTGGCGCGAGTGCACCCCTGAGCCGCCGACGGCAGAACCGCCACGACCCTCAGGCGTCCGGGACGTTCGCCTCCAGCTCGGCGAGCCAGGCCCGAGCGTTGCCGTCTGAGGGGGCACGCCAATCACCGCGCGGCGACACGGCACCGCCGGTGGAGACCTTTGGCCCGTTCGGCAGCGCTGACCTCTTGAACTGGCTGAAGGCGAAGAATCGGCGCAGGAACAACTCCAGCCATCGCCGGATCTCGGCGAGCGAATAGGCCCGACGCTCCTCAGGGGGGAAGCCAGGCGGCCACGCGCCGCGGTCGGCATCGTGCCAGGCGTGCCAGGCCAAGAAGGCGATCTTGCTCGGCGCGAATCCGTGGCGCAGCACGTAGTGCAGGTGGAAGTCCTGCAACTCGTACGGGCCGATCTGGGCCTGCGTGCTCTGATGCTCCTCGCCGTCGGAGGGCACCAGCTCGGGTGTGATTTCGGTGTCCAGGATGGACTGCAGGACCGCGGCGACATCGGCATCGAACATGGAGGAGGAGATCACCCAGCGGATCAGGTGTTGGATCAACGTCTTGGGCACGCCCGAGTTCACCGTGTAGTGCGACATCTGGTCGCCGACCCCGTAGGTGCACCACCCCAGGGCCAGCTCGGACAAGTCGCCGGTGCCCAGCACGATCCCGCGGCGCTGGTTGGCCAACCGAAAGAGGTAGTCGGTGCGCAACCCGGCCTGCACGTTCTCGAACGTGACGTCGTAGACCGGCTCACCGTCTGCGAACGGGTGGGCCATGTCGCTCAGCATCTGCCGGGCAGCCGGGGTGATGTCGATCTCCTCGAACGTCACGCCCAGGGCCCGGGCCAACGCGGTGGCGTTCGACTTGGTGTGCTCCGACGTAGCGAATCCCGGGAGCGTGTAGGCCAAGATGTCGCTACGCGGTCGGTCCAACCGATCCATCGCCCGCGCGGCCACGATCAGGGCGTGCGTGGAGTCCAACCCGCCGGAGACACCGATGACGACGTCCGGCTGGCCGATCGCGGTCAGCCGACGCTCCAAGCCGGCGACCTGGATGCTGTAGGCCTCGTAGCAGTCCAGGGCCAGGGCCTGCGGGTCGTCGGGCACGAACGGGAACCGGTCGACGGTGCGTCGCAGGCCGATGTCGGTATGGGGTGGTTCCAGCGTGAAGGGCACGGTCCGGATGGCGTTGGTCCGATCGCCGTAGGCCTGCCGGTTGTCGTCGAACGAGCCGTTGCGTTGACGGTCCTGCCGGATCCGGTCCAGGTCGATGTCGGCGGTGCTCGCGCGGGCGCCGTCCGGGAAACGCTGCGACTGCGCCAACAGCACGCCGAGTTCGTAGATCATCGTCTGGCCGTCCCAGGCCAGATCGGTGGTGGACTCGCCTTCGCCGGCGGCGGAGTACAGGTAGGCACAGATCTGCCGGGAGCTGGCCTGCAGGCACAAGGTATGCCGCTCCTGGGCCTTGCCGATGTTGATCGGGCTCCCGGACAGGTTGGCGATGACGGTGGCTCCACCCAACGCGGCCGGCGCGCTCGGCGGGATGGGCACCCACAGGTCCTCACAGACTTCGACGTGCAGCACCAGCCCGGCGACGTCGGTGGCGGCGAACGTCAGGTCCGGTCCGAACGGGACTCGGGCGCCGAGGACCTCCAGCCACTGACCGTGCTGGTCGGCGCCGGAGGCGAAGTGCCGCTTCTCGTAGAACTCGCGATAGTTCGGCAGGTAGGACTTCGGAGCCACGCCGAGCACGACCCCGCGGTGCACGATGACCGCGCAGTTGTAGAGACGATTCCCTTTGCGCAACGGCATACCGACGACGAGGACCGGGACCAGCTCCAGGCTGGCCTCCACCACCGATCGCAGGGCTTCGATCGCCGCGTCGAGCAACGGGTCCTGCAGCAGCAGGTCGTCGATCGCGTAGCCGGTCAACCCCAGCTCGGGGAAGATCGCCACCGCCACGTGATCGGCCGCGCAGACCCGGGCTTGCTCGATCGTCCGCGCGGCGTTGGTCAGTGGATCGGCGATCGCCACCGGCACCGTGCAGGTCGCCACCCGTGCAAACCCCTGGTCGTAGGCGCTGAAGAACTCCACCCGGTCAGTCTGTCAGGCTCGACAGGACCGATACGGCAGGATGAGCACATGGATCGTCAGCAGGAGTACGTGCTCCGCACCATCGAGGAACGGGACATCCGCTTTGTGCGGCTGTGGTTCACCGACATCCTGGGTGCGCTCAAGTCCGTCGCCGTCGCCCCGGCAGAGCTGGAGCAGGCTTTCAGTGAGGGCATCGGCTTCGACGGCAGCGCGATCGAGGGCTTCACCCGGGTCTACGAAGCGGACATGGTGGTCCAACCGGACGCCAGCACCTTCCAGGTGCTGCCATGGCGGGGGGACAACCCCGGGACGGCCCGGATGTTCGCCGACATTCGTATGCCGGACGGCAGCCCCGCGATGACGGACTCGCGTTACGTCTTGAAGCGCACACTCGACAAGGCCGCGAACGAGGGCTTCACTTTCTACACCCACCCCGAGATCGAGTTCTATCTGTTCAAGGAGCCCTACGAGTCGGGCACGCTGCCGGTCCCGGTCGACAACGCCGGATATTTCGATCACGTGGCCCGCGGGGACGGCCACGACTTCCGCCGCTCCGCGATCACCATGCTGGAACAGATGGGGATCTCGGTGGAGTTCAGCCACCACGAGGGCGGTCCGGGTCAGAACGAGATCGACCTGCGCTACGCCGATGCCCTGTCGATGGCGGACAACATCATGACGTTTCGCACCGTGGTCCGCGAGGTCGCGCTGCAGCACGGCGCGCTCGCCAGCTTCATGCCCAAACCGCTGGCACAGCAGCCCGGTTCGGGGATGCATACCCACATCTCGCTGTTCGAAGGGGATACCAACGCCTTCTACGAACCCTCGGCGGACTATGAGCTGTCGATCACGGGACGGCGGTTCACCGCCGGCGTGCTGCGCCACGCGCGCGAAATCTGTGCCGTTACGAACCAGTGGGTCAACTCCTACAAACGGCTGTGGGGCGGCGGTGAGGCACCGGCCTACGTGTGCTGGGGACACAACAACCGCAGCGCGCTGGTGCGCGTGCCGATGTATTCGATCGGTAAGGGCCATTCGCGCCGGGTGGAGATCCGTTCGATCGACTCGGCCTGCAACCCCTATCTGACGTATGCGGTGGTCTTGGCCGCCGGGCTGAAGGGCATCAAAGAGGAATACGAGCTGCCGGACGAGGCCGAGGACGACGTGTGGGGACTCACCGACCACGAGCGCCGCGCCATGGGCATCGATCCGCTGCCGCAGTCGCTGGGTGAGGCCATGGCCATCATGGAGGAAAGCGAGTTGTTGGCGGAGGTGTTGGGCGAGCAGGTCTTCGACTTCTTCCTGCGAAACAAGTGGCAGGAGTGGGCGGACTATCGCTCCCAGGTCACCGCCTTCGAGCTGGACCGGTATTTGGTGCGGCTGTGACCGATCGCCCGGACCTTGCGGTCGCTGACCTGGCCCGGGCCGGATTCACCCGGACGAAGGATTCGGCTCGGGTAATCAGCGCGATTGTGCAGGCGCTGCCCAACGAGATGGACGCCGATCAGCTGGTGACCGATCTCGGGTCAGTGGCTGACCCGGATCAGGCGGCACTGGCCATGGTGCGGCTGGTGGAACGCGATGCCTCGGCGGCCGAGCTGCTGTCCCAGCCCGGGCAAGCCAGACTGCGGGTGCTGCGGGTGCTGGGAGCATCAACGGCGCTGGCTGACCACCTCGTCAAACATCCCGAGCACGTCCTCGATGCTGCACACGGTCGGCCCAGCGAGCCGGCGGCCGTCGTCCGGGCGGTCGATGCGCTGACCGGTCGTGCCGGTGCCGAGGCGCTGCGGGTGGCCTACCGCAAAGAGATGGTGCGGATCGCCTCCGCCGACCTCAGCGCGGAGGATCCACTGGAGATCCTGCCGCAGGTCGCCCACGCCTTGGCCGACCTGGCTTCGGCAGCGGTTCAGGCTGCGCTATTGCTCGCGCGGACACAGGTCACCGACTGCGACCAGGCCCGGCTCACCGTGGTCGGGATGGGCAAGTGCGGCGGCCGCGAGCTCAACTACATCTCGGACGTGGACGTGATCTTCTTGGCCGCCCCGGCCGAGGGTGTGCAGGAGTCGGCGGCGATGAAGGCCGCGACCCACGTGGCCACCGCGGTCATGCGTATCTGTGGTGAGGCCACCGCCGAGGGGTCGTTGTGGCCCGTTGATGCCGCGCTGCGACCCGAGGGTAAGAACGGCCCGTTGGTCCGCACGCTGGCCAGTCACCGGGAGTACTACCAACGGTGGGCCAAGAACTGGGAGTTCCAGGCGCTGTTGAAGGCGCGGGTCATCGCCGGGGATGAGGAGCTTGGCCAAGAGTGGCTGGACATCGTGCAACCGCTGGTCTGGGACGCCGGAAGCCGTGAGGGTTTCGTCGAGGACGTGCAGGCGATGCGACGGCGCGTGGAGGAGCACGTGCCGGCGGCCGGATCGGACCACCAGATCAAGCTCGGTCCGGGGGGGCTGCGCGATATCGAGTTCAGTGTGCAGCTGCTGCAGATGGTGCACGGTCGGGCCGACGACACCCTTCGCTCGGGCACCACGCTGGAGGCGTTGAGGGCGCTACGCGACGGCGGGTATGTCGGCCGTGACGACGCCGCGGCGCTGGACCGGGCCTATCGCCTTCTTCGTGTGCTGGAGCACCGGATCCAGCTGGCCAAGCTGCGACGCAGCCACATGATGCCGACGGATGAGGCGCAGTTGCGGCGGCTGGGGCGGTCGCTGGGAGAGCGTGGTGAGGCCGAGCGCAGCATCGTTCAGCGCTGGCGCGCCGAACAGCGTGAGGTCCGTCGGCTGCACGAGCGGCTCTTCTACCGCCCCTTGTTGGCAGCGGTGGCCAAGCTGAGTTCCGATCATTCGCGTCTGTCCCCCGAGGCGGCGCGGACCCGGCTCTCGGCCCTGGGATATCGGGATCCGGCTGGAGCGCTGCGCCACCTGGAAGCACTCACTGAAGGGGTCAGTCGCCGGGCTACGATCCAGCGCACGCTGCTGCCGGTGATGCTGAGCTGGTTTGCCGAGGGGGCGGATCCGGACGCCGGCCTGTTGGCCTTCCGCCAGATCAGCGAAACCCTGGGCACCAAGCACTGGTACCTAGCCATGCTGCGCGATGAAGGTAGCGCCGCTCAGCGGCTCGCGAAGATCCTGTCCAGCAGTAGGTATGCGGTGGATCTCTTGCTCCGCTCCCCGGAGTCGGTCGCGTTGCTCGGTGATCCAGCCGGACTGGTCCCACTGACCCGCGAGACCCTGCAGGCACGGTTCACCTCGGCCCAGACCAGGCACGAGGACAGCGCGGATGCCTTCGCCGGCGTGCGGGCGGTGCGCGCCAAGGAGCTCGTGCGCATCGTCATCGCCGACCTGGTGGGGGACCTCACCGACGTGGCGGTCCGCAACGCGCTGACCGACCTCACCGACGCCTACCTGGACGCCGCGCTGGCCATCGCCATGCGGGGTGCTCAGGAGTCGATCGACACCATCATCATCGGGATGGGGCGCCTGGGAGGCCGTGAGCTGGGCTACGTCAGCGACGCAGACGTGATGTTCTGTTATCGGCCTCGACCCGGTGCGCCGAGCCAGGAGGACGGGCAGGATCCTTCCCCGGGACAGATTGCCGCGGAGGTCATCAGCAGGCTGCGCAAGGGCTTGGCCGGTCACGGACCAGACCCCACCTTGGAGCTCGACGCGGACCTGCGGCCCGAGGGCAGGTCCGGGCCGCTGATACGCAGTTTTGACTCCTACACCTCGTATTACGCGCGGTGGTCGGCCGGTTGGGAGGCTCAGGCCCTGTTGCGCGCCCGAGTGGTGGCAGGAGAGCCAGGGCTCGCGCAGGATTTCGCCGCGCTGATCAATCCACTGCGATGGCCCAAAGCAGGCTTGAGCGAGCAGGGCATGCGCGAGATCCGCAAGCTGAAGGCCCGGATGGAAGCCGAGCGGCTCCCGCGCAACGCCGACCCGCGGACCCACTTCAAACTGGGGCTCGGTGGCTTGAGCGACGTCGAATGGGTGGCTCAGACCGTGCAGCTCAAACACGCCCATCGGGTGGAGGGCTTGCAGACGACGAGCACGTTGGGGGCTCTCGAGAGCGCTGTGGACGCCGAGCTCTTGACGCGAGCCGACGTGGGCGTGCTGAGTGCGGCCTGGACGCTGGCCTCTCGTCTGCGCGACGCCGGCGTGTTGTGGCGTGGGCGTCCGGTGGATTCGGTGCCTAGTGACCAACGCGATGCTGAGGGCATCTCGTTGATTCTGCACCGTCCGCGCGGCAGCGGTGGGGATCTGGCCCAGGAGTGGCGGCAGAGCGCTCGACGCTGTCGGTTTGTGGTCGACCGGGTCTTCTACGACCACCACGGTCCCAGCGGCCCCAGTGGTTTCGGGCGACCGGGTGGCGCGACGGCTGCCAAAGGCTTCGACGCGGGGGCGCCGCGTCGAAGCTCACCACGTCATCAGTTCTTAGACTGAGGCCGTGACTTCTGTTTCTTCCCGGCCCGCCCGACTGGCGCCGACCGGGATGTGGTTCAGCCGAGCGAGGACCCGCGACGTCGACCACTGGGCGGCCAAGAGCGTCGTGCCAGTGCTGGTCCACCGCCTCGGCCTGCATACCGTGTTGGTGCCGCGCGACCGATCCGCGGTGGGCGCCCCCTACGACGACGCCGCGATGATGTGTGCCGCCCGGCCCGCTCCGGTCAAACTTGCCCCCGCCATCGGATTCTGGGTCATCGACGACCGCGCGGTGATCACCGTGCAGTCGAAACACTGGCGGCGCACGATTCGCTGGGTCATCTGGGACCCGCAGGCCGGACTGCTGCGGCCCCCGGGGGTGGAGGTGGCCTCGCCGCACCAGGTGATGGCTGCCGCACGAGGTGGCAACCGCAGTGAGCTCATCGACCTGCTGGCCCAACGGCACCACCCACCTCAACGACTGCTCAGCGCCATCGTCTCGCTGCTCGGCCTGCCGGGGGCCGAGGTGCTGGTCGACCCGGCGGTGCCGCGTTCGTGGAAGGGTGCGCACCCCCACGACCCTGATCAGCGCGAGGTCCACTACTTCGAGGATGCCGTGAAGGACGCGGTGGCTCTGCGGCACGAGCTGGGACTGGGGGCGTGAGTGTGCAGCTGCTGCCCGCCGTCGACGTTGTGCAGGGGCGGGCCAGCCAAGTTGCTGTGGGGGAGTGTGATGACCCGCTGAGGGTGGCCAGGAGCTGGGTGCAGCAGGGCGCTCGGTGGCTGCATCTGGTCGACCTGGACCGAGCCTTTCGCCGCGGAGAGAACCTCCGCCTGCTGGCGCACATCATCGACTCCGTGCCGGTCCCCGTGCAGTTGTCCGGCG
Source organism: Ornithinimicrobium sp. (assembly GCA_049650845.1). Taxonomy (GTDB): domain Bacteria; phylum Actinomycetota; class Actinomycetes; order Actinomycetales; family Dermatophilaceae; genus Ornithinicoccus. Next base: position 24,542 of record JBASAZ010000049.1, read on the forward strand.
GGGTCGATGATCGTGTTGGAATCATGGCGGCGATGGCCACTGGCGCCCGGCGCGTCAACCTGGCGAGCAGTGTCCTGCTGGACCTCGAGCTCATCTCCTGGGCGAGCGGCGAATACGGTCCGCGCGTGGTGGTTGGCGTGGACGTGCGTGAGGGGGTGGTCGTGGCGCGCGGCAGCGGAGTGCGTGTGGGCCCGTTGGACGTCGTCGTGCCCCGCCTGGCCGGTTGCGGCGCGACCCAGTTCCTTGTCGCGGATGCCTCTCGGGACGGCAGCCGGCGCGGTGCCGACATCGAGATGTTCGGCTCGGTGACCTCGCAGATCGTCGCGGCGGTGCCGGGTGCTTCGGTGGTGGCCTCCGGCGGGGTGGGCAGCGTGGCCGATGTGGCGGCGCTGGCAGCGTTGGACGGCATTGGCCTGTGGGGGGTCGTGCTCGGCGCCGGCCTGCATCAGGGCACGTTCACGCTCCCGCAGGCGTTGGCTGCGGTGACGCCGTGACCGGACGATTCGAGGGTCATCATCCCGAGCACGGCCATGATACGGCCGGCGTTCCGTGGCAAGGCCGGACCCTGGCCGGGACCGGGTTCGATGCCGACGAGGGTGCCGGTGACCCGGCCCTGCTCGCAGCGCTCGGTGCCGCCGATGACGACGCCGAGATCACCGTGATGGCCGCCCTGTCCGCCGCCCGGCTGATCATCCCGATCGTGGCGGTGCCGGGGGAAGGAGCCTCCAGCGACATGGCTGCGGTGACGTTGAGCGCTCCGGATGGCCGCAAGGCACTGCCGGCGTTCACCAGCATCGAGCAGCTCACGCGGTGGGACGCCACAGCGCGTCCGGTGCCGGTCAGTCCCCAACGCGCCGCACTGGCGGCCGTGCAGGAAGGCTGCGACGTCGTGCTCCTGGACCTGGGCACCGAGCACACCCGCGAGCTGCGGACGTCGATGGTCTGGGCGCTGGCGATGGGCCGGGAGTGGCAGCCCGCGCACCGCGATCATCACGTTGCTGCGGCCGTGCACGCCGCCACCAACGGGGAGCGGCAGATCGCGAGGTGGGCGTTGGACGGGGGGTCTGACGGGGCCTTGGTGATCCGGCTGACGCTGAAGGCAGGGTTGACCCCGCCGCAGATCAACGAGCTGCTCGAACGCGTGGGCGGACGGATCGCCAGCGACGGCGAGGCCCGGGCCAGGATCGACGCCATTGCCTTTCGGCTGATCGAGGATCCGGGCCCGGGCTAGCGGGCTGCGGCTCTAGCGGCTTTCGACCGCTGCCATCTCGTCCTCACCCCCGGGGTTCGCGCCGCCGACTCCGGCGCGCACGGCCGCTTCGATCCGGGCGCCGGTGTCCTCATCGACGTTCTTCCAGTAGCCGAAGGCGCGCTCCAGCACGTCGCCCTTGACTCCGCCGAGGAGGTGACCAGCCACGGTGTCGACGAAGTCCGACCGTTGCTGGTCGTTCCACACGTTGCGGACCAGGTTGCCGGCCTGGGTGAAGTCGTCATCGTCCTCGCGCAGGGTGTAGGCCTGGCGCATCATCGGACCATCGCTCTCCCACGACTCGTCCATCTCACCGGTTTGGTCGGCATACCCACGGCCCTGGCTGTTCGGAGCGTAGACGGCGGCGTCTCCGCTGTGGTCATAGGCCATCGGACCGTCGAAGGTGTAGGTGTTGACCTGGTCCACGTTCTTGGCCCGGTTGACCGGCAACTGGTGATAGTTGGGCCCGATCCGGTAGCGGTGCGTGTCGGCATAGGCGAAGGCTCGCCCAAGCAGCATCTTGTCCGGCGAGAAACCGATGCCCGGCACCAGCGCCGACGGCTCGAAGGCAGCCTGCTCGATCTCGGCGAAGAAGTTCTCGACGTTGCGGTTCAGCGTCATGGTGCCAACTTCGTGCAGCGGGTAGTCCTCGTGCGGCCACACCTTGGTCAGGTCGAACGGGTTGAGGTGATAGCTCTTGGCGTCCTCGTAGGGCATGACCTGCACCGACAGTGTCCAGGACGGATACTTCTCTGCCTCGATCGACTCGTAGAGATCACGACGGTGGAAGTCGGCGTCTTCTCCGGCGATCCGCGTGGCCTCCTCTCCGGTCAGGCCGTGCACGCCCTGGTTGGACTGGAAGTGGTATTTGACCCACGACTTCACGCCCTCGGCGTTGATCCACATGTAGGTGTGCGAGCCGTATCCGTTCATCTCACGCCAGGATCGCGGAATGCCCCGCTCACCCATCAGGTACGTCACCTGGTGGGCAGACTCGGGGTTGAGCGACCAGAAGTCCCACTGCATGTGGTTGTCCCGCAGGCCGTTGCCGCCACGCCGCTTCTGCGAGCGGATGAAGTGGGGGAACTTCATCGTGTCGCGGACAAAGAAGATCGGCGTGTTGTTTCCGACCAGGTCGTAGTTGCCCTCGGTGGTGTAGAACTTCAGCGAGAAGCCGCGGGGGTCGCGCCACGTGTCCGGGGAGCCCTGCTCGCCCGCCACCGTGCTGAAACGGGCCAACATCTCCGTGCTCACTCCCGGCTGGAACAGCGCGGCCTTGGTGTATGCCGACACGTCCGCAGTCGTCTCGAAGGTGCCGAACGCGCCGCCGCCCTTGGCGTGCACGTTGCGCTCCGGCACTCGTTCACGGTTGAAGTGCGCCATCTGATTCAGGAAGTGCGTGTCGTGCAGCAGGATGGGGCCATCCGCACCCACGGTGAGGCTGTTGCGATCGCTCGGTGCCGGAGCCCCAGAATCCGTGGTCGAGCCAGTGTTGTGCGACATGCTTTTCCTTTCGGCGGTGCCGTGTGAGGGGTGCGCCAACTGTGTGATCGGCACACCCGCTGATACTATCGAGGAAACCGCGTGTGCAGTCATGATGCAAACGGAACGATCGTGACGAAATGCACACGGTGCAAGAGGGGCCACCTGAGCTTCCACCTCCATCCACGTGAGGATGGCCGGTCAAACGGTTGCAGAGCAGGACGCGACATGTGCGTCAGCTCGGCGACCCCGGATCCCCAGGCCCTTCGCGCAGCGTGTGCGAGGGGCCTTTAACGTGTCCTGACATCACGGCGCGGTGCAGACATTGACCTGACGAAGGAGCAAGAACATCAGCGAACCTCGCATCAACGATCGCATCCGGGTCCCGGAAGTGCGCCTCGTTGGCCCCAATGGTGAGCAGGTCGGCATCGTGCGCGTCGAAGACGCGTTGCGTCTGGCCGCCGAGGCCGATCTCGACTTGGTCGAAGTGGCGCCGATGGCTCGTCCTCCCGTCGCCAAGCTCATGGACTACGGCAAGTTCAAATACGAAGCCGCCATGAAGGCGCGGGAGTCCCGCAAGAACCAAGTCAACACGGTCATCAAGGAGATCAAGCTCCGGCCGAAGATCGATGCTCACGACTACGGCACCAAGAAGGGCCACGTCGTGCGCTTCCTCAACGGCGGTGACAAGGTCAAGGTAACCATCATGTTCCGGGGCCGTGAGCAGTCTCGGCCCGAGTTGGGTTTCCGGCTGTTGCAGAAGTTGGCCGAAGACGTCGCCGAGCTCGGGTTCGTCGAAAGCGCTCCGAAGCAAGATGGCCGCAACATGGTCATGGTGCTGGGGCCGGCCAAGAAGAAGACCGCGGTGCGCAACGAGAAGAAGCGTGAAGCCGAGCGCACCAGCGACTCAGCACCCGCCTCGCCCGCTGACAGCGAGCAACCCGCCTAGACCAGCACTATCCGCGCCGCCCGCACTCGGCGGCGCACACCCACGGCGCGCGTCGACGATCGGCGCACGCCCCAGCACGAAGGAGATCGGCTCATGCCGAAGATGAAGACGCACAGCGGCGCCAAGAAGCGCTTCCGCGTGACGGGCTCAGGCAAGATCATGCGTCAGCGCGCTCGCCACGTCCACAAGTTCCAGGAACGTTCCTCAACGGCGGCTCGCCGCCTGGTCAACGATGTCCCCGTCGCGGCCAGCGATGTCAAGAAGGCCAAGAAGCTGCTCGGTCGCTGACCGGAGCTGTGGGTTTTCCCACGCAACGACCATTCTCAAGCAACACTGAAACGCAAGGAGTTCTCACGTGGCACGCGTGAAGCGGGCGGTTAACGCCCATAAGAAACGCCGGGTCATCCTCGAGCGGGCCAGCGGCTACCGCGGTCAACGCTCGCGGCTCTACCGCAAGGCAAAAGAGCAGGTCACCCACTCGCTGGTCTACAGCTACAACGACCGACGCAAGAAGAAGGGTGACTTCCGTCGGCTCTGGATCCAACGCATCAACGCCGCAGCCCGCGCGCACGGCATGACGTACAACCGGTTCATCCAGGGCCTCAAAGCCGCTGAGATCGAGGTCGACCGTCGCATGCTCGCCGATCTGGCCGTGAACGACGAAGCCGCGTTCGCCGCGCTCGTCGAGCTGTCTCGCGCCAACGTTCCCAGTCAGCAGGCCAAGACCACCACGGACGCCGCCTGACCGCGACCGCGGGTCACCGCGGTGTGAGCACTGCGCACTCATCGCCCCGGCGCCGACCACGTGTCGCACAGCGACATTCATATGCCTGAACGCCGCACCGTGCTGGTGAGCCCACGCAGCGAACGCGTCAGGTCAGTGGCCGCGCTGGGGCGTCGTGCTGCCCGGCAACGTAGCGAACGGTTCCTGGTCGAAGGGCCGCACGCCGTCCGCGAGCTGCTGTCGTATGCCGCCGCGCACGTGGTCGACGTCTACGTCACCCCGCAGGGGGCGCGGACCCACAGCGACATCCTGGAGCTGGCGCGGGAAGCCCGCGCCGGGGTGTATGAGTGCGCTGAGGAGATCATGGCCTTCATGGCCGATGCCCAGCACCCTCAGGGCGTGCTGGCGGTTGCCCGCAGGATCGACGTCTCGTTGGCCCAGGCCCTGGCTCAGGTCGGGGACGGCTTCGCGGTCGTGCTGAGCAACGTTCGCGACCCGGGCAACGCGGGCACGGTCATCCGGGCCGCTGATGCCTTTGGGGCCGCTGCCGTCGTGATCACCGACGCCAGCGTCGACCTGCACAACCCGAAGGTGATCCGCTCCACCGTGGGGTCGGCCTTCCACGTGCCGATCGCCACCGGGTCGAGCGTGACCGAGGCGATCACCGCCTGTCGACAAGCTGGTCTGCGTGTCTATGCCGCCGACGGCGGGTCATCTCTGGTCCTACCGGACGTGGACCTCAGCGGGCCGCACGCCTGGGTTCTGGGCAACGAAGCATGGGGCTTGCCATCTCAGATTCGCGAGCAGTGCGACGACGTCGTCGCCGTGCCGATCGTGGGCCACGCCGAGTCGCTCAACCTCGCCATGGCCGCCACCGTATGCCTGCATACCTCGTCGCTCGGTCGTCCGCGGTGACGGGCGCCGGTTAGTGCGCCCGCTCACGCCTCAACGTCCTTAGACTGGCGCGCGTGTCCCGAACCCTGAGTCCAGACGAGCCGTCCTCCTCCGGTGCCCCGGATCCGCAACGGATCGACGCGTGGGTCGCCGCGGCCCTCGATGCGGTCGCCTCGGCCGACTCACTCGATGGTCTGAAGGACGTCCGTCTGGCGCATGCGGGGGAGAAGTCGCCGCTGTCGCTGGCGAACCGGTCGATCGGCTCGCTGCCCGCTGCCGACAAGGCGCGCGCCGGCAAGCTGGTGGGTCAGGCCCGGGGGCGAGTGACCCAGGCGATCGCGGCCCGGACCACGGCCCTCGAGGCCGAGCGCGACGAGCGCATCCTGACTGACGAAGCCATCGACCTGACCGCCGTGCCGGGAGCCCGCCCCCTGGGAAGGCGCCACCCGGTGAGCCTGATGGCCGAGCGGATGGCCGACGTCATGGTGGCCATGGGGTGGGAGATTGCCGACGGTCCCCAGATCGAGGCAGAGTGGTTCAACTTCGACGCCCTGAATTTCGACGCCGACCACCCAGCGCGGCAGATGCAGGACACCTTCTTCGTCGAGCCCGCCGACGGCGGCTTGGTGTTGCGCACCCACACCTCGCCGGTGCAGGCTCGCTCACTGCTGGAGCGCGGGGTGCCGTTGTACGTTGCCGCGCCAGGCAAGACGTTCCGGACCGATGAGCTCGACGCCACTCATACCCCGGTCTTCCACCAGCTCGAAGGGCTGGCGGTCGACGAAGGTCTGACGATGGCCCACCTGAAGGGCACGCTGGACCGGTTGGCCCAGTCGCTGTTCGGTGAGGGCATCGTCGCCCGGCTGCGTCCCTCATACTTCCCGTTTACTGAGCCGAGTGCGGAGATGGACGTGCGCTGTTTTGTCTGCCGCGGCGCCGATCCGGTCTGTCGGACGTGCAAAGGCACCGGGTGGATCGAGTGGGGTGGATGCGGCATGGTCCATCGCAACGTGCTGCGCAGCACCGGCATCGACCCCGAGCGCTACCAAGGGTTCGCGTTCGGCGTGGGGGTCGAGCGCTCGCTGATGTTCCGCAACGGCATCGCCGACATGCGAGAAATGATCGAGGGCGACGTGCGCTTTTCGGCGCAGTTCGGGATGGAGATCTGATGCTGGTTCCGGTGCCGTGGTTGGCCGAGTACGTCGACCTGCCCGCAGACGTGAGCGGCGAGCAGATCGCGGCCGCGCTCGTGCGTGTCGGGTTGGAAGAAGAAGGGTTGTCCGGTGGCGACGTGACCGGACCGTTGGTCGTCGGGCGCGTGCTCGAGATGACGCTCGAGCCGCAGAAGAACGGCAAGACGATCAACTGGTGCCGGGTGGACGTCGGTCAGCACGGCCAGCAGGTCAGCGACGGAACGCCACAGGGCATCGTCTGCGGCGCGCACAACTTCTCAGTGGGCGACCTGGTGGCCGTCATCTTGCCGGGTGGAGTGCTGCCCGGTGACTTCGAGATCTCGGCCCGCAAGACCTACGGGCACGTCAGCGCCGGGATGTTCTGCTCGGCCAAGGAGCTCGGCCTGGGACAGGAGTCGGACGGCATCATCGTGCTGAGCGACTACTTCGGAGCCGAAGCCGACGCCCTGGAGCCCGGTGATGACCTGATCGCGGCCTTCGGCCTGGACCAGGAGGTCGTCGAGATCAACGTCACCCCCGACCGCGGCTACTGCTTCTCGCTGCGGGGAGTGGCTCGAGAATATTCGCACTCGACCGACGCCGCGTTCACCGATCCCGCCGAGCGTCCCGTCGACGGCGCGCGCGCCGGTGGCTTCGCGGTGGAGCTTCGCGACGAGCAACCGATCCAGGGCGTCGCCGGCTGTGACCGCTACGTCGCGCGGATCGTGCGCGATCTTGACCTCACCGCGCCCACCCCACGGTGGATGGCGTCCCGCTTGACGCAGGCGGGTATGCGTCCCATCTCGTTGGCGGTCGACGTCACCAACTACGTGATGCTGGCCATGGGACAGCCGCTGCACGCGTTCGACCTGGCCCACCTCACAGGTCCGATCGTGGTGCGCCGCGCTGGAGCGGGAGAGTCGCTGACCACACTGGACGATGTGACGCGGACGCTGCATACCGAGGACCTCGTGATCACCGACGCCGGTGGTGGCGGCAGCGGTGGAGAAAGCAGCGGTCGTGGCGGTGGAGAGGGCCTCGCCGAAGCGGGCACCGTCCTCGCTCTGGCCGGCGTGATGGGCGGACAGTCCAGCGAGGTGTCCGCCACCACCACGGACGTGTTGATCGAGTCGGCGCACTTCGACGCCCGCACCGTGGGCCGCACCGCGCGTCGACACCGACTGCCGAGCGAGGCGTCCAAGCGGTTCGAGCGCGGGGTCGATCCAGACCTCTGCGACGTGGCCGCACAGATGGCCACCGATCTGCTAGTCGAGTTCGGCGCCGGCCGCGGCGATCCGTTGATCACCGATGTCGACCACCGTCGCGAGCGCACCCCGATCGACCTCGACCTGTCACTGCCGAGCCGATACGTCGGGGTCGACTATTCCCGCCAGCGGGTCATCGAGGTGCTGGAGGTGATTGGTTGTGTGGTGCAGCCCCAGCACGACGAAGACCTGCGCCGCGTGGCCGTGCTGCCACCGTCCTGGCGCCCCGACCTGGTCGATCCGACGACCTTGGTCGAAGAAGTGGCTCGCATCGACGGATACGACAAGATCCCGTCGTTGGTGCCCGCCGCGCCCGGCGGCAGGGGCCTGAGTCAGCATCAGCGGTTGCGCCGCAGTATTGGCGCAACGTTGGCCGGCCACGGCCTGACCGAAGTGTTGACCTATCCCTTCACCGGGACCAAGAGATTCGATGAGCTGGGGCTGTCGCACACCGACCCGCGCCGGGCCGCCGTGGTGCTAGCCAACCCGCTGAGCGATGAGGCCCCCCTGATGCGGACCGAGTTGCTGCAGACCCTTCCGGACGCGCTGCGGCGCAATATCGCCCGCGGCGCGAAGGATGTCGCCCTGTTCGAGATTGACACCCTCGCCACCGCAACCGGACGGTCGGCGCCGACCCCGACGGGGGGTTGCGTGCCTGATGACACCGTGTTGAGCGAGATCCGGCAGGCTGTGCCCCCTCAGCCATGGCACGTCGCCATGATCGCCAGCGGTGCGATCGAACGGACCGGCTGGTGGGGGAAGGGGCGTGGGGTCCAAGCCAGCGATGCGGTGGCGTGGGCTCGAGCGGTGGCCGAGGTCGCCGGCTTGCGCGAGGTCAGGGCCGTGGCCGAAGCCCGGATGCCCTGGCACCCGGGCAGGTGCGTGCGTCTGTCATGGGGTCATGGGGAGGACGAGGTCGTGTTCGGGTGGGCAGGCGAACTGCATCCAAAGGTGATCGCCGCCCTTGGCTTAGCACCACGCACCGTGGCGGCCGAGCTCGATCTGGACGTCGTGGCGGCACGGAGTGTGGACCGGGCGCAAGCGCAGACGATCTCCACCCATTCGGCGGCCACCTCGGATGTTGCCCTCCAGGTGGCCAGAGCGGTGCCCAACGCCGACGTCGAAGCCTCCTTACGGGTGGGCGCGGGCGAGCTGTTGGAGTCGATCGCGCTGTTCGACGTCTACGCCGGCGATCAGATCGAGGCGACGGCAAAGTCATTGGCCTTCCGGCTGACGTTCCGGGCCGCAGATCGCACGCTGCGCACCGAAGAGGTCAACGATGCGCGAGACGCCGCCGTGCGGCGAGCAGCGAGCGATCATGGGGCGGTGCAGCGCTGATGAAGACTGCCATCGTCACCGGGGGATCCCGAGGCATCGGCGCTCACCTGGCCCTTGCCCTGGCCGAGGCAGGGTGGTTCGTCGTGGTGCTGGGCCGATCGAGACAGAGCCTCGCCGCGGTCGCCGAGTCGTTGGAGGCGGCGGAGCGCCCCCACATGGCGGTGGTCTGCGACGTCAGCGACGCCGCCGCCGTGGACGACATGGTGAGCACCGTGCAACAGGCCCGGCCCAGCATCGACCTCGTGGTCAACAACGCCGGGCTGATCGAGGACGAAGTGCCGATCTGGGAGGCTGATGTCGACCAGTGGTGGCAGGTCATGGTCACCAACGTGCGCGGCCCCTTCCTGGTGACGCGCGCCGTTGCGCCGATCATGATCGAGCAGGGCGGCGGCCGATTCATCAATATGAACTCGGGCGCCGCCACTCGGGCGGACCCGGTGCTGAGTGCCTATACGGCCTCGAAGTCAGCGTTGGCCCGGATCACGGGCGCCACGGCTGATGCTGGTGCTGAACACGGGATCCGGGCTTTTGACCTCGCTCCGGGGGTGATCAAGACCGATATGACCCTGGCCATGGCTGCGCACGCGGGCCGAACCGAATGGACGGACCCCAAGGATGTGACCGACTTGGCTGTGGCTATCGCCGCCGGGGAGCTGGACGCCTTCTCCGGACGGATGGTTCGGGCCGGCTCGGACGACCTCGACACCCTGCGCGCAAAGGCATCGCAGGGACTGTCGGACGGGTCTCGAATGATCCGGCTGCGGCCTTGGGGGGACGACGACCCGATGGCCTAGCCGTTGAGACCAATGTGAATAATCATGCAGCACTCTGTATAGTTCCTCGGTGTGATGATCAGCGAGCAGTCGCGGCCCACGGCAGTGGACCCGGCAATACCGACGACTCGGGCCGCACGGCATCAACGGATCACCGATCTGCTGGAGCGAGAGTCGGTCTCGTCCCAGGCAGACCTGTTGATCTTGCTCGAGCAAGACGGCATCAGCATCACCCAAGCGACCTTGTCCCGGGACCTCGTGGAACTGGGGGCGGTCAAGATTCGCCCTACCCCCGGCGCGACGCTGGTGTATGCGGTGCCCGGAGCAGGCGGTGACACCACCCCTCGGCCGGCTCAAGACCTGGCCGAGGTGTCCGGTCGGCTCGCGCGGCTGTGCGAGGAGCTGCTGGTCAGCGCGCGCAGCTCGGGCAACCAGGTGGTCCTGCGCACCCCGCCGGGAGCCGCCCAATATCTTGCCTCGGCCATCGATCGCAGCGACGCTCACGACGTCCTGGGCACCATCGCCGGCGACGACACGATCCTGGTCATCACCAGGGACGACGTCGAAGGATCAGCCACGGCGGCACGATTCCTCGCGCTGGCCGGCGTCGAGCGAACGGTCAGCGGCGACTGACCCTCGGTCTGGCCGCGCCGTCGACCCTCTGCATACCCCTTCCCGCACGCCTGATCACCTCGACAACCTCGACATAGGAGCACGCACACATGACCAACAGGATCGTCCTCGCCTACTCCGGCGGACTCGACACCTCTGTGGCTATCGGTTGGATCGCCGAAGCGACCGGAGCCGAAGTCGTCGCGGTCGCTGTCGACGTGGGACAGGACGGCGAAGACCTCGAAGTCATCAGACAGCGAGCGCTGGACTGCGGCGCGGTGGAGGCCTACGTGGCCGACGCGCGCGAGGAGTTCGCCGACGAGTACTGCCTGCCGGCGCTGAAGGCCAATGCGCTGTACATGGACCGCTACCCGCTGGTCTCTGCCCTGTCTCGCCCGGTCATCGTGAAGCACTTGGTCCAAGCGGCCCGGGAGTTCGGCGCGACCACGGTCTCGCACGGCTGCACCGGCAAGGGCAACGACCAGGTTCGCTTCGAGGCCGGCATCGCGTCCGTGGCACCCGACCTGACCTGCATCGCGCCGGTGCGCGACCTCACCCTGACCCGGGACAAGGCCATTGACTTTGCCCACGCCAACAACCTGCCCATCGAGACGACCAAGAAGAACCCGTACTCGATCGACCAGAACGTGTGGGGCCGGGCCGTGGAGACCGGCTTCCTCGAGGACATCTGGAACGCCCCGATTGAGGACATCTACGCCTACACCTCGGACCCCGCGGCGCCCCATGAGGCTGACGAGGTCACCCTCACCTTCGAAGCCGGGGCGCCGGTGGCCATCGATGGGCAACCCGTCACGATGCTCCAAGCAATCGAGCAACTCAACGCCCGCGCCGGAGCGGTGGGCGTGGGCCGGCTCGACCTTGTGGAAGACCGGTTGGTCGGCATCAAGAGCCGTGAGGTCTACGAGGCCCCCGGAGCGATGGCGCTGATCGCCGCGCATCAAGAGCTGGAGAACGTCACGGTGGAACGCGAGCTAGCTCGGTTCAAGCGCACCGTCGGCCAGCGGTGGACCGAGCTGACCTACGACGGTTTGTGGTTCTCCCCGTTGCACAAGGCCTTGCGAGGGTTCATCGACGATTCGCAGCAGTACGTCAGCGGTGAGGTGCGGCTGAGGCTGCAGGGTGGACGGGCCACCGTGACCGGACGTCGCTCCCCGGTCGGGTTGTACGACTACGGCATGGCCACCTACGACGAGCAGGACACCTTCGACCAGTCCATGGCCAAGGGATTCATCGAGCTGTGGGCGCTGCCGGCCAAGATGGCCGCCGCGCGCGACCTCAAGGCGGCGCAGTGACGTTGAGCCTGTGGGGCGGACGGTTTGCCGGTGGTCCCAGCCAAGCCCTCGCCGCGTTGAGCAAGAGCACGCACTTCGACTGGCGGCTGGCTCCCTACGACATCGCCGGTTCTCGTGCGCACGCACGTGTCCTGCATGCCGCTGGGTTGCTCAGCGATGAACACCTCACGATCATGCTGGATGGCCTGCGTGCGCTGCTGGCGGATGTGACGTCCGGGGCGTTCACCCCGGCCGAGGACGACGAGGATGTGCACACGGCCTTGGAGCGCGGGCTCATCGAGCGCATCGGCCCGGACGTGGGCGGCAGACTGCGCGCTGGACGCTCCCGCAACGACCAGGTCGCCACCCAGTTCCGGATGTACCTGCGGGACGAGGCGCGGGTGCTGTGCGCCGAGGTCAGTGAGGTCATCTCGGCGTTGCTCAACCAAGCACAGGCGCATCCCGATGCCGCCATGCCCGGCCGAACGCACCTGCAACACGCGCAACCTGTGCTGTTGGCTCACCATCTGCAAGCTCACGGCTGGGCGCTGCTGCGGGATGTGCAGCGTTTCCAGGACTGGGACGCTCGTACGGCCTACTCGCCCTACGGCAGTGGCGCCCTGGCCGGCTCCTCCCTTGGCCTGGACCCCGAGGCGATCGCCGCCGACCTGGGCATGCGCGGAGCCATGGAGAACTCGATCGACGCCACGGCCAGTCGCGACTTTGCGGCGGAGTTCGGATTCATCACGGCGATGATCGCGGTGAACCTGTCGCGGATCAGCGAAGAGGTCATCCTGTGGGCCACGGCTGAGTTCGCCTTCGTCAAGCTCCACGACTCGTTCTCGACGGGGTCGAGCATCATGCCGCAGAAGAAGAATCCCGACGTTGCCGAACTGGCTCGGGGCAAGGCAGGGCGGATCATCGGCGATCTTGCCGGGTTGCTGGCCACCCTGAAGGGGTTGCCGCTGGCCTACAACCGAGACCTACAAGAAGACAAGGAACCGGTCTTCGACGCCATCGACTCACTGCGGCTGTTGTTGCCGGCGGTCGCCGGCATGGTGGACACGTTGACCTTCAACACCGAACGGATGGAGGACCTGGCGCCGCAGGGGTTCTCCCTGGCCACCGACGTCGCGGAATGGTTGGTGCGCCACGGTGTGGCCTTCCGGGTGGCTCATGAGGTGGCGGGGGAGTGCGTGCAGGTCTGCGAGTCACGAGGTATCGGCCTGCACGACCTGTCCGATAACGACTTGCGATCAATTAGTGAGCACCTCACGCCCGACGTGCGTGACGTGCTCAGCGTGGCCGGATCGCTGGCGTCCCGGGACGCCCCCGGTGGGACAGCCCCGGTGAGGGTCGCCGAGCAACGAGTGCGGCTCGGCCACCAGGTCACGCGCGCGAGGGAATGGATCGACACGCCGCTGCCGGTGCGCCTCGAGCGTTAGGGTGCGCGAGCGTTGGATGTGCGCGAGGTATCACGACCTATATTCGGGATGTGACCCGCACTCCAGATGACGTTGCCACCCCCGGCGTCTCCGAGCCGCGTGCAATCGCCGGGGTCCTCTTCGCCATCCTGGCCGGACCAGTGGCGTGGGCGATGTGGGTGTGGCCGTTCCGCAGCGACTTCGGATACCTGCCGCCGTCGGGCTACACCGCCTTCTTCGTCACGCTCGCTCTGTGGGGTGTGCTGATCGGAGCGGTCGCCGTGCGACGGTTCCCGACCTTGATGGCCTTGGCCGCGATCTCCTGGATGTCGGTGATGATCACCCTCTACGTGTGGTGGTCCCAGGACGAAACGGGCTTGTTCATGCTGGGGATCGTCAGTCTGGCCCTACCCGTCGGAGCTGCAGCAGTGGCGCTGCTCGCCACGGGCTGGGGCCTGGGTGGGAGACTGGATCACCGATTCGGGAAGCGCGCATGAGTAGTCACGATCGCGGTTGGCTCGCCGGTGACGTGCTGGATATCGCCCCGCGGTTGCTCGGTCGGGTAGTGCGCCACGCAGGGGTCGCGATCCGGCTCAGCGAGGTCGAGGCGTACTGCGGTCCAGACGACCCGGGATCACACGCCTTCCGCGGACCCACCCCCCGTTCTCAGATCATGTTTGGCCAGGCCGGGCACGCCTACGTCTACTTCAGCTACGGGATGCATCACTGTCTCAATGTCGTATGTGGACCGCCCGGGACCGCTGCTGCCCTCCTGTTGCGAGCCGGTGAGGTGGTCGAAGGAGAAGCAGCGGCCCGGTCTCGCCGTGATCGTGGCCGGCAGCGACCGCACGCCTTCGTTGATCTGGCCCGAGGCCCAGCCCGGTTGACCTCCGCGCTCGGCGTGGACCTGCAGCACAACGGAGCGGACGTCTGCGACCCCGCCGGCGACCTGGTCCTGGATGGCCACGAGCAGCTCGAGGGCCGAAGCGTCAGCACGGGCGCGCGAGTGGGGGTAAGCGGGGCCGGTGGGGACGGATCGGCATACCCGTGGCGGTTCTGGATCACCGGCGACCCCACGGTCTCGGCCTACCGCGCAGCGAAGTCGCGCCGCGCCGTTCCGCCGAGTGCAGCCCGATAGGGCAAGGTATGCGTGAGCTGAAGCCGATCGGCGACAGCGACGAACCGATAGACGAGGCCGGCACACGTGAGTGACATCATCGATGAGTTGCAATGGCGGGGCTTGGTGGCCCAGACCACGGACGAGGCGCAGCTGCGCGAGCACCTCAGTGGGGCGCGGCGCTCCGTGTACTGCGGTTTCGACCCCACCGCTCCGTCGCTGCACTTCGGCAATCTCGTCCAGCTGATCGTGTTGCGCCACCTTCAGCGCGCCGGACACCGGGTGGTGTGCCTGGTCGGGGGGTCGACGGGGCTGATCGGTGATCCTCGGCCGACGGCCGAACGCGTCCTGCGCACCAAGGATGAGACTGCCTCGTACGTGGCGCGTATCCAGGATCTGGTCCAGCCCTTCCTCGACTTCACCGGCGACAACGCGGCGACCATGGTCAACAACCTGGACTGGACCGAGCCGATCAGCGCACTCGACTTCCTGCGGGACGTCGGCAAGCACTTCCGGGTCAACCAGATGATCCGCAAGGACGCGGTTGCCGCGCGCCTGGATAGCCAGGAGGGCATCTCCTACACCGAGTTCAGCTATCAGATTCTGCAGGCGCTCGACTTCCTGCACCTCTTCCGGAACGAGGACGTGAGCGTCCAAACCGGTGGCCAGGACCAGTGGGGCAACCTGACCGCAGGGGTGGACCTGGTTCACCGTGTCGAGGGTGCATCGGTCCACGCCCTGACCACTCCGCTGCTGACGGACTCGGCCGGCGAAAAGTTCGGCAAGAGCGCGGGCAACGCGATCTGGCTCTCGGCCGACCTCACGAGCCCCTACGCCTTCTACCAGTACTGGCTCAACGTCGATGACGCCGACGTCGTGACCCTGCTGAAGGTCTTCACCGATCGCGATCGCGCTGAGATCGACGCACTGGCTAAGGCCACCGCGGAGGAACCCTTTCGGCGAGCTGCGCAGCGGGCGTTGGCGCTCGACGTGACCACGCTGGTGCACGGCGCACACTCCACCGAGATGGTCCAGCGCGCCAGCGAGGTCCTCTTCGGCAAGGGCGATCCGGCTGCGCTCGATCCGCAGACTCTTGCCGATGCGACGGCCGCCCTCCCGGTCGCCGACGTCGCGGTCGGGTCCAGCGTGCTCGACGCGCTGGTGGGCACAGGGCTGGCCCCGTCTCGGGGAGGGGCGCGCCGGCTCCTCGCCGACGGGGGAGTCAGCGTGAACAACGTCCGCGTCGATGACCCGGACGCCGTGCTCGACAGCAACGATTTCGTCGGTGGGCGGGTCGCCGTGCTCAAGCGAGGCCGGAAGAGTCTGGCCGCCCTGCGTCGGACCGCCACGCCCTGACACCGGATTTGTGTGTCGCCTCGACAACGGCTAATGTTCATCTCCGCCAGCCCGACAGGGAGGCACGGACACCACGCAGATCAACGCGCGTGCTGGCCGGTCCCTCGGACTGACACCCTCGACGACGATGGAGAGCATTCTCCATGCGAACCAGCGCCCGGTTGATTTTGACTGAGTGCTTGGGCGTAGATAGTCTTTAGAGGTTGCCCCGATCTGAGAGCGCCCGTTGTGGTGTTTGATGTTGGTGTGTGTTTGATTCTTGAGAACTCAACAGCGTGCTAAAAATCGATGCCAATTATCTTGGTTGTCATGTCATGGCTCTTTT
>JBASAZ010000050.1:0-2539 GCA_049650845.1 Ornithinimicrobium sp.
ATGACAGTGTCAATCCACTGGAGATCTACGGGACTGTCGCCGCTTCCGGCGAAGTGTCCCCACACGCCTGGGATCACGCGAACCTCCCCGTGCGGTATGTACTGCGACGCGTATTTCTCGTCCTCGGGCGGGAAGTACAGATCTTTCTCAGCTGGCATCGCGATCAACGTGGCCTTGATTGACTGCAAGGCCTTGACGTGGTCGCCGTCGAAGCCCGGCGTGGCACCGACATCGCCGTACTGCCAGGTCCAAAGCATGGCCAGCAGATCATTGACGTCACGACGATCGAGGAAATGTCCTTCCCAGTACTGCACGAGGAAGTCCTCCAGCGTTGGGAAGGCAAGATCCGTGCCGAGCCGTCGTGAGTGACCCATGTCTGTGTAGACGCGGTCCCAGTAGAATGCCTGAGAGAACCCCCAACCGGCGTAGACCCGCCCGGCCGCGCGCAGGCACTCCGCGGGCTTTCTGTCGTAGAAGCCAGCGTGGAAACTTTCGGGGCCGGTGAGCGCTGCCTTCACCCCTTCGAGGAACACGAAGTTGTGCTCACTGGTTTTTGAGGAGCCGCAGAACGGGGCGGCACGCCGCACCATGTCGGGGTAGCTGACGGCCCACTGGTAGGTCTGGCCTGCGCCCATCGACCAGCCGGTTACCAACTCCACAGTCTCGATTCCGAACCGTTCGGTGACCAGCTTATGTTGCGCCTCGACCTGGTCATAGAAGGTGACGTTCGGGAAGTTCGCTTGGTCATGCGGGGGTGGAGTGTTGCTGGGCGAACTCGACAACCCATTGCCGAGCATATTCGGCACGATGATGAAGTACTTTGCCGGGTCCAGCGACATGCCCTCACCGATCAACCACTCGTTGTCCCAGTGGAACCCCGAATACCATGTCGGGTACACGATGGCGTTGCTCTTAGCGGCGTTGAGCACACCGAAGGTCTTGAAAGCAAGTTTCGCGTCATACAGCGTCGCACCACCCTGGAGCGCCATGTCTCCTAGGCCGAATGTCTCATAATCCTGGGTAAACTCTTCCATCGAACGCGACTCCTTCGGTTGCCTCGGGCCAGCTTGAAATACGACCTCCGCTCCCTCCGAAGGGGCATTTTGCGCAAGGTAACATTTGGCTTGTGTGGCGTCAACAGTTTCGGCGTCAAGCACCGTTTCCCGGGCTTGATGAGGGCTCGCAGTCGTTCGTATAGCCAAAGTGCCCTGGCGGAGCCCCGTTCCGGGGGGTGACTGTCCGGGTGACGACGTTGTTCCTGTGATCCCTTGAGGCCGACGTCTAGTGCTGTATGTGGTTGCCGACCGCCGCTGAGACGAAGCGCTGGGTAGTGGAGACAGTACGCATACGACGATGGCGGCTCCTCTGACGGTTCTTGTCAGCCCGGGTCAGGTCGCGTAGCTCGGAGGCCAAGCTGTGGCAGACGCCGTACGAATCCAAGGAGTTTCCCAGCAGATAGACCTAGTCGAAGGCATGAAGAATGTGTTTGATGCCCGCGTAATTCTCAGCACAGGCCGAGTCGGCCTGCGTCATCGGTCACCGTCCCAGACATCGGCGAAGAGTGAACCAACGGTGGTGATGCCATCGATCCCCATCTACCAAGCCCTGGATCCGTCGCCCTGGACGCGCTGCATGATTTTCGCGAACGCGACCCTGCCTGAGGTTCTCGCGGTCTCCAAAGCGTTCAGTCGAGCGCTCCACGCCGGACCCGTTCTCCGGCCTGGGGTGTGGGCTAGCGTGGCGGGGTGGAACATCCCGAGCCCGTGAACATCGTCCGTGCTGCCGAACTATTCGAGGCCGACCCGACCTCGGGGATGCTGCGTCGGCGCGCGTTCGAAGTGCCGGGCTTGTGGGCTGGCCAGGTGGTGACCGAGCCTGGCGCCGTCTCGGGTTGGCACCACCACGACTCCAACATCTCCATGCTTTATGTCATCCGCGGGGTGCTCCGACTCGAGTGCCAGAACGTCGAGGGTTGGGTCGACGCCCTCGCGGGCGACTACGTCCAAGTCCCGGCGTTCACAGTGCACCGCGAGTCAAACCCGGGGGGTGAACCCTCCTTGGCCGTCATCGCACGCTCCGGCCTCGGCATCGCGACAGTCAACGTGCCACACGCTCCACCCCCACACGTGTGACAAGTCGGTCCCCGGCACCAAGCAGTCACATCCGACCCGGGCGAGTGCCCCCGTTGCCGAGTGTCCGCGAGCCTATGCGGACGGAGTTGTCGAGGCCAGAAGTCGTCGCGCACGACGACCGAGATCGCTGAGGTCCACCCGACCTGCATCAGCCGCTGCTGCCAAACGCTCGGCCAAGTCCAGCGCCTCGTCGAACTCAGGCCCAGCTATGGCAGCCTCCTGACCCATGTCACGAAGAATCGTGGCTTCGGTCCGCGAGGCAATCAAGGGGTCAGTCACCCCATCGATCCAGACTCGAGTGCGGCGCCCATCGCCGCGTTCCTCGCCGGTGATCCGTTCGAGCGCGAAGATGCGGTCCGCACGCGCGAACTTGCCGAAACCTAAAGCCACCATCCGCGTGTCCGACG
>JBASAZ010000051.1:0-27750 GCA_049650845.1 Ornithinimicrobium sp.
ATCACAGGCCGGGGACTAGATCACAGGTCGGGGACTAGGAGTCCTCTTGCTCTTCGCGCGCACTTTCCCGAAGGAACTCTTCGAACTCCGCGCCGATCTCCTCGGCGGACGGCAGGTCCGCCTCGGCAGCGGCCAGGACGGTGCGCTTGCGTTGACCCTCCAGGAACTGGTCGTATCGCTTCTCCAGCTCCGCCACCGCTTCCCCGATCTCGGGTGCAGCGGCCACCTGCTCGGTGATCTCGGCCCGGTTCACGCCGGCGGCAGCGACCAAGTCCGTGGTGGGCATCTGCAGGTCGGTCAGTCCGAGAAAAGCGTTCATGCCGGCCACGGCGGCGTCGCCGAATGACGACTCTGCGAGGTAGTGGGGCACGTGCACGGCCAAGCCCATCGTGCTCAAGCCTTCTTCACCGAGGCGCAGATGCAACAGCGACTCGGCACTGGCCGGCACCTTGACCTGACCGAACATCGGTTGGTTCCCGATGATCAGGTCGTTGTCGCTGGCGAAACGGGTCATGCCCACCGGTCGAGTGTGCGGCACGGCCATCGGTATGCCGTGGGCCGAGACGACGGTCCGCACCCCGAACGCCAGGCACAGCTGGTGGACCGCCTTGGCAAAGGCTTCCCACTGATAGTCCGGCTCGTCACCGTGCAGCAGCAGGAAGGGCTGGCCGGTCGAGTCGACCACGCGGTAGAGCACCATGGACGGGTCGTCGTAGTCCACCCAGTGGTCGGTGTCGAAGGTCATCATGGGGCGCCGGGAGCGGTAGTCGATGAGCTGGTCCATATCGAAGGATGCCACCACCTGGTGCTCCAACGTGTCGAGGATGTGTCGGGTCAACTGTCCTCGCACGTGGCCGGCATCGACGAAGCCGTCGATGGACACGTGCATCAGCGGTGCGTGCAGGGGTTGCACCTCGGCATCGGTTTCCAGCCTGAACAGCGGGGAGTGAGAGGTCACCAGTGGTCCTTTCAGGTCGATCCATCTCCGTCCCCTGTTCAACGTACCGAGTGTGGACCTGATTCCACATGACCTGGGCGCCGTTCGGTGATAAACCCGGTCTATGACTTCTTCCGACTCCGGTGCGACCGTGTTCCACGACCTGGAGGCTTTCGTCGACCATCCGCGACTGGACGGCCTGGTTGTCTCGGCAGACGGCACCCGGCTGGTGACCACGGTCTCGACCCGCAACGACAAGCACACGGCATACGTCAGTGCGCTCTGGGAGGTAGACCCCGCCGGCCACCGGCCGGCCCATCGACTGACCCGCAGCACCGAGGGTGAGAGCGGCCCGGCCTTCGGGGTGAACGGCGACGTCTACTTCACGTCCAAGCGCCCCACCGACTCTGCGCGGGAGGACGACGCGGTCCAGGAACAGGGGCTGTGGCTGCTCCCGGCCAGTGGCGGCGAAGCCCGGCTGGTGCTGGCCCGCCCGGCCGGGGTCACCTCGGTAACCTGTGCTGCCGATGCCGACCTGACCGTCGTGAGCGCGCCGGTGATCCCCGGTGCCGCCGACGAGGATGAGCACGCCACCGCTCACCGCGCCCGCACCGACGCGGGCGTCGAAGCCATCGTGCACCAGGGATATCCCGTGCGTTTCTGGGACCACGACCTGAGCCCCGAGCAACCGCAGCTGTTCACGATGACGGATGAGCAGGAGCCGGTTCGGATGTCTACCGACCCGGCCGTGAGCCTGCGTGAACAGGAGGCCGACGTCAGCCCCGACGGTGCGTTCGTCCTCACCACGGCCGTCGTCTTCGAGGCCCGCGCCGAGCAGCGCACCATCCTGCTGCGGATAGACACCGGGACCGGGGAGTGCACGCGGCTGATCGACGAAGCAGACCACGACGTCATCTCGGCCACAATCAGTCCGGACAGCACTCGGGCGATCGTGTCGATGAGCCCGAAGAGCACCCCGCACTCCGCCCCCCGGCCGAGTCTGTGGGTGGTGGACGCCGCGACCGGCCACAGGACGCCCCTCGCGACGGACTGGGACCTGTGGTCGAGCCCGACGGCGTGGCTGCCCGACGGGAACACCGTGCTCGCGGTAGCCGATGAGTCAGGGCGCGGTCCGGTCTTCGCCATTGCTGTCGCCACGGGGGAGGTTCGGGCGCTCACCTCCGACGACGCGACCTACTCAGCCGTCGTGGTCCCGGCCCACGGCGATGCCTCCGTGGCCTATGCCGTACGCAGCAGCCCAGCGTTCCCGGCTGAGGTCGTCCGTATCGATACGACGTCCGGTGAGGTCACGCCGCTGCCGGGGCCGGTATCCCGGCCGATGGTGCCGGGCCGCATCGAGGACGTGGACACCCAAGCCCCCGACGGGACAACCGTCCGTGGGTGGCTGGCACTGCCGGACTCGGGCAACGGTCCGGCTCCGCTGCTGGTCTTCATCCACGGCGGGCCGCTGAGCTCTCACAACGCGTGGACTTGGCGGTGGAATCCATGGGTGTTCGTGGCCCAGGGGTATGCGGTCCTGTTGCCGGACCCAGCCCTGTCCACGGGCTACGGCCAGGACTTCGTGCAACGCGGCTGGGGGGCGTGGGGCGGCGCGCCCTACACCGACCTGATGGCCCTCACCGACGAGGTGGAGCAGCGTGCGGACATCGACGCCGAGCGCACGGCCGCCCTCGGCGGGTCCTTCGGCGGCTACATGGCCAACTGGATCGCGGGCCACACCGACCGCTTCGACGCCATCGTCACGCATGCTTCGCTGTGGGCCCTCGATGGCTTCGGG
The DNA here is from genome assembly GCA_049650845.1 of Ornithinimicrobium sp. Taxonomy (GTDB): domain Bacteria; phylum Actinomycetota; class Actinomycetes; order Actinomycetales; family Dermatophilaceae; genus Ornithinicoccus. The sequence goes on from JBASAZ010000051.1 coordinate 2,736, forward strand.
CCCACCACCGACGCGGCGTTCTACTGGAGCCGGGAGATGACCGAGCAGATGGCCTTGGATAACTCCCCGCACCGGTTCGTGGAGCACATCACCACCCCCATGCTCGTGATCCACGGCGACAAGGACTACCGCGTGCCGATCGGCGAAGGCTTGCGCTTGTGGTACGAGCTGCTCTCCTCCTCCGGGCTCCCCGCGGCTCCGGACGGCTCCACGGCGCATCGCTTCTTGTACTTCCCCAACGAGAACCACTGGGTGCTCACCCCCCAGCACGCGAAGGTCTGGTACGAGGTCGTGCTGGCGTTCCTGAGTGAGCATGTGTTGGCCACGCCCCCGGTGCCACTGCCCATCGTGCTGGGCGTGGACAACGGTCTCAGCTGATCGACCAGCCGGTGGACGAGGCCCACGCCCTGGCTCGCCCGAAGGCCTCGGCACACCACGGCTCTTTCGCCTGGGCATACTCCGTGCTGGTGAGGTCTGCCTCGAGTAGTGACCTCTTCAGACCGGCGTAGTCCTCGCGCGCCGATGGGTCCGCGCGGAGCCAGTCACGGAACATCAGGGCCCGGCGACGGGCGACACCCTCGACGTCGCGCACGTGGATGTGGACAACTCGTTGTGGGTCGGCGCCCGCAAGGAACCGCTTGGGGGTGACCTCGTCCGGTCCCCGCTCATGCGCGCGGTCCCACGCGGGACCCGGCAATGCGATGAAGCCGGCTGCCGCCGCGTCGTGCTGGATCTGCTCACCGTCGAGGTCGGCCAACGCGCGCACCGCCACCTGCAGATCGATCTCGTCCTTGGCGGGCATGCCGGCAACGGCCGTGCTACCCACGTGTTCGATCGCGACCGCCACCTCACCCAGCGCGCGGCGCAGCCGAGCGATGATCCGCTCGGCTTGCGCGGGCCAGGTGGGGTCGCTCTCCCGGATCGGCAGCCGCGGCGATCCTCGTGCCGGAATGCGGTGTCGCACGTTGTGCTCGAACGGGACCAGCCGCTCATCCCACAGGGCGTCGGTCGCTTCAATCAGGGCCGGCAGGTTCTCGCGGTTGTCCAGCCACACGTCTGCCGCCGCGCGGCGCGCTGCCTCGTCGGCCTGACTCTCGATCCGCGAACGTGCCTGCCGCGGGTCCATCCCCCGGTGCTCGACCAGCCGGCGCATCCGTTCTTCCTCGCCCGCGCCGACGATGGCGACGAGGTGGTATGCCGACCCCATGGCCTTTTCGACCAGCAACGGAACGTCGTGAACCACCACCGCGTCCGCGGGTGCGCTCGCGAACAGCTCTGCGGTGCGCTGCGCGATCCGCGGATGGGTCAGCGCCTCCAACGCCCGGCGGGCGTCGACGTCGCCGAAGACCACGGCTCCCAGCGCGGGCCGGTCCAGACTGCCGTCGGCGGTGAGGACGCGGTCCCCGAAGGTCGCGGCGACCTCGGCCAACCCGACCGTGCCCGGTGCCACGACGTCCCGGGCGATGGCGTCACTGTCCACCACCACGGCACCTCGGGAGGCCAGTCGTCGTGCCACCGTCGATTTCCCCGATCCGATCCCACCGGACAACCCGACTTTCAGCATGCTGCCACCCTAGGAGATGGACTCAGCCGGCGTGGCTGTCTCCACCTGATCCATGGCGGCGTAGATCCGTTGCGGGGACACCGGGGCCGGGGTGCCCAGTCGCTGGGCGAACAACGACACCCGCAGTTCCTCGATCTGCCAGCCGATCGCCACCACGTCGGCGTCCAGGCGGCGCTGCGGCGCCAGCGCGAGAAGCAGGGCGTCGAGCTCTTCGCGGACCACGTGGACCTGCTCCATCCGCTCGGCGTCCCGCCCCAGGTCCTGGACTCCTTTATCTAACCGCTCGCGCATCGCCGACAGGTAGACGAGCACTCGGGGCAACCGGTCATAGCCCGTCGCCGCGATAAAATCGGGCCTGACCAGCCCGGCGAGCTGGGCGGCGAGGTCTTCTCTCATGGGTCGGGCGCCGGCTGCGCTCAGTCGGTCCAGTCGCGTCGACACCGCACGCGCCTGATCCAGGATCGGAGCCACCTGGGCCACGATGTCCAGCACGAGGGGGGTGCAGCGCTGTCGAACGGTGGCGACCGCGGCGTCGAAATCTGCAGCCGAGCGGACCGTGCCCTGCGGCATGTCGGCGATGACCGCGTCCACTGCCGCGGCCAACGCGTCCTCGAGCAACGCCGGCACCGAGCCGTGTGGGTTGTGCCCCAGACTCAGCTTCTGCTGATTGTCCAGCAACGCGAGGACCCGTTTCCAGGGTGGGTTGGTGGCAAGCAACAGCAGTCGACGCACCCCGATGGCGGTGGCCCGGTCTGCCTCCGACCGGTTCGCCAGCACCCTGATATCCACGCTGGTTCCGGCATCGACCAACGCCGGAAAGCCTTGCACGGTGCGTCCGGCGACCTCTTGCTCGAAGGTGCGCGCCAGCGTGCCGAGATCCCACGTTCTCAGCCCCTGACGCTCGATCTGGGTCGCGGCTGCAGCCATCGTGGAGCGCACCGCCGGGGCCAGCTCGGCTTGCAGTGCCGAGAGGTCCTTTCCTTGGTCCAGGATCTCCACCGTGGGTGTGCCGCGCCCCCGAGACGCAGTGTTCAGCGTGCGTTCGACGACGAAGGTCGGGCGCAGGTGCCCGGGCACCCGTTCGACGTCGAAGTCCGCGGTGCGCACCCGCGCAGGACCGGAGCGACTCAGGCTGTGTGCCAGGGCGGTCAGGATCGAGCCTTCGTCTTGGCGCATCTCGCGGAGGGCAGCACGAGCGTGGTCCGGGGCGGGGACATAGTTGCGGCGGATGTCTTTGGGCAGGGACTTGATCAACGCCATGACCAGCTCTTCACGCATTCCCGGTACGTGCCAATCGAAGCCGGAACCGTCCACGCGGTTGAGCACCTCCAGTGGCACGTGCACGCTCATGCCGTCGTCCGCGGCCCCCGGTTCGAAGTGGTACGTCAACCTCAGCTCGAGGTCGCGATGGCACCACGAGCCCGGGAAGTCACGGTCACTGACCCCGTCACCGGCCACGAGCAAATCCTCGGTGAAGGTCAGCAGATCGGGATCGGCGCGCGCGTTCTTCTTCCACCACCGGTCGAAGTGCGCGCCGGAGACGACGTGCGCCGGCACCCGTTGGTCATAGAACGCCACCAGCGTTTCGTCGTCCACCACGATGTTGCGGCGCCGCGCGCGGGCCTCCAGGTCGCTGAGCTCGCCGAGCAGCGCGCGGTTGTGGCGCAAGAACTCGTGCCGAGCATCCCAGTCCCCTTCGACCAACGCCGTGCGGATAAACAGGTCGCGGGCGGTCTGCGGGTCGATCGCGCCCAACGGCACGGGGCGACCGGCGACCAGCGGGACGCCATACAACGTCACGCGCTCGTTGGCCACGGCGCTGGCCCGCTTGCGCGACCAGCGCGGCTCGGCATACGAGCGTTTGACCAGGTGGGCGGCGGCGGCCTCGATCCACGCGGGGTCGACACGGGCGTTCACCCGGGCCCACAGTCGGGTGGTCTCGATCAGTTCGGCGGTCATCACCCAGTCCGGGTTCTTGCGGTGCAGCGTGGAACCGGGCTGGAGGTGGAACTTGGCGTTGCGGGCCCCAAGGTATTCGCGCTTGTCCCGGTCGTACAGGCCCACGAGCGACAGCAGTCCGGGCACCAACGACTGATGCACCTGCTCGGGGCTGGCCGGGGTGGCGTTGACGGTGAGGTCGAGGGCTTTGGTGGCTCGGCGCACCTGGGTATGTAGGTCCTGCCACTCCCGCACCCGCAGATAGTGCAGGTACTCCCGTTTGCACATGCGTCGAAACGCGCTTCCGGACAGCGCTTTCTGTTGCTTCTTCAGGTAGTTCCACAGGTTGAGCAGCGTGATGAAGTCGCTGTCGTCGTCCTTGAACCGCGCATGCTGCTGGTCGGCCTGCGCCTGTTTGTCGCTGGGTCGCTCACGCGGGTCCTGGATGGACAGCGCGCTCGCGATGACCAGTACCTCGGCCAATGCCCCGTTGCGGTCCGCTTCCACCAGCATCCGGGCCAGCCGGGGGTCGACCGGGAGCGCCACGATGGCCTTGCCGTAGGCGGTCAGGCGTTTGCGAGGAACGTGTGCCGGGGCGTCAGGGTCGATGGCTTGCAGCTCTTCGAGCAGTCGCACCCCGTCGGCGATCTGCCGCGAGTCCGGTGGTTGCAGGAAGGGGAACTTCTCGATCCGTCCCAGCCCCAGGTCGGTCATCGCCAGGATGACGCTGGCTAGGTTGGTCCGCACGATCTCCGGGTCGGTGAACGCTGGGCGAGCTTCGAAGTCGTCGTGGGCATACAACCGGATCGCGACACCATCGGCTAGACGCCCGCAGCGGCCGGAGCGTTGGTTGGCGCTGGCCTGGGAGATGGGTTCGATCGGTAGTCGCTGCACCTTGAGCCGCTGGCTGTATCGGGAGATCCGAGCGGTGCCGGTGTCGACGACATATCGGATGCCTGGAACGGTCAGCGATGTCTCGGCGACGTTGGTCGCGACCACGATGCGCCGTCCTGCGTGGCGGGAGAACACCTGGTGCTGTTCGGCCGCGGATAACCTGCCGTAGAGCGGAAGGACCTGTGTGCCGCCCAAGCCGAGGGCGTTGAGCGCATCGCAGGCGTCACGGATCTCACGCTCGCCGGAGCAGAACACCAGGATGTCCTGCGGTCCACCGTCCGCGGAAGCCGGGTTGGTCCATAGTTCTTCGACGGCGTCGCAGATGCCGCCGACCTGGTCGATCTCGATCTCGGTGGCTGAGCCATCCTTGGCGGCGGGGCCCGGGCGGGTCAGCGGCCGGTAGGCGATCTGGACGGGATATGTCCTACCGGAGACTTCCACGATCGGCGCCGGGGTGCCGTCAGGGGAGGCAAAGTGCTCGGCGAAGCGGTCCACATCGATCGTGGCCGAGGTGATGATGACTTTGAGGTCGGGGCGACGAGGCAGCAGCTGCTTGAGGTAGCCGAGGATGAAGTCGATATTCAGGCTGCGCTCGTGCGCCTCGTCGATGATCAGTGTGTCGTAGCGGCTGAGATTCTTGTCGCGATGCAGTTCCGCGAGCAAGATGCCGTCGGTCATCACCTTGATCAGCGTGTCGTGCCGTGATCGATCCGTGAAGCGGACCTGATAGCCGACCGTGGTGCCCAGTTCGAGGCCCAGCTCCTCGCTGATCCGCTCAGCCACCGCGCGGGCCGCGATCCGACGCGGTTGGGTGTGCCCGATGGTGCCCTCGATGCCGCGACCCAACTCCAGGCACATCTTCGGGATCTGCGTCGTCTTGCCCGAACCGGTCTCCCCCGCCACGATCACGACCTGGTGCGCCGCGATCACCTCGAGCAGATCGGCTTTACGCGCGACGACGGGCAGTTCGTCGGGGTAGGCGATCACCTCCGGACGTGCGGCGTGCCGGGCGCTGAGGTCCCGCCGCGCCTGGTTCACGACGCTCAGACTAATCCCGTCCCTACCCGATCGCCGCTCACCCAGGTCTGCGCCGAGTGCGGCTGACGGTGGCGAGGCTGAGAACCCTTAGGCCACGAGGCGGGCGACCGGGAGCACCTCAGCCACACCGCCGGCCAACAGGTGGGTGCTCAGCAGAGTGAATCCGAGCTCGTCACACGCTTCGATCAAGGCTTGATGCAGCGCGCGGTCATCATCGGTCAGCGCGGCTTGCTCGTGCACCACAGCGACGATGAAGGTGCTGTCCCGGCCACCGCGCGAGCACTCCCGCAGGAGAGCTTTCAGGATTTCGTGACGGTCCAAGCGCGGAATGGGGCCAGCCACGAAGACCGGTTGGGCGAGCGTGAGGTCATCCCTGAGCACCAGGAGGGCACAACCACCGCCGACCCGATCGGCCGTGCTGACACAGAGGTCGAGAACGTCGTGCACCAACGGGACGGGAGTCAGCGGGAGCCGCGGCCAGTGCGCGGGGAGGTCTGTGAAGGACATGACACCAGCGTGCGTGCCCTGCCCCGCCAGCGGTCTGCTCGGTCCACAGGGCCCGAGATGTGGATCGCGACCACGCCCCGGCTTTCTTCCAGGTCATCCGCGGTCGAGCGGTGCGTCCTCAGGACAGCAGCTGGGTGATGGCGTGCAGCGACAGCCCGACCAACGCACCGACGATCGTGCCGTTGATCCGGATGAACTGCAGATCTCGGCCCACGTGCAGTTCGATGCGTCGAGCCGCCAGCTGGCCGTCCCACCGTTTGATCGTGGCGGTGATGACACCGGTCACCTCGATCCCGTATTGCTCGACGACGGCCAACACCGCATCCGCGGCCCACGCGTCCAGACGGTTTTGCAACACGTCGTCGGTCGTGAGCCGACGCCCGAAGGAGGCCAGCTCGTCGGCAAGCCGGGTCCGCAGCGGCCCTGGCGCGTCGCCCAGTGCGTCATCCAATGCTGTCCTGATCGCCTCCCAGAGCTCGACCGCCGTGTCCGCAACCTGAGGATGCTCCAGCACGTGGGTCTTGAACGCTTCGGCCCGAGCCATGGTGTCGGGATCGTGCTGCAAGTCCTGCGCAACTGAGGCCAGATAGGAGTCGATCGCCTGGCGCACCCGGTGTTTCGGGTCGTCCTTGACCTCCCCGGCCCAGCTCAGCACCTCTGCATACACCCGCCGGACGACGCGCTGATCTACCCAGGCCGGCGACCACGTAGGCGCACGGGAGGAGATCATCCGCGCGACGTCGTCCGGGTGATCCAGCAGCCAGGTATGCAGTTCTCGCGCAGCGATCTCCACCACGCCGTGATGGGCTCGATCCCGCACCACGGCTTCCAGCAGGTGGCCGGCCAGCGGGCTGATCGGCTCCGTGCGCAATCGCGGGATCAGGGTGTCTTGCGCCAGGGCCCTGGCGTCTGCACGGGAGATTCCGCGCAGCATCGTCTGCGCCCATGGCGCCACTTCGGCGACGACGCGTTCGCTGTGCTCGGGATCGCTGAGCCAGTGCCCAACTCTGCTCACGACGTCAGCATCGAGGTATCGCTCCCGCAAGGTTTGCGGACTCAAGAAATGTTCGGTGACGAACTGTTCAAGCCCTTGCGCCAGGGTGTCCTTACGCCGCGGGACCAGGGCCGTGTGCGGGATCGGGATGCCGAGCGGATGGCGGAAGATCGCCGTCACCGCGAACCAGTCGGCGATGGCACCGACCATGGCCGCCTCGGCGCCGGCGTGGACGTAGCCCAGCACCCCGCCTTGGCCCAGCGTCACGGCGAAGACGAGCGCGGCCAGACCCAGCAGGCCCGTCGCGACCAGCCGCATGGTGCGCAGGTCGGCTGCTCGCACGTCGTCGCTGATCCACACGTCAGGCCCGTGCCGCATCGACGAATCTGCACAGAGCATTGACCGCTCTGAGCTGCTCCGGGGTGTTCACGGGGGCTTCAAGCAGGTCTGGACTGGCCACGATGACGGCCAGTGCCTTGGCTCTCGAGATCGCCACGTTGAGTCGATGGGTGTCGTAGAGGAAGTCGACCCCACGGGGCGCGTCAGCCGCGCTGGAGGACGCCATGGTGTAGATCACCACGGCGGCCTCTCGGCCCTGGAACTTGTCCACCGTGCCCACGGCGACGCCCTCGGGGAGCACCTCAGCCAGCGCCGCGACGTGGGCGTTGTACGGAGCAACGACGAGGAGGTCCGCGGCAGTCAGCGCAGCGTCATGTCCCAGCGCGTCGATCCATCGACCCTGCAGGAGGCGGCGGCTCAGCTCGGCGACGAGCTCGGCTTCCTCTGGGTTGTCGCTGCTGTAGCCGCGGTGAGTCCGTGGCACCCAGCGCAGCCCCGAACCGTTGAGGTCGATGCCGTTGGCGTCCGCGTCACCCCCGATAGGAACGCCCAGCACGCGCTGCCCATCCCGGCCATCGGCGGTTTCGAGCCGGTCGTCATACGACATGGTCGACACGAACGCCGTGATGTCCGGGTGCATCCGCCAGGTCCGGTCCAGAAAGACACCCCGCCCGGTCGGCATGACCGCCGCACCGTCCAGCATGTGCTCCAAGGCCGAGACTCCCGCACCATAGGGATGGGTCCCGTTCGACGGTGAAGCGAGCTGTTGGGGATCGCCCAACAGCACGATCGAATCTGCGGCACCGGCAACGGCCAGGGCGTTGGCCAAAGAGAACTGGCCGGCTTCATCGATGACCAACACGTCGACACTGGCTCGCATCTCGGGCCGGGCCCAGAGCCATGCCGTGCCTCCAGCGAGACGGCCACCTCTGGGGCCCAACGCGTCGATGATCCGGTCCTGGGAATCGGTCAGCACGACCGTGTCGTCCGGGTCCACCTCATCCACCTCGCTGGGCATCTGGTTGGCGGTGACCTTGCGCACGGCGGGACGACCGGTTTTGCGGAGCAACTGGGCCAGGACACTATGCGAGGTGGCGGTCACTCCGACCCGTAAGCCGGCGTCGAGCAGATCTCGAATCAGATGCTGGCCGGCGTAGGTCTTGCCCGATCCCGGAGGGCCCTGAACGGCCAAGACCTGCCCGGACAGGCGCACACCGCACCGTCGCACCACGTCAACAGCGCTCTCGGCACCGACCGGCTCGAGGTCGGTCGGCACGATTCGCTCCAACAGTGCACGCCCGGCACCCCCTCCCCCGGACAGCACCTGCGCGCCGAGGTCCTTCAGCGCTCCGCGCAGCGGGGTGTTGTTGACCCACTCGTAGCTGATGAGCGCAGTCGCCGGCAACGGTGCATTGGCTTTCCCCCGTTTGACGTCGATCCACCCCTCGTCCAGGTCACAGGCCACAGTGTCACCCACCGGCTTGTGCTCGTGAGCGTCATGCATCGTGCTCGTGACCCGGCCCTCCTGGGGCGGGAAGGGGTATCGCCATACGTAGGAGCGCTTGATCTCACCGACCTGGGTCGGGGTGCCGAGACCGCCCAGGGTGTTGCGATCCTCGACCAATTCTTCTCGGCTCATCGACGTGGTCCGGTAGTAGTCCCACCACACCTGCTTGTCTTCGCGGCGGTGCCAACCGATGCATCCGGCCAACAGCAGGTGCCCGGCTTCCCGCAACTCTGCCGCAAGGGCGTTCTCGGCCTGCATGGCCTCGGTGTCGGCCGCTTCGGCGATGCCCTCCTGTCCGGGGCGCGGCGGTGCCCCACCGGGGGTTGCGGCGAGGTCAGCCCGCCGATCCTCCAGCCAGTCGTGCAGCGCCAGCGTGCTGCGCACGTCGTCGTAGTTGTAGTCCGCGATTCGGTCCAGAATCGCGTGGTCCTGCCGATCGCTGTTTGCCCATCGTTCGTATTCGACGACCGAGGACAGCGCGTTGTCGACCGCTCCCGGCGCCCCCGAGCGGGTCTTTCCCCAGTAGAACGCCTCCAGCTTCTTGATCGAGTAGGAATCCTTGGAGATCTGCACACCCTGACGTACCACGGCGTAGAGGTCGACGAAGCGCTCTCCGCGCAACAGCATGTCCAAGTCGCTCTCGGCCACGGCCTCGCGGGCAGTGAGGCGTTTGAGCACCGCCTGCTCGTAGTTCGCGTAGTGGTAAATGTGCATCCCCGGGTGTTCGCGCCATCGCGCCATCAGCCACTCGAGCAGCTCGGACACCATCCTTGCTTCGGCCGCCGCATCGTGGGCCCACCAGGTGCGGAACGTCCCGTCGCGCTCGCAGATCCCGGCGAGGTATTCCAGGCCCTGACCGCCGGGCGCGAACGGATCACCCTCAAAGTCGAGGTACACGTCACCCGGGTCGGGATCGGGCAGCAACCCCAGTCCCTGAGCAGGCACGGCGGGCCAGAGTCGGTATGCCGGCTCACCGGTGCGACGTTCGCTGAGCTGCAGAGCGGCCTGGCTGGTCAACCGCACGCGGGTCGTCGCGCTGAGCGCCTCGACCACCCGCGAGTCGTCCGGACCTGCCTGGGCCAACTCCGTCAGCGTCGGCACGCCGGCGTCCTGCAGGCGGGCCCGTTGATCGCCGCGCATCCCAGCGACGACGCTCAGGTCATCCGCCTCGATCCACTGGGTCCGACATCTCGGCAGCCACCGGCACTGCTCACAGTAGGCAGTGGGCACCGCTTCGGTGACGGTGGACTCCTCGATCGCCGTCAGCAGGCGCCCGCGCACCCGAGCGGCATAGGCATCGACGTCCACAAGACGCCAGGGGTGGGCCTTGCCGTCGCCGCCGATCACCGTGAGCTGGCGCGGAGCGACCCCCTGCAACTGGCCCAGTCGGACGGCATACGTCGCCATCTGGAGCAGTGCGGGCACCTTGAGTCGCCTCGCCAACTTGGTATCGGCGATGTCGTAGGACCACGGCCCGAACGCACTGGGCCGCTCCACGCGAATCAGGAAATCGGCGAATCCGACCCAGTGGCCGTCGAACAGCGCCGCCTGAAAGATCACCTCCGCCCCAGCCCGCATCGCGTCGATGGTGCGCGTCTCACGCTCGGCGAGGCTCCCCTGTTCGGGGATCTCGGTCACCGCTGCACCCGCGGCATACAACGAGGCCAAGTAGTCAGCTTCGTGCTCCAAACCCTTGTCGAAGATCAACTGAAGCTGGGCGTCCACCCCATCCTCGGGCCGGGGCAACCTTCCTTGAGCAACAGCCAGATCCAAGGTCGTGACGTGCGGGCAGGCAACGTGCTTGGTGACGTCGGTGGCACTGAGCACCACCCGTCCTTCACGCTGTTGCATCCTCGACTCCCCTCATGGTGAAACCTTGACACACCCCACCCACACACCCGGTCGCGACCACCGCGCTGGTCCTACACTGACGGCAGACGTCCACACGACGTGGCTGAGCATCACGAAAGGCTGGCTCCATGAGCACTCCTCCTCCGCCCTACGGCAACGGTGGCAATGATGGCTCTGCGCAGGACACCAATCCCTACGCGCACGATCCCCAGGCGCAGAGCCAGAGCCAGAGCCAACAGGCCTACGGCCAGCAGCCCTACGATCAGCAGGGCTATCAGGCCGCCCCGCCCTACGCCGGCGGACCGCCTTCACCCGAGGTAGACAACAACCTCGGCATCATCGCCCTGGTCACCGCCCTCGTCGGATTGTTGATCATCCCGCCGGTAGCCATTGCCGGGATCATCTTCGGTCGCAAGTCGCAGGCCGCTGCCGCCGCTGGGCGTGCGACGAACGGCGGCATGGGCACCGCCGGATTTGTCCTGGGCATCATCGGAACCGTATTGATGGTGATCTACGTGATCGGCGCGATCCTGTTCGTCATCGTGGTCATTGGAGTCTCGGCCAGCTAGTGTCTTGGGCCCTGCTCAGTTCTCGCTGCGGCTCAGGGAGAGTCGAGGCCTCCGTTCACGTTGAGCGTTTCGCCGATGACGTAGCTGGACTCCGCGGAGGCTAGGAACACGTAGGCGGGGGCCAGCTCGACCGGCATTCCTGCTCGACCCAGTGGGGTGCCGAGCCCGAACTCGGGTATCGCTTCCTTCGGTTGGCCCTCGACCACCTGCAGCGGAGTCCAGATCGGTCCCGGGGCCACAGCGTTGACCCGGATGCCGGATGGCGCGCACTGCTTGGACAGCCCCTTGGTGAAGGCGTTGATCGCGGCCTTGGTCGTGGCGTAGTCCACCAGGTGCTCACTCGGGCTGTATGCCTGGACCGAGGAGCTCTGAATGATCGCCGAGCCCGGCGGCATGTGCGGCAGAGCCGCCTTGCTGATCCAGAACATCGCATACACGTTCGTCTTCATCGTGGCATCGAACTGCTCGTCGTCCAGATCGGTCAGCGCAGGCTGCGTGACCTGCTTGCCCGCGTTGTTGACCAGAATGTCGAGGCCACCGAGGGCCTCGAGGGCGGTGTCCACGAGCTGGCTGCAGAAGTCGCGATCCGTGATGTCGCCGGGAATCGCCACTGCGGTGCGGCCCTCGGCTTCGATGAGCGCGATGATGTCGCTGGCGTCCGCTTCCTCAGCGGGGAGATAGTTGATTGCCACGTCGGCACCTTCGCGGGCGAAGGCAATCGCCACGGCGCTGCCGATCCCGGAGTCACCGCCGGTGATCAACGCCTTGCGCCCCTGAAGCCGACCGGTTCCCCGGTATGAGGTTTCGCCGCGGTCGGCCTTGGGCTGCAGGTCACGGTCGAGACCGGGCATGTCTTGGTCTTGCTTCTCGGGAGTAATCGCGGGGTGCCGGTCCACCGGATTGTCGAACGTCAGTTGATCGTGAGTCATACGGTTAGGCAAACACACGGCTGATCGTCCCGCCACCGGAGCGTCGCGATGATAGATCCGGGGCCGAGACCGCCCTAGGATGCCGACATGAAGCGATTCGGGGCGATCCTGTTCTGGTTGGGCGTGGTGATCACGATCGTCGGGGTCGGGGTGTCCATCTTCGGGGGGTCTCGAGCATTTGATGCCGTCTCATCGGCGGTCGACGATGCAGCGGTGATGCCCGGCGGCACCGCTACCGTGCAGATGGAGCAGGGTGATGTGCGCACCATCTATGAGCAGGTTGAAGCGGGCGCGGCCTCCGCGGAGTGCACCGTGCGGGGGCCGGACGGAGAGCCGGTCACCCTGAGCACTACGCCGGGATTCGGCGGCGCCTTAGGCGATATCTCCTACGAGGAGGTTGGTGATTTTGAGGCTACCCAGGCCGGTTCGTATCAGGTGGAGTGCACCGGCGGTGGCACCACGTTGATCAGCCCCGCCCTGGACTTCACCACCCTGGGCCGCGGAGCGCTGGGGCTTCTCGGCGGGATCCTGGGCGTCGGTCTCGGGTTGTTGATGATGCTCATCGGAGCCGTGCTGTGGTTCGTCGGCCGGTCCAAAGCCAAGAACGCCGCCTCGGGGCCGATGGGAGGCGCCGGTGGGGCGTACGGAGGCGGGACTTACGGCTCCGCTCCGCCACCTCCCGGCTCCGCTCCGCCACCTCCCGGCTCCGGCGGGCCCTCGACATACGGGTCCGGGCCCTCCGGATCGGGACCCTACGGGTCAGGGCCATACGGGTCAGGGCCATACGGATCAGGCGAGGGCCCGCGCGGCGGCTCCACTCCCCCGCCGCCGCCACCGTCGGGGTACTGACCGCACGGCTGGTGAGATCGCACGCTCACTGACCGCACTGCTTAGTGAACGCACCGCTCACTGAACGCACCGTTTAGTGATCAATCGGCTCACCGATCGCACGGCGCGAGGTCAGCTGCCGGCGCGAGGTCAGCCGCGACCCGGCTCCTCACGCATTTCCGCATCGTCATCCGCGTCCTCGTCCTCGTCCTCATCCTCGCCTTCGTCATTGAATGTGACCTCGACCTCTTCGAACTCCTTCGTCTTGGTCGCCGTTGCGGTGTCGGTGAACGACTGCTCGTCTGCGTCGGTGAGTTCGGTGTTCTCGGTGAACGGAGCCAGGAGGCCGCGCGGATAGAGATTCTTAACGGCCACCACGTTGATCTCCACGGAGAGCACCAGGATGCAGGCGATGATGAACAACCAAGCCATCAGACCGAGGACCAACGCGAATACGCCGTAGGTGTCGTTGGTGCTGTTCACGACCTGGCCCACGTACGTGGCCCCGAAGGTTTGCATGACCTGCCACCCCAGCGCGGCAGTGGCGGCGCCGGGAAGGACTTGGGACCACGTGAGCGACTGCGCGGTCGAGGTCTTCATGCCCAGCGCGAAGAGCGCGCAGACCATCACGAAGGAGAGCGCCAACAAAGCCCCGCTGGTCAAACCGCCCACCGCCAGCCCGTAGGACTCGGCGCTGTTGCTGAGGGCGGACAGCACGGTACTGCCGAGCAGGGCCACGGCGGCGATCCCGATGAGAACTGCGCTGCGCAGGCGAGCCACGATGGGATTCGGCCGCTTGTGGCGAGGCACCGCCCAGCAGACGTTCATGGCGTGCTGGGTGGCGTGACTCACGCGTGAGGCGCCGTAGACCGCGATGACGGCCCCGACGAGCACGGCGGCACCGCTGCCTTGCAGTCCCTCCGGGTTGGCCACGTCCGCACCGATGACGGGGAACTGGCGAACCGCAGTATCGAGCAACGTCTCCTGCAAATCTGGCTCCGACTGTAGGAGGAACCCGAGCACGGATGCGACCAAGAGCAGCAGCGGAAACAGAGACAAGAAGCCGTAGTAGGTGATCAACGCCGCAAGAAAGACCCCCTGGTCGTCCACGAACTTGTAGACCACGGCGATGGGGAAACCTGCCCGCGGATGGCGCTGTTGCAGAGCGTCGAGACGCTTGGCCAAACGCACGGTCACCTCCACTGCCCGGGTGCGGGCGGTCTGCCATCTCAGCGTGTGCACAGCGATATGTCGGATGATCGTGTCATGCCTACCGAGCCGGAGTATGGCGAACGCCGCTCCAGCTCTGGCGTGTCCGGGCTCTTCGGAACCCTGTTCGTGGTGGGCACGGTCCTGGCTGGATTCATCGCGTTCCACCCGGCATACGACATCGGCACCTTCTCGCGCCTCTTCGACGACGTCAGCGACACCCCGCCGACCGTGGGCCAGGTTCGTAGTGGCGAGGGGAGCTATGTCTACGCGATGACGCAGCGCGATGGTGTGAGCCCGGTCGGGTTCGACCCGTGCGAACCGATCGAGATCGTGATCAATCCGGCCGGGGCGCCGGATGGGTATGCCGACATGGTGGACACGGCCGTTCACCACACATCCGAGGCCTCGGGCCTGGATCTGCAGGTGGTCGGAGAAACTGACGATCGCAACTTCGCTGGACGCGGCCCCGGCGAGCCGGTTGTCGTGGCCTGGGCCGACGAGGACGAGGTCAGCGCCTTGGCCGGCGACGTGCGTGGGCTCGGCGGGAGCACGTCGATCCAGCAGCGCGGCGCCCGACACTACGTCAGCGGGATGGTGGTCATCGACACGAACGGGACGACATTCGATATGGGTGGACGTATTGCCCAAGCCATCCTCGACCACGAGTTCGCGCACTTGGTCGGTCTAGGCCACGTCGATGACACCGGGGAGCTGATGAACCCCCAGCCGACCCGGTTGTCCTACGGTCCTGGTGACCTGCAAGGACTCGCGTCCTTGGGAGACATCCCCTGTCGATAGCAGTGCACGGTGCCCCTAGTCCCAGCCCCACATCTCTTCGGCCCACCCCGGCCGACGGGCGCTGAGATACGAGCCCACGACGGCGGCCCCGAGGTCATCGAGCTCGGGGGCGACGACGGTGCCGTCCACTCGCTTAGCCATCTCATCGACGAATCGGGCCAGACCGCGATCCTCGCCTAGCCGGAAAAACGTGGTTTGCGCCCCCAACCGGGCGCACTGGTCGAGCTCGCGGACACTGCGGGCAATCGTCAGGGGGTGTGGTGGATAGTCGAAGAACGTCTCGCCTCCCGGTTCCAGGTGAGCCGTCGGCTCGCCGTCGGTGACGATGAGCAACACGGGCTGGGCGCTGGGGTGCTTGCGAAAGTGTCGTGCCGCCAGCAGCAACCCGTGGTGAAGGTTCGTGCCCTTCTCCCACTGGGGTTCACGAGCGGTGAGATGCTCGATCGCAAGCACTTCGGCATACCGTCCGAAAGAGATCAACTCAAGGGCGTCACCGCGGAACCGGGTGCTGATCAGTTGGTGCAACGCGAGGGCCGTGCGCTTCATCGGGACCCAGCGGCCCTCCATGGCCATGGAGAACGAGGTGTCCACCAGCAGGGCCACCGCTGCTTGCGTGCGGGCTTCGGTTTCGTGGACCTCGACGTCACTCACCGAGAGTCGCAAAGGACCGACGGGCGCGGGCCGTGCAGCGTCCTCAATCGCCGTCCGAACGTGCGCATTGAGGACCGTGCGAGTCACGTCCCAGGGCTCGGTGTCACCGAACACCCATTCACGCGTGGCACCGCTGCGTTCTCCCGCGGCGCCGGCACGCCGAAGGTCGCGAGCACCGGGCCGCCCGGACATCCGCTGGGCGACGTCCTTCAGCAGGGACTTGCCGAGTTGGCGCATTGCTTTGGGAGAGAGCTTGAGGGCGCCGTCGCTGCCTCGCTGCATCATGCCGGTGTCTTTCAGCGCCCGTTCCAAAGCGGCCAAGGTCTGCGCGTCGACGGCCGCATCGTCATCGAGCTGGCGAGCCAACAGGTCGACATCGATATCCCCCATCGACGCACCTGGATACTCCTGCGAGAGTTGCTGGGCGAGCGCGTCGAGATCGGCCAGATCCTGCAGCGCACCGGTGCCATCGCCTAGGCCAAGGCCTTGCTCCCCCTCGAAGCGCTGCGAACCACCCCAGTCCTCCCCGGGTCGCAGCGATCGCAGGTTGTCGTCCAATCGAGACAGTGAGTCCATCAGATCCGGCGACCCGAAGGCTTGCTGCGCCAAGGCGTCCAACTCCGCGCGTTGCTCCTGCGTCATCGAGTTGCGCATCCGTTGGGCGGCGGCGGCGCGCTTGGCCAAGGCATCAAGGAGCTCGTCGACGTCGTGGGGATCCTCCGGAAAGTGATCCCCGTGCTTATCCATGAACTGCGCGAACTTTTCGTCCGTGGGTTCCCCGAGGCGGTGGGACTCCAGCAAGTCGTTCAGATCTGTGAGCATCTCGTTGATCGCGGCCCGGTCCTGCTCGGTCGCACCTTCCAGCGCCTGCTTCATCCCGGCAAACCGCTGATCCAGCATCTCTCGTCCGAGCAGGTCCTTAATCGTGTCGTAGTCCTCGCGAGCCTCAGT
Source organism: Ornithinimicrobium sp. (assembly GCA_049650845.1). GTDB lineage: Bacteria > Actinomycetota > Actinomycetes > Actinomycetales > Dermatophilaceae > Ornithinicoccus. The sequence goes on from JBASAZ010000051.1 coordinate 19,306, forward strand.
GCTATGCCATGAATAGTCGCCTAGCTCCGACACCGCGGCGGCCGTTGACGGATTCAGACCCTCTATCTGCATTTCCGCGAAGCGTGCGTCCTCACCCATCTCCCGAGCCAGTTGCTTGCGCTCGTTGAGCACTGCGCGGTCAAGGAGCTCGCGGATCTGGGCCATCGTGCCGTCGAGGTTGTGCTTGCTCAGCAGCTCCTGGCGCTTCTTGGCGATACGCCCGGCCAAGTCATCAAGTCCGCGCTGGTCTTGACCACCCCGACGGAGGAACTCGCGCATGGCGCGCTCAGGCGAGTAGCCCGCCATGACGTCCTCGCCGATGGCCTCGAGCGCTTGCGCGAGGTCAACCGGAGGAGCCAAGGGATCTGGACCCCCGGCATACCTGCCGTATCGGGATCGATGCGTGCTGTGCTTCGCCATGTGAAGTCGGCGCCCTTCAGCCGTAGAGGGTTTCGCCGGTGTCGGTGGCCTCTTTGGAGATCTTCCGCGCCAAGTACAGCCCTTCCAGAGCCAACTCGATTGCGCTAGCGCGTTCGCCGTCGTTGGTAGCGTCCAGGCGATCCATGACTTGGTCGTAGACGTCGGACTCCCCCAAGACCGGCAGTCCCGCCAGCATGTCGCGGGCGCTCACCCGCTCACCGGTGGTCACGGTGGTTCCACCCTCCAAGGCTTCGACGACGAGGGCGAGGTCAATGCCGGCCAAGCGGTGCCGCACGGTGTCTGCGGTGGCGCGTCGCAGCAGATGATCGAGGATGTCGCGCTCGCGGCCCTCCTCGCCGGACTCGAACTCGACCTTGCCGCCCAACACGTCAACTGCTGCTTCGAGATCCACAACGCGCGCTACCGCTTGGTCCTCATGCTGAGTCGTCGCTCGGTGCAGCGCCGAGGCAGCCACTGTCTCGGCCCCCGCGATGGAGAATCGCGCCGAGACCCCGGAACGCTGATCCACCGAGCCAGACTCACGGAGGGAGCGGGTAAAGCGGGCCAAGATCTCGATCAGGTGATCCGGCACGGTGGCCGCGAGGTCAGCTTCCTGGCAGATCACGGCCACCTCGTCCTCGAGGGCTTGCGGGTAGTGCGTGCGGATCTCGGCCCCGAACCGGTCTTTGAGCGGGGTGATGATCCGCCCACGGTTGGTGTAGTCCTCTGGGTTGGCGCTGGCCACCACGAGCACATCGAGGTCGAGCCGCAGGATGTAGCCGCGAATCTGGATGTCCCGTTCTTCCATCACGTTGAGCATTGCGACCTGGATCCGCTCGGCGAGGTCAGGCAGCTCGTTGATTGCCACGATGCCCCGGTGCGATCGCGGAATGAGACCGAAGTGGATGGTCTCCGGGTCTCCGAGGGAGCGGCCTTCGGTGACCTTCATCGGGTCGACGTCGCCGATCAAGTCGGCCACGGAGGTGTCAGGTGTGGCGAGCTTTTCGGCGTAGCGCTCGCTCCGGTGGCGCCATTCGACGGGAAGGTCGTCACCCATCTGCTCCGCGCGGCGGATCGAGGCGGGCGTGATAGGCGCGAACGGGTGCTCACCGAGCTCTGAGCCCTCGATGACCGGCGTCCACTCATCGAGCAAACCGACCAGAGTCCTCAACAGGCGAGTCTTGCCCTGGCCTCGCTCACCGAGTAAGACGATGTCGTGACCGGCGATCAGTGCCCGCTCCAACTGCGGAATCACGGTGTCTTCAAAACCGTGCAGCCCCGGCCAAGCGTCGAGGCCCGACTCCAGGTGAGCGAGCAGGTTGTCTCGCATCTCGTGTTTCAGCTGCTTGTGCTGATGATCCGCAGCACGCAACTGGCCCACGGTGGCAATGGTTGGTCTATCGGTGGACTGCGAGAGAGTCGTCACGCCTCTAACGGTACGTCGCCCGCCCCCAGCCTTGCGAGTGGGTATGCCGACTGCTGGCGGATGCCGTGACGAGCACACCAGAAACGCAACGAGCCCCCAGAGGCGTGACGAGTCCCTAGAACGGCGGCGGCGGGGGCTGTTTCGCGGAAGGCGTCGGCAGCGCCTCTGGAGTCATCAGTTCTTCCGGGCTGCTCTGCGCCACGGGTGTGCCCCAGCGGCGTCGCCCATCCCGACGATGAAAAACCCGCAGCGGTCGGCCACCGACCTCGGCTCCGGGCGCTCCGTCATAGTCATCGATGGCTTCCAGCCACCGATCGCCAGCACCTCGCGAACTCAACGCGGCATACACGAGTTGGTCACGCAGGTCAGGGTCATCGACTCGGGTGAAATCGTCGTTCACCGGAACCGGCCCTGTGTCGTTCCCTTGGGTTGGGCCCGTGTCGTTCCCTTGGGCTGGGCCCATGTCGTTCCCTTGGGCCGGGCCGGTGTCGAAGTGGCGATAGTCGTCGTATTGGCGATAGTCGTGCGGACCGGTGCGGTACACCTTCCCGAAGAGTGTGGTCCACGTGACGTGCCGAGTCTCATCCATCACGCTGGCCCAGAACCTGTCCGTCTTCAACTGATGATGCCCCGAGTGCTTCGCGTTCAGGTTTGCTGCCGACGTGAGGCCCCCTGGAGTGCCGAACGGATGCTCGTGGTCCAGCTCACACCGATGTGCCGGCACCAGACACCCGGGCGCACGACAGAATCGATCCATGGCTCGAACCTGCTCCACCATGGCCCGATCCGGTCGGTATCCCTCCCGCGAGCGGTGCACTGCTCGACCATCAACGAGATCGGTGAGCAAGCCATGCCACATTGCGCTCGAGTCGGCTGCTAGTTCTCGAGCGTGTTCGCCCGAGATGAAGCCATAGCCCGGGATCTCGGCCACCGATGCGCTGTTGACGCTCTGTCCGCTCGCGGATACCGGGATGTCGGTCATACACGATTGGGCACCGTCGCAACCGCTGCTCCCATCGCGCTCCGTGCCGGCCTTGTGCTCCTCCTGCTGACTGGCGACTAAGGCCGACATGGGGACGATGACGTCCACGCTGGCGTGCGGCACAGCGCTCACGATGCGCTGGATCTGGGCGGTTGTTGGGACGAGAGGTTCTGCCTGCCTATCGGTGGGTGAATCCGACAGAGGAAGGGTGCCGTGGATCAATAACGCCATGGCAGAGTCCGACCTCAGGTGCCCCAGGGAACGCGGATCCCCCGCCTTCCGGGCTCGACGGGCAACGGTCTCTATGCGTTCCATCGCTGCCACTGCGCGGGCGGTGCCGGCGGTGATCGTCAGCGAGCCCAGGCCGTCGTCGCAGATCTCCGCACTGACGTTGCGGGTTGAGACCGCCGCCTTGCGCCGCCGCCGAGCGGCCTCAGCGTCAGCACCCTCCACCCGCACGACTTCCCGAGAAAGACGCCGGTGAAATTCAGGCCACGACTCACGGCGGTCACCCGTCATCGAGTCATCCGGCATCGAATCATCCGCACCCTCGACCGCTGCGTCACCCGCAGGATCCGAGCCGAACACCGCAGCCGCAACCGTCGCCGCAGCCTCCACGTCCATGGAGCGGCATCGTTGCCAAAACTCCGCGACTGCACGCCACCCCGTGGCTCCCCGTGACAAAGCCGACTCTACGGGCCGGATGACCACGGCCGGAGCCAACGCAAACCCCACCCGAGCATGACAAGCCTGAACGCCTAAGCCCGTGAACGTCGCGAGCTCCTGGGCAACAACCGACTTGGTCTTCGCTCTCCACCGTTCCCGTCCGGACTCCGACAACTCTCCCGGACGGGACACGTTCGAACGTCCGAGTAACTCTTGACCCGCCCGCTCGGCCAACGAGCGGACAGCCTGGACCATGACACCGTCGGCGAACCCCTGAATCACGGGTGCCGCACCCGAGGCGTCCAGCAGCTCCTGATCACTGAGGTCTTCGGCGGCCGCCGTCGGTGACTGCGCATCGGGACTGTGGCCCGCCGCGCAGGCCAGAAGCGCCATCAAAGCTCGTGACACCGATGCCGGCAAGGGCAACCGAGAAAGACCATGATCGACCTGATCCAAGGCGCCAAGGATCGCGGTGGTCCTGCTTAGCTCTTCCCAATCGCGAGCGCTCATATCGGGGAAGTCGAAGTCCTGGTCATCGTCATAGTCGCCACCGGGCTCCCAGGTCACGTTCGAGCCAGTTAGGTCAACCCAGTGCGATGAATCGTTATCGTGACAGATTGCCGATGTCGTGCTCACGGGGCGCACCTCCTTGGTCGCAGAACCCCATTTTAGTACATATGTTCGATATCCGTCAACCGTGCTACCTCCACAAGAAAGCAGGAGCCGGGCACCCCTGGGGTGTCCGGCTCCTGCTGCTGCGTGGGTCGCTCGGTCAGCTACAGCCGCTGGTGCTTCCGCAGCCTTCACAGACGTAGCAGGAACCTGCTGGACGCATCTTGGTGCCACACGTCATACACATGGGCGCATCCGCGGCCTTGCCCTGCAACTGCTCGAACAGTTCTGTTGAGGAATGCACCGACGGCTCTGCTGCTCGCACGTCGGCTGCCCCCGCTCCGGACTGGACTTGCGAGGCGTCCGGGACCTGACGCTTGCTTGCCGGCGCAGCCGACTGACTGAAGGACTCCAGCGCGTCCTCCAGGTCCTCGTCTTCGGAATCTCCAGCGGCATAGGAGCCAGTCTCGAGTTGGCGAGCACGTTCTTCGGCGGAGTGGATGCCCATGAACGACCGCGTCTCAAAGTCCATGTAGTCCAACGCCAACCTGCGGAAGACGTAGTCCATCAGCGACTGGGACATGCGCACATCCGGGTCATCGGTCATTCCTGCTGGCTCGAAGCGCAGGTTAGTGAACTTCTCCACAAACGTCTCCAAGGGAACGCCGTATTGCAGACCGACCGACACAGCAATGGAGAAGGCGTCCATCACGCCGGCCAAGGTCGACCCCTGCTTGCCGAACTTGAGGAACAACTCACCCAACTGGCCATCGTCGTAGGTGCCTGCGGTGAGGTATCCCTCGGCTCCACCCACGGCAAACGATGTCGTCTGGCTCGCGCGGCGCTTAGGCAGGCGCTTGCGCACCGGGCGATACTCCACGACCTTCTCCACGGCGGCCTCGGCCACGCCCTCGTCCTTCTTGGCTTCGTCCTTCTTGCCGTCCGAGAGCGGTTGGCCCACCTTGCACATGTCGCGATAGACCGCGAGCGCCTTGAGACCCAGTTTCCAGCCCTGCTCGTAGACGTCGCCGATCTCTTCAACCGTGGCACTCTCTGGCAGGTTGACCGTCTTGGAGATCGCCCCGGACAGGAACGGCTGGGCAGCAGCCATCATCCGGACGTGTCCCATGGGCTTGATGGCCCGGGCACCCATCGCACAGTCGAAGACCTCGTAGTGCTCTGGCTTCAGGCCGGGGGCATCGATGACGTGACCCTTTTCCGCAATGTGCTCGACGATTGCTTCCACGGTCTCGTCGGCATACCCCATCATGCGCAGTGCGCGCGGGATCGTCTGGTTGACGATCTGCATTGACCCGCCGCCTACCAGCTTCTTGAACTTGACCAGCGAAAAGTCAGGCTCGATGCCCGTGGTGTCGCAGTCCATCATGAAGCCGATGGTGCCGGTCGGCGCCAGGACGGATGCCTGAGCGTTCCGGTATCCGTTCTTCTCACCGATCTTGACGACGGAGTCCCATGCCCGGGTGGCGGCTTTGTGAATCTCGGTGTCCATGTCGTGCAGTGGACGGAGCTCGTCGTTCGCGGCCTGGTGCTTGCGCATCACACGCTTGTGCGGGTCCGCGTTTCGGGCGTAACCGGCATACGGACCCACGACCCCTGCGAGCTCGGCCGAGCGCTTGTATGCCGCGCCAGTGAGGAGCGAGGTCAGGCTCGCCGCCAAGGTGCGGCCACCCTCGGAGTCGTAGCCCCGTCCGGTGGCCATGAGCAACGCACCGAGGTTGGCGTAGCCGATGCCCAGCTGACGGTAGTTGCGCGTGGTTTCCCCGATGGCTTCGGTCGGGAAGTCAGCGAAGCAGATCGAGATGTCCATGGCCGTAATGACCAGCTCGAGCACCTTCTGGTAGGTCTCGACGTCGAAGGTGTTGTCATCGCGCAGGAACTTCAGCAGGTTGAGACTCGCCAGGTTGCAGCTCGAGTTGTCCAGCGACATGTATTCGGAGCAGGGGTTGGAGGCGGTGATGCGGCCGGTCTCCGGGGTGGTGTGCCAATCGTTGATGGTGTCGTCGTACTGGATGCCTGGGTCGGCACACTCCCACGCCGCTTGAGCCATCTTGTCGAAGAGCTCGCGCGCGTCAACGGTGTCGATGACCGAGCCGTCCTTGCGCGAACGCAGCCCGAACTCCGTGCCCTCGTCCACCGCACGCATGAACTCGTCACTGACCCGCACCGAGTTGTTCGCGTTTTGGTATTGAACCGAGACGATGTCGGAGCCCCCGAGGTCCATGTCGAACCCGGCGTCGCGCAGGGCGCGGATCTTGTCTTCCTCGCGCGCCTTCGTCATCACGAACTCTTCGATGTCCGGGTGGTCGACGTCGAGCACCACCATCTTGGCTGCGCGACGGGTCGCTCCACCGGACTTGATCGTCCCCGCCGAAGCGTCGGCGCCTCGCATGAACGAAACCGGACCACTGGCGGTGCCCCCGGAGGACAGGAGCTCTTTCGAGGAACGGATGCGCGAGAGGTTCAACCCAGCGCCGGAGCCCCCTTTGAAGATGAACCCCTCTTCCTTGTACCAGTTCAGGATCGAGTCCATCGAGTCTTCGACCGACAAGATGAAGCAGGCGCTGACCTGCTGGGGGCTGGAGGTGCCCACGTTGAACCACACCGGGGAGTTGAAGCTGAAGACCTGGTGCACCAGAGCGTGTGTCAGCTCGTGCTCGAAGATCTCGGCGTCCTCGTCGGACCGGAAGTAGCCATATTCCTTTCCGGCCTTGGCGTAGGTCAGGACGACCCTGTCGATGAGCTGCTTCAGACTGTGTTCGCGAACATCGGTCCCCACCGCTCCGCGGAAGTACTTTGTGGTCACGATCGTCGAAGCGTTGACCGACCAGAAGTCGGGGTACTCAACCCCATGCTGCTCGAAGATGACCGCGCCGGTCTTCCAGTTCGTCTGCACGACGTCACGCTTTTCCCACGTCACCTGCTCATACGGGTGAACCCCTGGCGTGGTGTAGATGCGCTCGATCGTCAGGCCTGTGTTGGCCCGACGCGAACGGGACTTGGCCCCGGTCGTCTCCGTCATATCCATGCTCCTAGTGCTGTTCGGTGATGGGTGATCTGGTGCAGTTCTGACGTGCTGTCTATGGTGTCAGCGACCACTGACATACCCGGCGTCGGTTTCGGCGCGGAGGAGGGTGATGGCCGACTCGAAGTCGCTGAGGGAGTCGAACGCCTGATAGACGGACGCGAAGCGTAGGTATGCCACCTCATCGAGGTGACGCAGCGGAGTGAGGATCGCCAATCCGACTTCATGCGCGTCAACCTCAGCTTGGCCAAGCGCACGGATAGTCTCTTCCACCGTTTGAGCCAAGCGCTGCAGCTCGTCCTCAGTGACCGGTCGCCCCTGGCACGCCTTGCGAACGCCGACCAGAACTTTGTCGCGGCTGAACGGCTCGGTGGCGCCAGAGCGCTTGATGACCGCCAACGTCGCGGTCTCCAACGTGCCGAACCGTCGTCCGCATTCAGGACACTGGCGGCGGCGCCGGATGACTGTGCCGTCTTCTTGGACACGGCTGTCCACCACCCGGGAGTCCGTATGCCGACAGAACGGACAGTGCATAACGCCTCCTTCGCTGGGGACAATGTGTGGATGAGGTGTGCGCAGACCACCTTCGACTGTGCACAACATGTGGAGTAACCACACGGGTGTAACTACTAGATATAGGGATACTAAGTCGTTCGACCCCTAGAAGCAACAGCATGACGAGCGCGTCGGCGTGTCGCGGTATGCGGCTGAGGCGGGTGTATCGCCCCCGCGGTTTCGGCCGCTCGATGCCCTCGCGCCGGCGGGCGGGTTGTGGATAACCCTCGAGGTAGGCCAGGATCTTCAGGCATATTGGGGAATGACCCGTGAAGAACGCCGAAGGGAACGTGCCCGTGAGACACGCTTGGACTGTCGCCGCGCTCAGCGCCGCCCTGCTAGCCACCGCCGCCTGCAGCGGGACAGAGGAAGCCAGTCCGCCCCCGACTCCGCAGGCCGCACTGACCACCGAGGACTCCACATCGGCACCCGACGGCGTCGCAGCGACCACAGCAGCACCTGCGCCCGACGACGCCGGCCAGAGCGCCATGGTCGACGGACCACCCGAACTGCCCGACGCAGCAACCGAACAAACCGAGGCCGGCGCCGAAGCGTTCGTGCAGCACTACATCGACGTCCTCAACTATGCCTCCCAGAACCCAGATTCAATTGACCTCGCGACCCTCAACACCGCCGACTGCTCTAGCTGTTTTCTCTTCACGGAACTTCTTGACACCCTGCGGACACAGCAACTACGTACAACTGGTCCAGTGTTTGAGGTCCTAGGCTTCGAGACTGAAT
>JBASAZ010000052.1:0-5253 GCA_049650845.1 Ornithinimicrobium sp.
TGCATCTGGGCGGCCACTCGGCATACCGGGTGGTCACGGACCTGTCTCCGCGAGCTGTGGCCTTTGCCACCTTCACCTGTGCGCTGAACGGGGTCGAGGTGGATGCGCGGCAGGGGTCGCTGTTCGATCCGGTCGCGGGCGAGAGGTTCGACCTGATCGTGTGCAACCCGCCGTTCGTGATCACCCCGAGGGGTGCCGGCCTGGACACGTTGGACTATCGCGACGGCGGGCAGGTCGGCGACGCGGTAGTGGGAGAGGTGGTGTCGCGGATCGGCGATCACCTCAAGCCCGGGGGGATCGGGCAGCTGTTGGGCAACTGGGAGATGGCGGCGGGGGAGCAGTGGTCACAGCGGGTCGCGCGGTGGCTCCCGCCCGGGCTCGACGCGTGGGTGATCCAACGTGAGGAGCAGGACGTCGCGGACTACGCGATGACCTGGGCCCGGGATGCGGGTCACCCGGTCGGCACGGCCGACTTCGAGCGGTGGTATGCCGCCTGGCTCGACGATTTCGCCGCTCGTGGGATTGAGCGCGTCGGCTTCGGGGTGATCACCGTGCAGCGACCGAGCGAAGAGCGGGCCGCGTGGAGCGTGCTGGAAGACGTGCGGGGCGCGGTGGCGACCCCGATGGGGCCAGCCGTGCTGACTGGGCTGCGGGCGCGCAGCTGGCTGGCCATGCACGACGACGATGAGGTCTTGGCGGTGCCCTGGTCGGTGGCCCCTGACGTCACCGAGGAACGGATCGGAACCCCAGGAGCGCCGGACCCGATGGTGATACACCTGCGCCAAGGTGGTGGTCTGCGCCGCGTCGTGCGGCTGGACTCCCTGTCAGCAGGTCTGGTGGGCGCTTTGGACGGCGAGCTCACCGCGGTCCAGATCGTGCAGGCGCTCGCAGCGTTGACGGACACCCCGGTCGGCGAGGTCCAGGCGGTCGTCGTGCCCACTGTGCGGGCCCTGGTGGCCGACGGCCTGCTGCACTGACACCGTGCTTATCCGCTCGCCGACGTGGCGAACGCTGGATGCGAATACCTGCGGCGGGGCTCTGCGCGGAAGTCGAGATCGGCATACGGCTCAAAGATCTGGTCCGAGCCTTCCCAGGTGAGCCACAGCTCGTGCGCAATCGCGTCGTCCATCTCAAAGGCCGAGATGAACAGCTGCAGCGCCCTTCGCGAGAGGGTTTTGCCGGACAACGCTCGACTCACGGTGTCTTTCAGGCGCCGTGGCAGGTCGGTGTTGCTCCGGGGTTCTGCGCCGGTGCGCCACTGGTAGTCCGCGAGCACTCGGGCCAGCGCCCCCTGGTGGATCCCATGACCCGCATCGGGGGCATAGCGTGACCACGTGGCACGCACGGCAGGGTCATCACGCAGCAGCGAGCACAGCATCTCGACCGTGCGCATGCGGGCCCGCCGACGAAGTGCGCTCTTGGTCCGCACGACGGGAACGTGTTCAAGACGGGCGTGAGCTGGCTGGCCGTTCATCAGGGACCTTCCGAGAAGGAATTACCGTTGTCCCTTGCCCAGAGGATGTTCTCCGTCCCCTGATACACGCCGGTGCGTGCTTAGCGGACCCAGGCGACCATCCCGGGCGCCCCCGGAACATCCGGTCGCACTACCCGTGCAGCCGCAGACTGTGCGCGACTCGCCATCTCCAGATCTCCCTCGTGGTAGGCGCTCAGCGCGTCGGTCGTGCCCGCGAGGGCCGCGGCCGTGTCGTCGAAGATCGCCTGCAGGAGCGGATAGATCACTTCGTCGGCGAACTGCCCCAGGCGCATGGCCACGTGGGGGCTGCGAGGCAGCGCCATCGCGAGCTCGCCGAGGCTCTGCTCGACCCTCGCCTGGTCACTGACGTAGTCCTCGGCACTTGCGCTCGCGTTCCGCACCACGTGCTGAGCTTCGGCGAGGTGGATGTCCCAGGCCGTCATGGTGATCCCTTCTTCCGGGGTGAGCGTGCAGGACACTCAGCCGATGTTGGACACGGCCAGCCGAGCCCGGCCTTGCGCCGCCAACGCCGTCTCGTCGTTGTTGCTCAACAGCGTGCGCACCAGGGCGATGATGGCGCGGACCTCCTCGCTCGCTCGGCGCCAGCGTTGCTCCACCAGGTGGTACTCCTCGGAGACGCCGTCGGCCTGAAAGTCAGACATCGCGGCGGCGACCTGCGCGTCACGCGTGGCCATCAGGGACTCCAAGCGGCCGATGAGGGTGTTGATGTCGGCTTGCACGGACGCCGAGACGCCGGTGTCGAAGGAGATGCGATCGGTGGTGCTCATCAGAGTTTTCCTTTCGTCAGGTGGACGTATGCCGCGTAGCCGACATAGTCATACAGCAGTGCATTAATCGGAGTGCGTGGATCGGCGAGCGGACGGGGTCAGGCTCCGCCGCGCGAGCCGAAGCGGGCGCCGTCGAAGTTGGCCTGCCCCTGAGCACGGGCAGCGTTGTCGCTGGACTCCATGTCGCCGGTCGCGAAGGCGAGGTCCATGCCGCCTTGTCCCTGCATGATGGCCGCCAACGAACCGTTCAGGTCTGCGGCGACCTGCTCCGTGCGCGACGCGAAGGCGTCAAAGGCGGCCCGTCCGGCACCGTTGAACCTGCCCTCCAGTGGTTCCACGGATGTCACGAGCGCCCTGACCAGTGAGCCCAGGTCCTGGTGCGAACCGTCCGTGGCCTTGGACAGCGTGCTGAGGGTGGTGTTTCCCATATCGAACTTCACGGTGATGACCTCCAGAGGTGAGATGACGGTGGGCGGTGACTGTCGTGACCCGCCTGACTTCGACTGAGGCAAGTAGACCGAAGATCGACGAACCGGGGTGAAAGTTATCCACAAGTGGCCGCATCTGGTGGCCTCGACGGGCCGAGATGGGCCCTACGGACACTCACGACGCCGTTGTCCACAGGGGGTCCGACGGGCCCCCGCCGAAAGTGCCACGATCGGCGGCATGTCCGAAGACTGGCTGGTGACCTCCCAGCGCCCGATCACCGTGGACGACCTCGTCCTGAGCCTGCAGACGTGGTCCGGCGAGGTCTTTCTGCGAGCCGACGACACGGGGGTGTGCACCGTCGTCGTCGACATTCACGACCGGGCCGTGGTCTGGATCGCCGCGAGCCAACGGGTCCACGAGCCGCGGGAGGCGTTGCTACGAGCCGGCTTGGAGCCCAGCGGGACAACCAGGGCCAACCTCGGGTCGGCCCCAGCGATGCAGGTGCACTGGACGGAAGTCATCCAGCCGGCCTCCCCACATCCGCCTGCCTCGCTGATCGGCGCCGGTTCACTCGCGCGGGCCATCGCGGCCGTGGTGGGTGGATCGAGCGTATGCCTGAGCCACGCGCCGGACGGTCAATCCGCACGCGGAAACGCTGGTCACGCCCGGGCCGCGCGTGGCGCCGGAAACGCTAGCAACGCTAGCAACGCTAGCAACGCTGGCAGCGCCGGCGCCGACACCGACGCCGGCGACCTGCCTGGCGACGTGCCGTGTGACCTGGTCACCGAGTCCTGTGCGATCTTCTTGCAGACCCGCGCGGTGCTCGGGCTCACGCCCTGGTCGGTGATGGCGATGGACTGGGCCTCCGCACGCGGTCTGACCCCGGTTTTCCTCACGCCCGGCATCTCGCGCCTCTCGCCGGTGATGCACCATTGTGCGTCTCGGGGAGCGTGTCTGTGGGTGCGGCAGGGGGCCGAAGGCATGCACGACGGGGCGACCGGTCGGGCGGCGGCGTGGGATGGATGCGAGTTCGTCCCGTCAGCGGCGCGGCCGTGGCCGGTCGCCGAGCGCGGCGCATGGGAGGTCGTCATCGAAGGCGAAAGGTTGCACCCGGGCGCTTCACCAGTCCGCGTCGGTGACTTCGTGCAGGCGGTGCACGAAGCGTGTGGACTCGAAGGTCCACACAGTTGGGGGCCGGCGGAGCCCACGGGTCAACCTTGGGACGTATCGGCGGTGAACGCGCATGCGCGATCGGCATCGCCGGAGCAGTCCCGCTTGGTTGTCCGCTCATCAACGGGCGAGGCCATCGTCACCGTCACCCCGGAACCGGTCGGCATACAGGAGTCCCTGACGTGCATCGTCCGCGCGGACCACCTGCTGCCGCGAGCCACCAGCCTGACCCGACTCGGTGAGCAGCTGTTGCAGGCCGGCAGCGACCTGTGCGTGCTGGGTTACCGACGCCGTTCGCTGAGCGCGCTCGGAGACGACGGCAGCGCAGGGAACGTGTTGCCCGGTCTGATCTGCTTCGTGCCTGCGCGATTCGGTGGACTCGACGCCTCAGCTTTCGGGTTCGAGCCCGGCTCAGGGGTCGAGACCACGCTCACCGATAGCGGCGTTGTGCTCGCCTTCGCCGGAGCAGGCGAACCCACGGACTCCTCCAGTGCGGCCCTGGTGAGCGCCTGGGACCGGGTGCTCACTACGGTGGCGGCGCACGACTCGCTCGACCCTGCGCGCACTGGCCGGGACCTGGGAAAAGGGGCGGTGGGGGCACGTGGCCTACACGTATGACGAGCAGCTGATCGATGCCGTGGCGGTGCGCCGTCGCCGGCTGACCGGTGCCCTGCTGCATGGCCCGGAGCGTCTGCGCCACCAGTTCTCCGACCGAGTCGGCACTTTCGCCCTGGGGGCAGGCCTCGGTGTGCTCATCGCCGCCGGGTGTGTCGCCGTGTCGTTCGTCCGCGATCTTCTGGCTGGAGGCCTCTGATGAGCACCACAACCGGACGAATCGGGAGCGCTCCCACCGTGACCGGGCCCTACTTACGCGCGACCGTGAGGACAGCGGAGCGCACCCTGGACGTGGTGCTGCCCACCGACCAACCACTCGCTGAGCTGATGCCCGGACTCATGGAGCTGCTGTCGTACAACGCCGAGGGTATGACGTGTGTGCTGCACGACCCCTCGGGGGTGACGGTGCTCACGCAGCGGCCGTTGAGCCATGCCGGGCTGCGCGACGGAGTGGTGTTGCGCCTCGTGGCCGAGCATGAGGCACCGAGTGAGCCCGTCGTCGCCGATCTCTTGGACGTGCTGGAGTCAGAGCGCACCCCATCCCGGTGGTCCGCGCGCTCGCGGGCGTGGACGGTCTCGAGTCTCGGGGTGCTGCTCGTGCTCTGCGGCATGACGTTGTGGGTTCTCGCGCCCGGGGCCGACCGCCCGTGGAGGCTGGCTGCCGGTGCCGCCGTGCTCTGGACGGGCTCGGCCCTGGCTGCGACGTTGGGGGCCCGCCCCGCAGCGTGGTCCTGTGCAGGTGCCTTCGGTGTCGCCGCAGCGTGGTCGGCGCTGCTG
>JBASAZ010000053.1:0-5201 GCA_049650845.1 Ornithinimicrobium sp.
CGCGGAACAGGGCCGCCGTCCCCGTCACCACCAGGCACTTTCCGTTCATCCGCTGCACGTCGCGTGCGTAGCGCGCGTACTCGTTGCGCTGTAGGTGACCCACGAAGCCACCCCCTCGGCTGCCCGCGAAGACGCCGCCGACTGCCCCGTGGTCGGGACGGGCCACCAGGTGGCCCATGGCGTTCTCGATGAAGTCACCCGAAAGCACGGAGTCGGCATCCTGGGCCAGGATCAGGTCGTCACTGTCGAGGTGGGGCAGAAGCCGCGCCAAGATCTGGTTGAGCGCTCCGGCCTTCTTGTCGGCATTGTCGACCGTCTCAACCACCGCTACCCGGGGGAATGTGCCGGCGAGTTCCACCGTGCCGTCGGTGCTGTTATCCGAGATGACCACGGTCAGGTCCGGCGGCCGCGTCTGTCCGGCCAAGGCTCGCAACGTGTGAGCCAAGCCGTTCTGTTCGTTATGGGCCGGCACCACCGCCACCACAAATCGAGCAGGCGCGACGGAGGAGCTCTCGTGCGCGGGCCGCGACTGAAGAATGGTGCTCATGACGATGTCGACTTTCGGAGGATGGCTTGGTTTTCCCAATTCCTAGGTGTCGCTTGGCCTTTCGACCAATGGGCACCTGGACGAGGTTTTACCTGGTCTTTACCTGGGCTTTACTGTGCCATGCCGAGGTCAAGAAAAGCAAAACGAAAGGCAAGCCTCGGTCAACATCTGCCCCTGGCCAGGCGACCATTGTCTGGTCTTGACTAAGCGATCGGAGTTGTTCGAGAGGGCCTTTCGACTGCTTTTGCGTTGCGCCGCAATAAAGCCCGGAACTCCACTCGGGTGTGATTCAGACGGTGGCGCTCAACCACTGGCCTCTATGCCCGCGGGTAGCCAGAAAGAGCCGGCCGGTGCGATGATCAGTTGGGGCACAACGCGGTGATGAGGAAGTCCGCAGCGCGGCGATGCCAGTAGCGTGCGTTCTTCAGGATCGCGTGGGTATCCCCGGGCACTATTTCGACCTCGACCGCACTCCCGCCCCGCCGCAGCGCTTCCGCTGCCAGCTCCGAGCCTTGAGGATCTGTGACCCGGTCAGCGCTGCCGTGCAACAGCAACGCGGTCATGCTCGGGCAGGACCGCCACCGGCCCACGTCGCTCGGCTCGACCCAGGCCGAGAGGGTGACCAGCGCCCGCGGGGTGCATTCACCGGCCAGCTCCAGCGCCACGCGGCCGCCCATCGAGTATCCGAGGAGCCCGAGCGGCAGGTCACCGTAGGCGGCTTCGATCTCGGACAGCGCCCACCGCGCGTCGAGCACGGGGTCGCCGGCGCCGTTCCAGCCCCGGACGGCGTACTTCAGGAAGGCGACCGCCACGTCCCGGCGGCCACGGCGGACAATGGCCCGAGCGAACGGCATCACCCGCACTACCGAGGCCTGCCACCATGAGGTGGGCGCGGTCCCGCGCGCCTGCCCCCCGTGCAGCACCAGCACGACCGCTCGGGCGTGAGCTGGGCGGTTCTTCCAGATCAACCGGGCGCCCTGCGGGGATTGCACCTGATCGGCCATCCTGAGCACGACAGGAGTTTACGATTCGTGGGCGTCACCGCGAGCAGTAGGCTCGGGCCCCATGGCGGACATGTTCGACGGCTATCCCTTGGCGACCCATATGCACGACGAGATGTTCGAGGCTGACTCATCGCAGCAGGCGGGGAACCCACACGTCCGGTCGGCGTACCAAAACTTGTCCCGGGCCTTCGAAGACGTCAGCGCCGAGGATCTGCAATCTCGCTCGGACTACCTGTCCAGCAACTACAGCGACCAAGGCGTCACCTTCGACATCGGTGGTGAAGAGCGGCCCTTCCCGCTCGACATCGTGCCTCGGATCATCGACGCCGAAGCCTGGGCGCACGTCGAGGCCGGGGTCGCCCAACGCGTGGCGGCCCTGGAGCGCCTGCTCGACGACGTCTACGGCGAAGGCGAAGTGTTCGCCGACGGGATCGTGCCTAAGCACGTGGTCACCTCATCCAGCCACTTCCACCGAGCAGCGTCGGGCATCACCCCGCTGAACGGGGTGCGGATCCACGTGTCGGGCATCGACCTGATCCGGGACGGGAACGGGGACTTCCGGGTGCTGGAGGACAACGTGCGGATCCCGTCCGGGGTCTCCTACGTGTTGACCAACCGGCGGGCGATGAGCCAGACCCTGCCCGAAGTGGTCGGCACCCACCGCCTGCGTCCCGTGGCGGCATACCCCCAGAAGCTGTTAGCGGCCCTGAAAGCCGCCGGACCCAGCGGAGTCGCCGACCCCACGGTCGTCGTGCTGACCCCGGGGCCCTACAACTCGGCCTACTTCGAGCATTCACTGCTGGCTCGACTGATGGGGTGCCGGTTGGTCGAGGGGCGCGACCTCGTGGCCCAGGCCGGTCGGGTGATGATCCGCACCACCCACGGTCTGCACCCGGTGCACGTGATCTATCGCCGCGTGGACGACGACTTCCTGGATCCGATGCACTTCCGCTCCGACTCGGCCCTGGGCTGTCCCGGTCTGCTGAATGCGGCTCGGGCAGGCAACGTCACCATCGCCAACGCGGTGGGCAACGGCGTGGTCGATGACAAGCTGATCTACACCTACCTGCCGGACATCATCCGATACTTCCTGGACGAGGAGCCGATCCTGCCCAACGTGGACACCTGGCGTCTCGAGGACCCGGCGCACCGCGAAGAGGTGATGGACCGGCTCGACGAACTGGTGGTCAAACCCGTGGATGGTGCCGGCGGCAAAGGCATCGTGATCGGGCCCCAGGCCACCCCCGCCGAGCTGGAGACGCTACGGGCCACGGTCCTTGCCGCTCCGCGCGGATGGATCGCCCAACCGGTGGTGCAACTGTCCACCGTGCCCACAATGATCGGGGATCACATGCGCCCCCGGCACGTGGACCTGCGCCCGTTCGCGATCAACGACGGCAACAAGGTGTGGGTGTTGCCCGGCGGACTGACCCGCGTCGCGCTCGGCGAGGGCGAGCTCATCGTCAACTCCAGTCGCGGCGGCGGCTCCAAGGACACCTGGGTGTTGGCCGGCGACGGACTGCGCCAGCGCTTGGCCCCACGAGCCCGGCCGGTGGAGCACGCCTCCGAGCCGCAGGTCCGGTTGCAGGAGTCGGTCGCCGCGAGCAGCCAGAGCGAACAAGAACAGCAGCAACAGCAAGCAGACATGGAGGCCCCCTCGTGCTGAGTCGGATCGCCGAGTCGTTGTTCTGGATCGGCCGCTATCTGGAGCGAGCCGAAGACACCTCACGTCTGTTGGACGTGCACGTCCAACTGCTCTTGGAGGACCCGGTCGTCGACGAGGAGATCGCCAGCCAAGCCCTCCTCGCGGTGATGGGCGTCGACGGCACCGGGCAGGCCGACCAGGCCTCGGTCATGCGGTTGCTCGCCTGGGACCCCGACTCGCCGGCCTCCATGGTCTCCACCTTCTGGGGGGCCCGGGAGAGCGCCCGGCGCTCCCGGGAGGTGGTCTCCACCGAGATGTGGGAGGCCATCAACACGACGTGGAACATCCTGCAGCGCGGACACATCCAGCGGGCTCGCCCCGCCCAGGCCTGCCAAACCGTCCGCGAGCGTTGCGCCGTGATCTCCGGAATCGCTGACTCCACGATGAGCCACGACCAAGGCTGGCAGTTCCTGGTTCTGGGTCGCAGCCTGGAGCGGATCGACATGACCGCTCGGATGATCGAGGCCGCCGCCTACAACTCCGAGTCGCCGCAGGCCTGGTTGACGACGCTGCGAGCCTGCGGTGCCCATCACGCCTTTGTGCGGACCTACCGCGGCGCCGACTCGGACCGGGAGGCGGCCGAGTTCCTGCTGCTGGACCGGCTCTTCCCCCGCTCCCTGCTGTTCTCGTTGAACCGGGCCGAGTCGGCGCTGGTCAACCTCGATGTCGGCGAGCGCCGAGCCGGATTCACCGGAGACGCCATGCGGCTGATCGGCCGCGCCCGAGCCGAATTGGAGTATCAACCGTTGTCCGAAATTCTGAGTGACCTGCCCGGGCGGATGACGGCGCTGCAACGCACCTGCAGCGAAGCCAACGACGCGGTAGCCCAGCGATACTTCGAGGGCGCCAACTCGGTGACCTGGCACTCGGGGGTGAGGTGAACCCATGATGTTGCGCATCGTGCACAAGACCGGATACGAATACGCCGGGGCGGCGAGCGCCTCCTACAACGAGGCCCGGATGACCCCCCGCTCCACCCTGCACCAGCAGGTGCTGCATACCCGGATGGACATCAGCCCCTCGGCGTGGACGCACACCTACAGCGACTACTGGGGCACCACGGTCACCGCATTCGAGGTGCACGACCGGCACGAGTCACTGACGGTTACCTCCGCCGCGACTATCGACGTGCGGCGGCCGGTCATCAAGGGCGACGGGTGGACGTGGGAGCAGATGCTCGCCCCGGATGTGGCCGCCGAGCACAGCGAGTACCTCCAGATCGGTGACCAGGTGCGTCCCCCTGCGGATCTCTTGGCCAAGGTCGAGGAGATCGCCGCCGACTCGGAGCGCCCCGCCGAGTGCGCCGCCTCGGTGATCGACCTGATCCACGCCGAGATCAACTACGTCTCGGGCTCGACCGGGGTGCACACCCAGGCCGCGCAAGCCTGGGACGGCCGCCAGGGCGTGTGCCAAGACATGGCGAACCTGACCATCGGCTGCCTGCGGTCCGTGGGCATCCCGACCTGTTACGTCTCCGGATACCTGATGCCACCCGCAGAGCCGGAGATCGGGACGACGTACCGCGGTGAGTCGCACGCCTGGATCCGGTACTGGGACGGGCTGTGGGTGGGCGCCGACCCCACCAACGCGATCCAACCCGGCAACCGACACGTCGAGGTGGCACAGGGCCGGCAGTACGGCGACGTGGCTCCGCTGCGCGGGATCTTCACCGGCTCCGGAACCTCGAAGATGTTCGTCGAGGTCGAGCTCACCCGGATGGCCTGAGGACTCGGCCCATCCCGGTGACTACATCAGCCGGAGCAGGTCGGTGTGGTCGTCGTTCGGGAGGTCACCGTCCGTGGTCGCGCTGACCGACAGCGTGCCAAACTTCATTCTCCCGTAGTGCGTCGTCATGAACGCGGTCTCGGCGGCGTCGGTCCCGGTGGCGATCCGCACCAACGAGCTGCGCGGGGCGAGCCGAGTGGGGTCCACGACGTGCCACGCA
>JBASAZ010000054.1:0-2338 GCA_049650845.1 Ornithinimicrobium sp.
CGGACCGGGCTCGAGCCAGCCCGGGCGCCCGAGGCGGACGACGCGCCCGTCCAACCGGCCGACCAGCCCCGCGCCGGGAACAGCCTCGACATCGGTGGCGGGACTGGGCGACTCGACGGCGGCCAGGATCGCCCGGGCCAGGGGGTGCTCACTGCGGGCCTCCAACGCCGCAGCCACGTCCAGCACCCGCTCACGCGTACTCCCGGCAGTCGTGGCGACGTCGACCACGACGGGACGGTTGCGGGTCAGGGTGCCGGTCTTGTCCAAGGCAATGCCGCGGATGGCGCCGAGGGCCTCCAGGGCGGCGCCGCCCTTGACCAGCACGCCCATCTTGCTGGCCGCGCCGACGGCAGCCACGACGGAGACCGGCACCGAGATCGCCAGCGCACACGGAGAGGCCGCGACCAGCACCACCAGGGCCCGCTCGATCCACGTCCCGGGATCGCCCAGCAGGCTGCCGACAACGGCGATCAGCGTGGCGGCGACCATGACCCCGGGCACCAGCGGCTTGGCGATGCGGTCCGCCAGGCGCTGGCTGGCGCCCTTGCGGGACTGCTCGGCCTCCACGATCCGCACGATCCGTGCCAGGGAGTTGTCCTCGGCGGCCGTGGTGACCTCCACCTCCAGGACCCCGGTGCCGTTGATCGACCCGGCGAACACCTGATCGCCCAGGCCGGCCTCGACCGGGACGGACTCCCCGGTGATCGCCGAGACGTCCAGCGCGGTGCGTCCGGTGCGGATGGTCCCGTCGGTGGCGACCCGCTCCCCGGGCCTGACCAGCATCAGGTCCCCGACGCGTAGCTCGGCAGGGCCCACGACCTGCTCGGCACTGTCGCGCAGCACCGTCGCCTGCTCAGGCACCAGCGACAGCAGGGCCCGCAGCCCCCGGCGGGTCCTGGCCAGGGAGTACTCCTCCAGGCCCTCGCTGATGGAGAACAGGAACGCCAGCATCGCGGCCTCGCCGACCTCGCCGAGCAGCACCGCGCCGACAGCGGCGATTGTCATCAAAGTGCCGACACCGATCCGGCCCCTGACGAGCCTGCGCACGGTGGAGGGCACGAACGTCCACGCCCCCACCAGCAGGGCGGCCGCGTTCAGTCCCAACTGCAGCGTCGACCGGTCCGAGGACCCGGCTAGCAGCGCCGCGACGAGCAGCACGCCTGCGACCGCCGCGGCCCGCAGCTCGCTGACCTCCCACAACCGTTCCGCCTCGTGCTCGTCGGCGTCCTGCCCAGCCGGTGTCGTCTCGTCGGTACCGCAGCCGCACGCGTCGCTCATCGCAAAGTCCCCTGGCGTCCGTCGGTCTGTTCGTGATCGGCGGCGGCCGCTCGCGCACCCGTGCCGTATGTGGGGCACAGCGCGACCGCGCTGCCGCCGGCGGCCAGCAGCGACTCCGCGCACGCCAACAGGTCCATCAGCTCCGGGCGCGTCAGGAAGTACACCGACGCCCGCCCCTGTACCCGGAAGTCGACCAGGCCGCAGCCGCGCAGGCACGCCAGGTGCGAGGAGACAGTGGACTGAGCCAGGCCTAGCTCGACGACCAGGTCCACCACCCTCGCCTCGCCACGGGCCAGCCGCCGTACCAGCGCCAGACGCGTGAGGTCGCTCAACCCGTGGAACAGAGCCCCAGCCGGAGCCAACCCCGCACGGAAGTCCACCTCAGGTCTTGCCTCAGGTCTTGCCTCAGTCATCGACATAGCCCGATGATACTGACAAAACAAGATGTAACAAAGAGACGGTCCTCGAACCACCACTCGCAGAGTGGCCGCAGAAGCAGACGGAGTCTGAGGCATGCTGATGAATCGGGTGGAAACGCTGCTCGTCGACAACCCGCCGCCGGGCTTGGGTGCAACGCTGGTACGAGGTGCCGCTGTTGGAGCGCCTCGACCCGCGGCTCGACGGCGCCCGAGTCGTCGAGATCGGCTGCGGTCGGGGCGTAGGAACCCAGCTGCTGCCCGAGCGGCTCGGCGCCGCACTGCCCATGGGTGACTCCAGCGTCGACGTCGTCGTGGACTTCGGGGCAGAGATGCTTGCCGATCGCCGATTGGGGATCCCCTGCGGAACGATTCTTATGGCTGTGACCATCACCCAGTGGAACGGCGAAACTGCTCCGATGGCGGTTGGGCTTACGGGGCGGACCTCGCGGGATGACTATTGGCAGAGTGCAGGTACCGGCGCGATTTCCGGGTGACGAGGAGACCGCCACCGGTGAGGGCGATCAGCGCGGCGGCCGAGATCAGGAACGGCCACGATTCCGGGTTTGTGCCGAAGGTTCCGAGTGCCACGAAAGAGAGCGTGCCCGGAACGATGCCCACCGCGGTACCGATGGCGTAGTCCT
>JBASAZ010000055.1:0-3898 GCA_049650845.1 Ornithinimicrobium sp.
ACAGCGACCCCTGCCGCGCATCCACCTCGACCCCGTTCAGCGCACAGGTGAAGGTGGCAAAGGCCACAGCTCGCGGAGACAGGTCCGTGACCACCCGGTATGCCGAGTGGCCGCCCAGATGCAACGCGTGCACTCCCGATCCGGTCCCGAGGTCGAGAGCCGTTGGCGACCACCGCCGCGGGGTCCACGAGGCCAGCGTGCTGGACGCCCCGCCGATGCCCACCACGTGCGTGGGCGCGAGCGGGGCCGAGGTCGCCATCGTCGTCAGGTCGGAGGCGACCCACCAGTCGTGCTGCTCATCGGCATACGGCCTGAGGTCACAAGCGCCGATCACCTCACCAGGTGGGCCTTCACGAACCAGGCCCAGCGCCAGCGCTCCGGCCACGCCCGTGCGGGGCAGGGCCGAGGCGAGGTCCGCGGTTGCCACCGGCAACCCCAACACGAAGAGCCGCAGTAGCACCGCTGCCGGGTCGAGGCTGCCCCGAGTGGCCAGGTCAGCCGGCCGTCGCTGCCCACTGCTGAGCGCACCGCCGGCCATCGGACCCAGCAGCTCACCGACATGGTCGACCGTGAAACCGGCCTGGGCCAGGTCCGCCCGAAGATCCGCCAGCTGATCCGCGCGGCCTGCGGGCGCAGCGGCGACGCCGGGATGGCGACGGTCCGTCAACCAGGGATCAGTAGGTGTCGGCAGTCTGCTCGACGTCCTCGGCGATCGCGATGCCGCGACGCTTGCTGAACCACACGGCAGCCACGATGATCGCAAACGCAACCAACGCAATGGACCAACGCAGCAGGTCGTTGGCGTTCTCGCCGACCGACATGCTCACGATCGCCGGGGCGATGAGCAGGGCGACCAGGTTCATCACCTTGATCAGCGGGTTGATCGCCGGACCGGCCGTGTCCTTGAACGGGTCACCGACCGTGTCACCGATGATGGTGGCCTCGTGAGCCGCGGTGCCCTTGCCGCCGTGGTTGCCGTCCTCCACGATCTTCTTGGCGTTGTCCCAGGCCCCACCGGAGTTGGCCAGGAACACCGCCATCAACACACCCGTGCCGATCGCGCCGGCGAGATAGCCGGCGAGTGCGCCGACGCCGAGCGAGAAGCCGACCGCGATGGGGGCCAGCACGGCGAGCAGACCGGGCGTGGCCAGTTCGCGCAACGAGTCCTTGGTGCAGATGTCCACCACTCGTGCGTAGTCCGGCTTCTGCGTGTAGTTCATGATGCCGGGCATCTCACGGAACTGGCGGCGCACCTCGAACACGATGGCCCCCGCGGCCCGGGTCACCGCGTTGATCGCCAACCCGGAGAACAGGAAGACCACCGAGCCGCCGATGATCAGACCGACCAGCGAGCGCGGGTCGAAGACCAAGAAGGACTGCAACACCGAGGCTCCCTCGGCGATCTCCTCCGGGGAGGCCAGGGTCAGCTCCTCCAGGGACTTGCTGACCGCATCCCAGTAGGAGCCGAACAGTGCAGTCGCCGCGAGCACGGCGGTGGCGATGGCGATGCCCTTGGTGATGGCCTTGGTGGTGTTGCCGACGGCGTCCAGCTCGGTCAGCACCTGCGCGGCCTCGCCATCGACGTCACCGGACATCTCGGCGATGCCCTGCGCGTTGTCGGACACCGGTCCGAAGGTGTCCATGGCGACGATGACGCCGACCGTGGTGAGCAACCCGCAGCCCGCGAGCGCCACGAAGAACAACGCCAGAATCAACGAACCGCCACCCAAGGTGAACAGGATGTAGACCGCCGCGGCGATGGTCACCGCGGTGTAGACCGCGGATTCGAAACCGACGCCGATGCCGGACAGGATCACCGTCGCCGGGCCGGTCAGCGAGGTCCGCGCGACGTCCTTGGTGGGCTTGGAGTCGGTGCCGGTGAAGTAGCCGGTCAACCACAAGATCGCGGCGGCCAGGATGATGCCGATCACGACCGCGGCAGCCCCGCGCACGGCCGGATTGAGGTCGGGGACCTCGGCCGGACCGAAGATCGCCAGCTCCTGCAAGCCTGCGGGCATACTCCACGGCAGGAAGATCAGCGCGGCCACCACGGAGGCGGCGGCGGCGGTCAACGCCGAGAGGTAGAACCCGCGGTTGATGGCCGACAGGCCGCTTTCGTTGGGTCGGGCCTTGGTGATGTAGACGCCCATGATCGCGGTCAGCGCACCGATGGCGGGCACGATCAGCGGGAAGGTCAGTCCGTCGGCGCCGAGCGCTGCGGTGCCCAGGATCAACGCGGCCACCAGGGTGACGGCATAGGACTCGAACAGGTCAGCGGCCATGCCCGCGCAGTCGCCGACGTTGTCGCCCACGTTGTCGGCGATGGTTGCCGCGTTGCGCGGGTCGTCCTCGGGTATGCCGGCCTCGACCTTGCCGACGAGGTCGGCCCCCACGTCGGCGGCCTTGGTGAAGATGCCGCCGCCCACCCGCATGAACATGGCCAGCAGGGCCGCCCCGAACCCGAAGCCCTCCAGCACCTTGGCCGCGTCGCCCTGATAGATCAGCACCACCAGCGCTGCTCCGAACAGGCCCAAGCCGACCGTCGCCATCCCGACCGTCCCACCGGTGCGGAAGGCGATCTTCATCCCCAGATCGCGCCCGGAGGTCCGCGCCGCCTCGGCCACCCGCATGTTCGCAGCGGTGGCCAGGCTCATCCCCAAGTATCCGATCGTGGCCGAAGACCCCGCCCCCAGCACGAAGAAGATGGAGCGGCCGATGCGGATCCCCAGGTCATCGGCCGGCAACAGCATCAACAGGACGAAGGCGATGATGACGAAGGGCACCAGGGTCAAGAACTGCCGGCGCAAGTAGGCCTGCGCCCCCATCTGCACGGCGCCGCCGATCTCCTGCATGGCTTGGGTGCCGGGCGAGGTGGACAATACTTCGCGCCGGAATCGCAAGCCCATCACCATGGCCGCAATCGAGATGAGCAGCACGAAAATGACGATGGACGTGCTCCCCCATCCCAGGTCAATGTCCTGTGTGGTCGGCCTCATGAAGTACCTCCGTGCAGGGCGGATCGCCATCGATACGCCAAAGGTTGCGGGACTGTGTGCGGCTCACAGTAAACGATCGAGGCCGACAACTTCACCCCTCGCGTCCGCATACGGTGATCACAGTGCTTACACCCCCACCTTTCGACCCCGTCACCACCCTGGCCCACCTGGCCCGCGGTGGCAGATCACGCGCGCTCGTGCACACCCACACCGTCCCGGCCCGCAGCGCCGTCGACGTGGACTTTCCCGAGTGGGTCGACCCCAGCGTGTATGCCGCGATCACCGGCTCGGGGGTGCGCTCCCTGTGGAGTCACCAGGCTGAGATGGCGCAGTCCCTGCGCTCGGGCGAGCACACGGTGTTGGCCACCGGGACCGCCTCGGGCAAGTCCCTGGGCTATCTCGTGCCGGTGCTGTCCTCGTTGATGGAGGGCACCACGGCCGCCACCGGTCGCGGCTCGAGCGCCATCTATCTGGCTCCGACCAAGGCGTTGGCGGCCGACCAGGAAGCTCGCCTTTCCGCGCTGGCTCTGCCGGAACTGCGTTGCGCCACCTACGACGGGGACACGCCGAGCGAGGAGCGCCGCTGGATCCGTGACCACGCGCACTACGTGTTGACCAACCCTGACCTGTTGCACCACTCGCTCTTGCCCGGTCACGAGCATTGGCGCACGTTCCTGCGCAAGCTGACCTATGTCGTGGTTGATGAGTGCCACGTCTATCGCGGGGTCTTCGGCGCCCACGTCAGCGCGGTGCTGCGACGACTGCTGCGGGTGGCCGCACGATACGGTGCGCGGCCGACCGTGGCGTTTGCCTCCGCCACGGTGGCCCAGCCGGCGCAGCACGCGTCCGCACTCATCGGCCAGCCGGTGTGCGCGATCACCGCCGACGCCTCGCCGCGGGAC
>JBASAZ010000056.1:0-1779 GCA_049650845.1 Ornithinimicrobium sp.
CCGAATCGAAGGGCATCGTCGAACGTAGGAACGGGTTCTTCGAAACCTCCTTCATGCCTGGTCGCGACTTCACATCGCCGGGCGACTTCGACGCCCAGTTCGCTGCGTGGTTGACCAAGGCGAACAATCGCGTGGTCCGCACGATCAAGGCGCGCCCGGTCGATCTACTCGACGCCGACCGGGCAGCGATGCTGCCCCTGCCACCAGTCGCGCCAGTGCTCGGGTGGGTCAACCGGGTCCGGCTCGGGCGTGACTACTACGTCCGCCTCGACTCATGTGATTACTCCGTGGACCCTGCTGTGATCGGCCGGTTCATCGACGTTACCGCGGACCTGGCCCGGGTCGAAGTCCGCCACGAAGGCCGCCTGGTTGCGGCTCATGACCGCGCGTGGGCCCGTGGGATGACGCTCACTGACCCCGCGCACGTCGCTGCGGCGAAGGTTCTGCGCGAGCAGTTCCAGCGACCCCAGCCACCACCCAATCCGGACGACGGGATGGCGCGGGACCTGGGCGACTACGACCGCGCCTTCGGACTCATCGACGGTGCCCGGACCGACGGCCAGGAGGTGGCCTGATGGGCGCCAAGGCCAGAGCGACGCGACCGAATCGCTCAAGCAGGTCACCTACCTGGCCTCAGCGTTGAATGCACCCCGGATCACCGAAGCAGTCGCACGGCTCACCGACCACGCCCGGCAAACTAGGACACACGAACCGGTGGCCTCGTTTTCGAGCGTTGCATTGGCCCCATTTCGAGCGTTGCCGACACGTGGCCCGAACCGTCTCGGGTAGGCATTGATCATGCGCTTGTACTCAGCCACCGGAAAGCCAGCCACTCCGCGGGTTCGTATGGCTGCCCACGAGGAAGACGCCGAGTTCGCTACACCACCACCGCTCAGCTCGTCAACCAACTCACCGAGCCGTCACCGAGCGTGCGGAACGCACCAGCATCGCGACCGCCACCAACCTGCCTTCACGGAACGCGGCACCGTCCTCCCCGACACCAGACTCCTCGCCACGATCATCGACGGCGTCACCTTCAACGCTCACATCCTGGGTTGTGGCCGGGGCTGTGGCTCACGCAGACTCTGTTTCATGCCTGGTGGGAGCGAAGCCGTGTGCACACTGGTCCCACGCTGGAAACGTGCGGTTGTGGTCAGTCTTGCTGGCTCGATCTTGGCTAGCGGGTGTAGTGGAGGATCCCTTCAGGACTGCGGTCCCGATCCGGCAAAGACTCCTGTGGAACTCGCTCCTAGCGCATTGAACGCCGAACGGGTAGCCGGGCAGACATCCGGAGAAGAGTTCAACGTCGTCATCGACCTTGCCAACGTCCAAGAACGGTCGACCGAAGTTCGCGTCGCGATCAACGACCAGAACGCGGTCGCAGTGCGTGTCCCAGGACGAGGCGCCGGCTGTCAGAGCACCCCGATCTACCGATACGAGCTGGCTGCGCCTATCGGACCAAGCCAGGTCTCCGTGACCACCGATAGCGGTCACAGCGACACACTGACCCTGGAGGCTACCGACTCGACATCATGGGTCGTTGTGCAACTGCAGGAGGGCTTCCCCCTGGACATAGAGAAGTTCGACCGTCCCCCTGGCTGGGACTAGCGGACAGCGACGGCTTCCTCGAGAGCCACCACAGACAACGCAGAATGCCGTGAGCCCTGGCACCGGGTGTGGTGTCAGGGCTCACGGTTGAATGGTTGTCCGGCGGTGTCCTACTCTCCCACACCGTCACCAGTGCAGTACCATCGGCGCTGAAGGGCTTAGCTTCCGGGT
>JBASAZ010000057.1:0-1736 GCA_049650845.1 Ornithinimicrobium sp.
TCGCCGCGCAGGTGCGCGACCGCCTGCCCGGTATGCAGTGGGTCCAGGCCGGAGCGGACCACTGGGTCAGCGACGTCGGCGCCCTGCTCAACCAGGCCCAGATCGTGATCACCCACTGCGGGCAGAACGCCATCGCAGATATCGCCGCCATCGACGTGCCCGCGGTGCTGCAGCCCCAGCCTCGACCGCACGGCGAGCAAGTCAGCCTCGGCGCGGAGCTCGCCCGGCTGAGCTTCGGGGTGAGCGTGCCCGCACCCGAAGGCGCGGCCGAAGGCGCGGGCACCGACTGGGCCTCGCTGGTGCACACCACCATGGCCGCACCCTCGCGGTGGCAGCAATGGGGCACCGAGTCCTCGGCGTCCAGGGCGGTCGAGCTGATCGAGCAGGTGGCTCATGGCTGAGACGTGCATCGTCACCGTGGCCCACGGTCGGCATTCCCATCTGGAGCACCAGCTGCGGCTGTTGACCCATACCGATCCGGACAGCGCGCAGGTCGTCGTGGCCATTGAAGACCGAGGTATCGCGCAGGTGGTGCAGGATCACCGAGGTCAACGGGATGTCGACGTGATCTCGCTCGACTCCCACCCGCTCGGGCTGCCCCTGGCCTGGGCGCGCAACATGGGGGTCCGGCACGCCCTGGCCCGCGGCGCCGACCTCATCGTCCTGCTCGACGTCGACTGCGTGTTGGGCGAAGGCACGATGGCGACGTATGCCGAGGCGGCCGCCCTCTCGGGGCCGGCCCTGCTCTGTGGCCCGGTGAGCTATCTGCGCGAGGGCACCCCGCCGCCGCCGCTCCCTGAGGACCTGCGAGGTCTGCGGGGCCCGCACCCCGCGCGGCCCGACCTAGCCCGCGGGACGTTGCTGACCTCGGGGGATCACAACCTGTTCTGGTCGCTCAACGCGGCGCTCACCCGGGAGACCTGGTCACAGGTCGGCGGGTTCTGTGAGGACTATGTCGGCTACGGCGGGGAGGACACCGACTTCGGCTGGACCGCGCGGGCCCACGGCGTCGACCTCGTGTGGGTCGGTGGGGCCGATGCCTATCACCAGCACCACCCGGTGTCGTCGCCGCCGGTGGAACACCTGGAGGCCATCGTGCGCAACGCGCAGCTCTTCCACGGCCGGTGGGGTCACTGGCCGATGCTCGGCTGGTTGGAGGCGTTCGCCGAGCGGGGCTTGGTCTTCTTCGACGGTCACACTCTGCACGCGGCCACCACCTGACCGCCCTGTTAGCCCTGAGCACTGATGACCCCACGCGTTGGCGGCCGTGAGCGCGCTTGTCCGTCGGGTGCTGCGTGATGCTGCAGCACTCCACCCAGGAAGGCGCGCGCGAGCCTGGGAGAGGCTCCCGACCACGGGGACGCTGCGGATGACGGGGAGACTCCCGGACCCTACGGTTGCCACATGAGCCCATCACCGACGCTACGCAGCGATCTGCTGCAGATCTATCTGGCCGATCACCAGGCGGGAGCCCGCGGCATCCTCCAGCGGCTGGGGCAGATGGAGGGCTACACCGACCTGCCGATCAAGCCGCTGATCAGTCGACTGCGCCGGGAGGTAGGCGAGGAGTACGACTGGGTGTGCGCCTTGGTCGAGCAGCTGGGCCTCCGCCACGGGCATCTCAAAGCGGCAAGCGCTCGGGTGGGCGAGCTGCTCGGGAGGCTGAAGCTGAACGGACGGCGCACCACCCGGTCGCCGACCACGCCCATTGTGGAGCTCGAGCTCCTGTCCTGCGC
>JBASAZ010000058.1:0-3469 GCA_049650845.1 Ornithinimicrobium sp.
GGACCCGACGGCCGGATGGTCGGAGTACGTGGACACCGTCGTCCACGCAGTAGACAGTCGTGGCGGCCTCGTGGTCGTGGGGCACTCGCTCGGCGGTTTTACGGCACCGCTCGTGTGCTCACGGGTACCCGCCGAGCTCATGGTCCTCATCGCCGCGATGATTCCGTCGCCAGGCGAGCTCTTCTCCGAATGGTGGACCAACGCGAGCCACCAAGACAGCGGTCACGACGACGTCTTTTATCACGACGTCCCGCCCGCATTGGCGGCCGAGGCGAGTCGCCGCGAACGAGGCGAGGACGCGATCGCGCTGCAGCAACCCTGGCCGCTGGAGACGTGGCCGGACACACCGACGAAGTACTTGCTGTGTCGTGCCGACAGGATGTTCCCGGCACCGTGGGCGCGCCGCCATGCCCACGAACGTCTCGGCATCGAGGCCGACGAGATCGACGGTGGCCACTACGTGGCGCTCTCGCGCCCACGAGAGCTGGCCGACCAACTCACCGAGTACGCCGCAACGATCTGACCGGACCGCGCGCCACCACGCCGGATTCGGCTCAATGCGCAGCTCCGCGCGAAGTTGGGACAGGAGTCTGCCCGAGCAGTATGCGTCCTAGGGCGTGTGGGGCGCACCTAGAGTTCCGCTAGCTGATGCTTCACGTAGCCGAGCACCTCGCGCCAGAAGCGAGACAGCGTCTCGGGGTCGTGGCAGTTCAGCACCAGCTCGGACAGTCGACAGCTCATGTGTTCAACCTAGACAACAGCCGGTTAATCGCGACGACCGACTGAGCTCAACCTTCACCGGTCAGCGATCGCTGCCTGGTGAAGGTTCGTCATACGAACGTCCGCGGTTGGCTCAGTCATGGCCGGGCCGGCTCCCCTGCCTCGGCCGACCGCTCGGCGATCTGCTTGATCGCGGCGAGCGTCTTCGGGATACCGTCGAGGGCCTGTTGTGTGCGGTCGGCTATCTCAACAAGTGCCTGGTCGCCGTACTTCTCCTCGAACATAGCGATCCCGCCGGGCAGGAACTCCCAGGACTCGGTGAGCGTCGTCCCTCTCTGGGCGGGGGCGAAGGTGAAGCCCCAGCGGACGAAGCTACCGCCCACAACCCAGGCGAACTCGCGCCCATGATCGGCCACCACCACCACCGAACGGGTCTCCCACGTCCGGGGTGGGAGTTCGTTGCGTCCAGTGAACCAGGCACCGACCTGGGCGGCCTCGGTCTCGTCGTCCCACCAGCAGGACGTACAGATCGGGCTCCACTCCCCGGTACGGGTGACGTCGGAGACCAGGCCGTAGAGCCTCTGGGCCGACGCCTCGACCGTGACGGACTCCTGGTGGCTGCGGATGCTGGTGCCGCTCATGTCTCCGTCCTCACCGACGGGGTCACTTCTTCTGCCGCCGACTGCCGCCGTGCCAGTCCTCCTGCTGACCAACCGTGTCGGTGTCGACTCCGAGTGCGGCCAGCTGTGGTTGCTCGCGCAGACTACGTTTGAGCTCGGCGAAGCCCGGGAACCGCGCCAGCCCGACCACGTGGTCCCAAAGCTCGATCGCCGAGTCTTCGCGTGGTAGCCGGCTGATCACCGGCCCGAAGAACGCCACGCCAGTCGGTGGCTCGAAGTGGATGATGGGCGTTCCCACGTCTTTGCCCGTCAGTGAGAGCGCTTCGTCGGTCTCCTCCCTGATCTCCAGGTCCCAAGACTCGTCGTCGAGAGCGTCCGCTAGCTCGAGCGGCAGCCCAGTGGCGGCCAGGATCGACTCCGCGAACTCGCGAGTTCCCCGCCGCTCACGCACCGCTCCCGCCGCGCGGCCATCCTCGGCGGCGTGAGCGGTGTCGAAGATGTGGGCCCCGAACGCGGCGTACAACGGGGCCATCGTCTCGCGGCCGTGCTCCGCGCGTGCCCGAGCCGCCATCCGCAGGAGCCTGAGCCCGGCGGTGTGGCCGGCCTCGTACTCCGGAGGAAAGTGCGCGTCGTAGTCGACGTCGGCGTTGATCAGGCGCAGCGAGATGAACCTCCAGTCCACCGTGTAGTCGCGCTGCGACTGCACCTGTCGCACCCACTTGCTGGTCATCCACGCGAAAGGGCAGACCGGGTCGAAGTAGAAGTTGATGTCGGCGTCCATACGTCCACCCTAGGTTGCCCCAACATGCGTAGCCGTCGTCAGCCCGGTGCAGACGGCGCCGGGACCTCGACATCGGTTGAGCGCGCTACACGGCGTCCCGTCCCGCAGGCCGATCCGCTTGTGGCGCCGGTTCCTGGCCTCGGGTCGTGCGGCGACCGGGCGACATCACGTTTAGGCGGTGCGTGAGCGCCAGGCCAGAAAAGTGATCGCTGCCGTAACTGGCGTCCAGATGGCTCGCTCGACTGGTGATCGGGATGCGCCGTTGGCGATCGTGCCGACGCCCATCAGCATGCTCAGAGCCGTGAAGGCGCGGGACCGGGCCAGGGGAGAACCACTGCCTCTCACAATAAGGACGGCTCCGGTGCCGTAGGCCAGGGAAGCCACGCCACTGATGGCCCGTAGGTGGTTGGGCAAAGTGCCGTCGTGAGTCCCGCCGTAGGCGGCCCGGCCCCAAGGCGCGCCGAGCGCGAGGGCGGTTTGGAAGGCGCTGACTGCGACCAGCGCAGCGGCGGTGGCCTGCTCGGGCTTGCTGGGGTTCATATCCCGAGACGCTATCGGTGATCGCGATCAGGATCATCTCAGCGCGAACGCGAGACTGAGGCCGCGAGAACCGGCTCCCAGCCCTCGTGGTGCCACCACCGGATCATACGTTGCCAGCCTTCGCCCTATCCGGCCGCCGATTACATCGGCAGGCGATGGGCGTGCGGAGCTTGGAGCGGGCCAGCACGATCGGGTAGGGGCCTGAAAGAATCAGCGCGATTCGCTAACGTGGCAACGTGCCCATCACGCTCGAGAACGTCGGCATCGCCGTCCGAGACCTCGAAGCGACGATCGCGTTCTTCACCGACCTCGGTCTGACCGTCCTCGGTCGGGACACGGTCAGCGGTGAGTGGACCGACACCGCCACCGGCCTCGACGGCAACCACGCCAACATCGCCATGCTCCAGACCCCCGACGGAAACGGTCGCCTCGAGCTCTTCGAGTACATCCACCCCGACCCCATCAACACCGAGCCCACCGTGCCCAACGAGATCGGCATGCACCGGCTCGCCTTCTCGGTCGACGACATCGATGAAGCCCTCGAGATCGCCGCCAGCCACGGCTGCCACCCGCTGCGCGGCGTGGCGACCTACGACGACGTCTACAAACTCACCTACATCCGCGGCCCCAGCGGCATCATTGTGATGCTCGCCGAGGAGCTGAAGGAGGGCTGACGGCCCAGGTCGGTATTGACGGCCGACGCCGAGTGAAGGTCAGCATTGAGTGGCCGCAAGGGGGCCTTCTACGGACTTTCGCTGACTCCGACCCCGGTGAGTAGTCCCCGGCGCTTCCGCAAGCGGCTTCGGGC
>JBASAZ010000059.1:0-49864 GCA_049650845.1 Ornithinimicrobium sp.
CCCGTTGTCGTGATGCTGACAAGGGTCGACGTCGATGAATACGTGTACCGGGCACTCAGGGCCGGTGCTTGCGGATTTCTACTCAAGGACGCACCCCAACAGCAGTTGGTCACCGCGGTCCTGATGGCCGCCGCCGGCTTACCGCCCATGGCACCCGCCATCATCGCGCGGATGGTGGATCAGTTCGCCCCCCGGGGAGACGGACGCGACCGCTGGCCCGCGCTCGACAGTTTGACGGCACGGGAGGCTGATGTGCTGCGCGCTCTGGCTACGGGTGCCTCCAATGCGGCTATTGCACGAAAACTGTGCATCAGCGACGACACGGTGAAGAGCCACGTGGCGCACGTCCTTGCGAAGCTCGGTTTGACGAGTCGGGCCCAGGCCGTCGTCGTCGCCGACGAGGCAGCGCTTCTGGGTTCCGCGAAATCAACGTGATCTGGCCACCGCTCCTCACCTTCCCGTGGACTCGGGTGGGGACGCAATGCCGCGCAAGATGAGCACGAGTGGCCGAACAACTTCGAAGAGACCCCGGGAATGAGAGTTGAGCCGAGTGTGGCCTCGATCTCACCGATATCGAAGAGTCCAAGGGTTCGCAGAAGCGCAGCGGGTCCATGCCGGGCCTCATGATGGCAAATATGGAGCGCAACTCCATACCGCCCGTCGTCACGCCCGGTGAGTAGCTCGGGGTAGAGGGCGAATTGCGCCGTGCGGCACACATAGAGGACACCACATCCACCCCCGTTCAACCTCACAACCCCATAGTCAGTGGCCCAAACGAACGCCACCACCAGCGCCGACCGCCACCCAGCGTTTCGGCTCTCGCCAGTAGACAGAAATCCCCACCCAGTCGTCCCGATCGAGGAACGGCCTACGGTCCAAGGTGGACCAGGCAACTGCTGTTGGCCTTCGACGGTGCCAGGGGTTCGCACGCGACAACGGCTTGCTCACATACGGGTTGGGGCTGATCCTTCTGGTGTTGCTTGCGGTTGTTCGAGATCGGCCTTGAGGACAGCCACGCGCGGGTCGACCCGGGCTCGCTTCCGGTTGCGGCTGAGTACCCACACGGCCGGCATTGCTACCAAGAGGATCACGACCGAGGTCAACCCGACCCGTAGAAGGGCGCCCTGGGGTGCCACCGCCCAGATCGTGATGAAAAGAACAGCCAATGGTGCCGTGCCAGCCAACCCAACCCACCAGGCACGGAAGAAATCTCGGGTCGCAAGCATGACCACGAGTATGCCGCCATTCAGCGACCGATGAACACCCCACCTTCCCTATCAGTGCTCAGTGACGATCGTCTGCGGACGGCGCCTGATCGCCGCTCGCGTGTCTGCGTGTCCATGTTCACTATCCTGCTGGAAGGTCTGCCTCCCGAGGTGTGGATGAGTTTCGAAGGGGTTTCGAGCAGCCCTGCCAATCTCCGGTAGGGGATCCGCTGAAGGAGTGATCGGCGCTGTCATGCGGCCGTCTCTTGCCCACAGGTAGGCATAGACACGTGGACGTCGTGGGCGGATAGGAGCACGAATGCTGTGGGCTCTCGCTTGAACGCGATCCAACTCCTCGACTTCGGCTGCTTGCACGCGATAGGGCCAGACGGAGGTTTACTTCACCGGACCCACCATTACCGGGAGTCCGAGATGCAGGTCCGGGGGCGTGTCCGGGATATCCAAGTCCTACGCCCCGGGCAGTCCGCCCAGCAGGTGCACGTGCACCGCCTGCCGAGCGTGCAGGCCGTGCGGGGCCGCGACGCCGAGGACGACGGCCAACTCGAGGCCCACAGCCAATCTTGGGCGTAGTGGAGCGTGGAGGAGGGCAAAGCAGACGGCTAGTAGGCGATCTGCGTCATCGGGCGGTGAGACTTCAGCAGTCAGTGATCAGTCGCGCTATCCGCTGAGCCATGGCGCAATAGGGAGTTTCTGGCACGCGAGCAGGATCACACCCGTTTCGTGGGGTGGTCGCAGCGCTGACGCTTTGGGTGACTGAAGTAGATCACTGGACCACATTGCGCGGGTTGAGGTGCTGGCGGTGGGGATCGACATGGACTGTCTACCTGGGCATACTGGCAAGGCAGGAGGAGATGGTCGCGATGGTCGTTGGTAGCGTCCCCGCAGGCCTGAGCGTGGCCCCGGTCCCGGGGATTTCTCGCTCCAGTGCTTCCGCGCTCGGCAACTTGTTGACTGGGCAACGGCAGGCGGCTCGTGAGGCGGACTGGGCCGCATTGCTGCCGGTGTCACTGACCCTGTTGGGCGCAGCTCACGGGCATGGGTTGGCTGTGCGAGCGGTGCGCGCGACCACCGCGGCCCAAGCCGACCTCACGCGGGACGTGGTCACTGGACTGCTCGACGGCGTCACCCGGCTGGCCGCGCGCCCGGACCATGTCCAGCAGGCGCAGGGAATCCGGGAGCTGCTGCAAAGCGTGGACCCGAGTCTGGCGGCGCGGGCCGGGCCGCTGCTGGACCAGGTGGCGGCGGGGGTGGTCGATGTGCAGATGTTCGCCGACGGTGAGGGGTTGGCGGGACAGCTCGGCCAGGCACCGGCAACTGACCTGGAGGCGGCGTTGTGCGTGGCGGCGTCTACGCGTGGCCTGCTGGGGTTGGTGCATGTCCTCCTCAACACCGCCCATCCCCCGGTGCCCGATCTTGCCCTGTTCGGGCAGCATTTGGAGGATCTGCACACCTCCAGGACGCAAGTGGACACTGCCCTTCGGGGAGCCGAGGTTGCCCTGTTCACAGCATGCGTCGGCGGTCAGCGTGACTCGGTCGTGGCGGCCGCAGGTGCGTTGCTGGCCACGGCTCAGGGCCTGATCTCCCCATTCGTTGCCCAGCAGGGTCAGGGCCGGGTGTTGGTACAGGCGTTGCGCTCGGCCGGACGCAATGGCGACGCCGAGCAAGTAGGCCGAGTCCTGGCCATCAGCGGGTGGCTGG
Source organism: Ornithinimicrobium sp. (assembly GCA_049650845.1). Classification (GTDB taxonomy): domain Bacteria; phylum Actinomycetota; class Actinomycetes; order Actinomycetales; family Dermatophilaceae; genus Ornithinicoccus. The sequence goes on from JBASAZ010000059.1 coordinate 2,925, forward strand.
TGCGACGGGCGGTCGCCGATGCGGCCGTGGGGGCCTGGTTGGGCTTGGAGCTGTCGCGGCGTGTGCTCCCGGACTCGGTAACCACATTGCTGCAGGCCCAGGGAGTGGCCTTCGATGGTCCGCTACCCAACGGGCGAGACGTCCCGATCGGGGGCCTGACAGCCAGCGACGACGGGGCGTTCGTGCAGGTGGAGGGCTTCGTGACTGGGGCGACAGCGGCCCGGGAGCCAGACGGCAAGTTGGTCGGGCGGTTGCGGCTGCTTGATCCCTCCAGTAACGCCGCCGTGAACGTGGCGACCGTGTTCTTGCACCCCGCGCACGTGGGCATCACCTTGGGCAGTTACGTCATCGTCCATGGCACCTACCGCACCGCCTCGGCGCGTCTGGGTGGTGGACCCGGCCTGGAAACCGACACTCTCGCGCCGACCAAACTCGGAGCACAGTCCTGGCAGGCCCGGTTGTGGTTCGCGGCGACTCGCTGGATCGACCTGTGGCGTGGCAACTTGAACCTGACCTGGTCGCTGGGCACCCACACACCCGGTCCCGACGACAGCCAGGAGCCCACTCGAGGTGCCGCCGAGCTGATCTACCTGCCCTTCGCGCGGACGGAAGATCTCTGATGGCTGCGTGTGACAGCCTCGCCGAGGTAGCCGAGCAGGCACGAGAGGAAGCCGAGGAAGCCGCCAAGGAAACCAAGGACGAAGTCCTTGACGCCTGGGGTGAGACGCGCAAGGCCGTGGCCACGTGTGGGGCGATCATCGGTGGCTCCATCGCCACCGGGGGTTTGGCCGGGATCGGGATCGGCCTGGCCGGCGGGGAGGCCTGCATCGGCGGCCTGTGGGACGCCGCCACCTCTTGGTGCGACGCGCGGGAGGCTGCAGGTGAGGCCAGCGACGCCGCGCAAGCCGCCACGAACGCCCAGGGCGAATACCTGAAGTGTCTGAACGACCACAAACGCGGCTAACGCTCACCAGCCAACCCTGCCCGGGAGGCCTGAATGGCCCGCTTCGTATACAACCTGTCCCCAGACACGTTCACCCCGGACAATCTGACCGGCAACAAGCCGTTCGGGTACTTGCTGGCCCCCAACAACGCCACACCCCAACTGAGCAGGCTGGCCAGCCAGGTCCGCGACCACGGCCTTCCGCTCTTCGCTGACAACGGCAACTTCACCCTCATCGGACAGGTCGCGGCCGCCCTGCGCGCAGAGTCGAGGTTGCTGCGCCGCCGCGTCGTCGCCTTCGAGCGGACCCTGGGCCACTCAGTGCGTCCCGGTGAGCTACCCGAGGACCTGGTCCGGGACTACTTCGACCTGTCGACCCATGCCCGCGACCTGGCCCGTCAACTCGCTGGGGACGGCACAACCAACCTCGGCGGCCAGCTCGCGCTCGACCCCACGCACCTTATCGGTGTAGAGGACATCACCGCAGCATGTTGGTTGTCACTGGATCTGGAACGTGCCTACACGGGGCGGCGACGCCGGGACTGGGCACGTCTGAACACCAGCGTCGCCCGGGCAGCGGTCCAGCACCGGTCACGGCTGCCCGGGCACCTGCAGGAGACCTACTACCCCGTCGCGTCCGCGGAGTCATACAACACCGCGCGCGACGCCGGCCGCATCTTCGCCGAACACCAGATCCCCAGGGTCGCGATGGGCTTCGGCGCCTACATGGCCGACGCGAACTACACCGACCACGCCTACATCGAACGCTCCCGGGTCGACTTCGGTGGTCGCCTGCCCAACCGGTACACCCGCACGGTGCTGGTCACCCGCGGCTTCTACGACGGCTACCAGGCCGCAGCAGGCTACCCACCCGCGGGCTTCCACTTCCTCGGCCTCGGCGCGCCGATCATGTTGCCCCTGGTCATTCTCGCCGCGCGACCCGGCAACAGCCTCACCTTCGACGCGACCAGCCCCATCAAGGACGCACTGCGCGACGGGGTCCTCTACGTGACAACCCCCGCCTACCTCAAGATCCGTATCCGCAAGAGCGCCGCCTGGCTAGCGGCCGACCCGACCCGCCGTTGGGACTGCCCCTGCCCGTTCTGCCAGACCTTCACCCGGGACTTCCCCTTCGACTACCCCACCGGGAACGCCTGGCACCAGGCCAACCCAGGCCGTGACCCCGTCGCAGCCGACCTGCGCCCCGGCGGCGGCCTATACCTCGCCTACCCCCTGTTCTCCGAACCATCTCCCGGCCATCGCCGAGACGCCATCGACCACGCACGCATCGGACACAACCACTGGGCACTGGAACAAGTCCTCGCGCATGCCCGTCAGGCCACCACAGAGGGCCGACTCGAGCAACACACCCGACAAGTCGTCAACGACTACGCCCCCACCACCAGCGCCCCCTTCGCGCAAGCCATTCAACTCGGACTGCGCTTCTCTGTCGGCCCAGATGGACCCATTTGATCCCGGATCCACCTACCCACAATCGCGATGCTTCACGACGGGTCCACATGAGGCCACCGTTGCCAGCAGAAACCCGCCGCCGATCTACCCCGCTGCCCCACGTGAGTTCGCTCCTCGTGGACACAGAAATGTCCTCACCACAGGGCCATGGCAGCACCGAACATCACTGTCCAGGAGTGCCACCAGGACCAGCTCCGGAACAGGCTCCCCAGCCGGTATCGTCCTCATCGAGCATCCCGAACCTCCCAAAACCATCCCTATCCCCGAAGGCCAACAGCCCACGGGACCTGGCCAGCGGCTCAGGCCGGTACAGCGAGCTGCATGTTCGCCGTTACCGCTGGTCAGGTGGGTCTATCCGCTGGGCTCAAAGAGTGTCGCGTGACGATGAGGTACAGCGACACGCGCTTGCGGGAAGGTGTTTTCGCAGGTCAAGGGCCTGGCAGAGGGTGGACGTGAAGGGACTCGAACCCCTGACCTCTCGCGTGTGAAGCGAACGCTCTAACCAACTGAGCTACACGTCCGTGCGACCACGCAGGTTAGCCTGCCCGGTGCCTCCATGACCAATCCAGGCCCGTCCAACGCCGCGCGAGCCCCTCGCCGGGTGCGCCCTCAGCTCGCTCAGGCGTCGGGGCCGCTGCCGAGCCGCTCGCGGGTGCCGATTCCGAGGTCGAGGATCGCGAGCAGACCGATGATGATCAGCACTGCCGCTATCCAGTTCGAATCGCCGGCGCCCGAAACCCACAGGGCGCCCACTGCACTGAACAGGGCGACCATGGCGGCCACAAACATCCGGACCGGGGAGGTGCTGTCGCCGGGTAGCGGCCCAGCGTCTTTGGTGCGCGAGGCGCGTGAACTCTCCTTATCGTGTGCCATCTCTCCACTATCGCCCCCTGGCCAGAAAAAGCAACCCGAAATGAAGACGACTTTCCGCGGGTCGCGGGCGAGCCTGTCCAGTTCCCCGCCGGCTCAGGGGTCGAAGCGCTCCGCGCTCATCCGAGCAAAGATCTCCTGAGCCTGAGCAGTGATCCGGCCCGGTGCCCCGCTGAAGGTTCGCTCCGCCACTGCGGCCGGGGCCAACGGCCCCGCCAAGGTCGACACCGACGGGATGACCCGGATCGCGTCGACCGGCTGGATATCCCGGGTGCTGGAGGTCAACCACACTTCGTCGGCCTCGGCGATCAACGATAACGGGACCTCATCTTCGATGACCTGCAGGCCCTCCTCGGTCAGCCACTCGATCACCAGGGCACGGGTGATCCCGGCTAAGGGACCGGTCTGCAGCGAGGGGGTGAGCACCACACCGTCGAGGGCGAGGAAGATGTTGGACCCCGTGCCCTCGCACAGTGCCCCGGAGGTGTTGGCAAAGATCGCCTCGCTGCCCCCCAGCTGCTTGGCTGCGGCCAGAGCCACCACGTTCTCGGCGTAGGACGTGGTCTTCAGGCCCACCGTGGCGGCCCGTTCGTTGCGCACCCAGGGCACCACAGCAATCGCCGTGGTGACCGGGGGTTGCGGGATCGGCCCAGCGGACACGATGTAGGTCATCGGCCCGCCCATCCGGTCCGAACCAAGCGGCCCCGGGCCCGCGGTCACCGTGTACCGAAGCCGCCCGCGGTCGATCGGACCGTCGGCCATTACGGCTTCGATGCCTTCGGCAACCCGGGCACGATCGAGGGAGTCCAGTCCCAGCCCCCTCAGCGAACGGTCCATCCGGTCGTGGTGCCGAGTCAGCGCGAAGACCTTGCTGTCCACCAGTTTGGCCGTCTCGAAGACACCGTCGCCGACCGTCACCCCGTGATCCAGCGCGGCCAAGGCAGGACCGTCGTCCACTCGATCGCCGTTGACCCAGACCCGGATTGCGTCGTTGTGGGGAGTGCTCATGGCGCTCACTCTGTCAGAGCAGGTGCATCCTCACTAGATATCGTCCCCATTAGGCTGCGGGGGTGAAGACCTCCCTCTATCTGGCCTCCGCCGAGTCGCGATCCGGGAAGTCCGCATTGGCCGTCGGGTTGTTAGCGCAGATGTGTGAGGGCGGAGGCAACATCGGGATCTTCCGCCCGGTGGTGCGGGACCGCGCCCACGACCCACTGATCGAACTGTTGCTGCCGTTGAGCACGTCGGCGGTCGACCCGGAGGCAGCCGTGGGGGTGAGCTACGAAGACGTGAACGACGACATCGACACAGCGGTCGGCGCCATCGTCGAGCGGTACCACACCTACGCCGAGCAGCACGACGCCGTGCTCGTCATCGGCTCGGACTTCACTGGCGTGCCCACCCCCACCGAGTTCAGCGTGAACGCCACGATCGCCGCCAACCTCGGCACCCGGATGTTGCTGATCGTGCCTGGGGTCGACCGGGCGGCGAGCGACCTGATCACGTCCATTGACCTGATGATGACCGAAGCCTCGGCGCGGCACGCCCAGGTCGCCGGGGTCGTGGCCAACCGCTGCGACCCGGACCAGCGCGACGCCATCGCCGGCGAGCTGGCGCAGCACCTCGGTGACCTGCCGGCATACGCACTCCCCGAGGACGACCTGCTCTCGGCCCCCACGGTGCGCGACGTGATGCGCGCCTGCGAAGGCTCCTTCGACCAAGGTGACGAGGCGCTGCTCGATCGTGAGGCGATGGGCGTGATCGTGGCCGCCATGACGATGCCCCACGTGCTGGACCGGCTCACCGAGGGTGGCGTGGTCATTGTGCCCAGCGACCGTGAAGGCATCCTGCTGGCCGTCGTCATGGCGCATCAGGCGATGACGTTCCCCTCCTTGGCCGCGGTCGTGCTCAACGGCGGCTTCCCGTTGAGCGAGCAGACCCTGGCATTGATCCACGGGTTGGACGTCGAGCTGCCGATCCTGCGCGCTCCGGCCGGGACAATGGAGACCGCGCGGGCGGCCGAGCGGGCGGTCGGGGCGATCACCGCCGATGCTCCGCGCAAGATCGAACGGGCGCGGACGACAGTGCGCGACTACATCGACGTGCAGCAGGTGTTGCCGACCGCGACCACCAGCTCGCAGGTGCTGACGCCGCTGATGTTCGAGCACCGGCTCACGGCACGGGCACGCACAGCAGGGGCACGGGTGGTCCTGCCCGAGGGGATGGAGGACCGCATCCTTCGGGCAGCCGACACGGTCCTCGCCAGAGGCATCGCCGACCTGACCCTACTGGGCATCGAGGACGACATCCGGGCTCGCGCGACGTCCTTGGGTCTGGACATCAGCCGGGCCGATGTCATCGACCCGGCCAGCGACGAACGACGCGAGGCGTATGCCGACACCTACGCGGAGCTGCGGGCGCACAAGGGAGTCACCACGGATCAGGCGCGCGACGTGGTGGCCGATCCGTCCTACTTCGGGACGCTGATGGTGCACGCCGGGGACGCCGACGGCATGGTCAGCGGCTCGATCACCACCACGGCTGCCACGATCCGTCCCGCCCTGGAGATCATCAAGACGGCGGACGGCGTGTCGGTCGTGTCCAGTGTGTTCTTTATGTGTCTGGCCGATCGCGTTCTGGCCTACGGCGACTGTGCGATCAACCCGATGCCCAACGCCGAACAACTGGCCGATATCGCGATCTCCTCGGCGGCCACCGCCGAGACCTTCGGGCTGGACCCCCTCGTCGCGATGCTGTCCTACTCCACCGGCGGCTCTGGCCGCGGCGCAGACGTGGAGAAAGTGCGCGAGGCCACGGCGTTGGTCCATGAACGTCAACCTGAGCTTGAGGTCGAGGGTCCAATCCAGTACGACGCAGCCGTCGACCCAGCCGTGGCCGCAACCAAGCTGAAGGACTCCACCGTCGCCGGTCGGGCCAGCGTGCTGATCTTTCCTGACCTGAACACCGGCAACAACACGTACAAGGCCGTACAGCGCAGCGCCTCCGCCGTGGCCATCGGGCCGGTGCTGCAGGGGCTGCGCAAGCCGGTGAATGATCTGTCCCGAGGATCCACCGTGCGAGACATCGTCAACACCATCGCCATCACCGCGATCCAGGCAAAGGGCTGAGAGTGATGCTCGATCAGGTCCTCGTCATCAATGCCGGCTCATCGTCGCTGAAGTATCAGCTGGTCGACCCCCGCACAGGCCGAAGCACGGCTAGCGGGCTCGTGGAGCGGATCGGTGACTCCGGATCCAACGTGCAACACACCCACGGCCAGGAACAGACAACGCGCGAACTGGACTGCCCCGATCACACCACCGCTTTCGCGGCGCTGCGCGAAGCCTTCGCCACCCACGGCCCGGATCTGGCCACGGCCAGCGTGGGAGCCGTCGGGCACCGGGTGGTCCACGGGGGCGACCGCTTCGCCGGTCCGACGGTGATCGACGACGCGGTCATCGAGGCCATTCACCGCGTGGCCGCGCTCGCTCCGCTGCACAATCCCGCCAACGTGCAAGGCATCGAAGCCGCGCGGCGGACCTTCCCCGAGCTGTCGCACGTAGCCGTGTTCGACACCGCCTTCCACGCGACCATGCCCTTGGCGGCCACCGAGTATGCCGTGCCCCGGGCCTGGCGTACCGACTACGGGGTGCGCAAATACGGCTTCCACGGCACCTCGCACGCCTACGTCAGCCGTCGTGTGGCCGCCCTGCTGGATCGACCGCTCGAGGAGGTCAACTCGATCGTCCTACACCTCGGCAACGGCGCCTCCGCGTGCGCCGTGGCGGGGGGGCACAGCGTCGACACCTCGATGGGCCTCTCCCCCACCGACGGGCTGGTGATGGGCACTCGCACCGGCGACTTGGACCCCTCGGTGGCTGGCCACCTGTCCGCGGTGGCGGACCTGTCGGTGACGGACTTCACCACGGCGATCAACAAGCGCAGTGGGCTGCTCGGGATGACCGGTAGCGGCGACTTCCGCGAGCTGATGGCCAAGGTGGACGCGGGTGAGGAGGCAGCGCAGACTGCATACGCGGTCGTCGTGCACCGGATCGTGCGTCACGTCGGCGCGCTGGCCGCACCGCTGGGTCGTCTGGACGCTGTCGCGTTCACCGCGGGCGTGGGGGAAAACACCCCGCGACTGCGGGCGGACGTGCTGACTTCTCTGGCCATCTTCGGGCTGAACGTCGATCGACAGGCGAACGACCAGGCCCGAGGCGAAACCAGAATCAGTCCGAGCGGTTCGACTCCCGCCGCTTTCGTCATCCCCACCAACGAGGAGTTCGAGATCGCCCGACAATGCCAACAGGTGTTGGGCGAAGCGTGAGGTCCTAGGACGGCGACCCGGGTGGTTCTTCGGCTGCGTGCGCGACGTAGGCCATCGGCCCCCATAGGAAGACCAGCGCGACCAGCGACCCGCCGAAGGCAAACCAGAAGGCGCTGAGCAGTCCGAAGCTCTGAGCCAGCCAACCCCCGATCACCGTGCCGATCGCGATTCCCCCCAGCGAGCCGAGCATGTAGACACTGTTGACCCGGCCGAGCATGAGCTCGGGGACGGCCAGTTGGCGCACGGTGGTCGACGTGGTGCCCCAGATCGCGGCGTGGACCCCGAACAGGAACAAGATGGTGCCCGCCAGAAGGGGCGAGCGCGTCAAGGCGAGCGCCGCGTGGCTGACCGTCTCCAGGATCAATCCCGCCCGCAACAGCACCGCGAAGCTGAACCGCGCTTCCAGACGCGCATACAGCGCCGAACCCAATACCGCCCCGAGGGCCACGGTGGACATCAAGATGCCGAACCCGAGGTTGCCGACCTCGAGGCGTTCTTGGGCGTAGAGCACGTAGAGGCCGACCACCGCCCCGTAGGTGACGTTGAAGATGGTGATCATCAGTGCGAGCGTGCGCACCGGTGGATAACGCCAGAGCCAGCTCATCCCCTCCCGGATCTGGGTCCGCAGGGAAGTGACCCCCTCGACCGGGGCGCGCTTCGGGAGTCGCATCCGCGAGATGAGCACCACCCCCAGCAGCAACAGGACCGCGTGGATGCCGAAGGCCAATCCGCTGGCGACCGTGAACAGCGCAGCCCCCAGCGGAGGGCCGGCCATCTGGTTGGTGATCATGGCGCTGCCGAAGATCCGCGAGTTGGCGACCCCGAGGTCGGCTCGCGGGACCACTGACACGGTGAGCGTCGATGCCGCGTTGTCCACGAAGGTCTCGGCGGTTCCGAGCAGGAAGAACGCCGCATACAAGAGGGGCAACGAAACCTGGTCGGTGAGCAGCAGCGCCACCAGACCGAGCAGAACGATCGCCCGCGCGGCGTCGGCGATCATCACCAGCGCGCGCCGGTCGACTCGGTCGACCACCCCACCGGCGACCAAGCCGAACATCAACCAGGGCAAACGCTGCGCGAACACCGCCATCGAGATGGCAAAAGGGTCGCGCGTGATCGACGCGACCAACAAGGGGCCGGCGCTCAACAGCACGCCGTCGCCCAAGTTGGCGGACGTGGATGCGCCAAACAGCCACCGGAAGTTGCGCCCCAGGCGCGCAGGCAGCAGTCGTTCGAGCACGAGCGCGACCTTAACCTGCGTAGGGTGAGCGGTCCCATTGCATTTCGCAGCCCACCAGCTGTGACCGAAGGAGGCGGAGCGCCCATCACACGGTTCGAGGAACTGTCCCACCACCAGACCCGGCTCGGCGAGATCTCGCTGCGCCGTAGGCGCGAACCGGTCACCGACACGCAGGTGTATGAGGTGAAGCTGGGTGAGGAGTTCCTCATGTCCAGCCTGTTCACCGTGGCGGAGGAGGCCCTGGCGGATCTGGCCATCGCTGCGCGCGTGTCGGTCAGCGGGGCCGAACCGCTGTCGGTTTTGGTAGGCGGGCTCGGGCTGGGATACACGGCCGTGGCCGCACTGCGCCACCCCGAGGTGACCTCGCTGCGGGTGATCGAAGCGCTGGAGCCCGTCATCGCCTGGCATCGCGACCGGCTGTTACCGACGTCGGATGAGCTGATCAGGGATCCCCGGACGCAGCTGGTGTTGGCCGACTTCTTCGCCCTTGTCCGTGAGAGGGCTGCCTCAGCTCAGGACCCCGCAGCGCCAAGCGCGGCATACGATGTCGTGCTGCTGGACATCGATCACGCTCCCGATTTCGTCCTGCACGAAAGCCACCAGAACTTCTACTCGCAAACCGGCTTGCAATGCCTGCGCGACGTGCTGCAGCCAGGAGGGGTGTTCGCACTGTGGTCCGACCACCCTCCGGACGATGCATTCGGCGCTCATTTGGGCACCGTGTTCGCACGCACCCACGCCGAGGTGGTGACTTTCGCAAACCCGTTGACTCGGGGCACGTCCAGCAACACTGTGTATCTCGCCTTCCGTTAGTCGCCTCCCGCCAGGCATCTTGTGGCGGCGGGATGATCCGCACCGATTGAAAGGGTTCCCTCATCGTGCCGGAACCAAACTCACCACCCCCCGCACAGCCGCAGGCTGCCAGCGAAGCCCAACTGCGGGCCTTCAGGGACTACGTGCAGCCCGAGATCGAAGTGTTGCTGCGGGTAGCCGCGTCGTTGACCGGTCGGGCCGGCGGCGCGGAGGACCTGGTGCAGGAGACGTTGATCCGGGCCTTTCGCGGGATCGAGTCCTTCGACGGGCGATATCCGCGGGCGTGGCTGCTGACGATCCTGCGTCGCACCCACATCAACATGCACCGGAGGCAACGACCGGATGTCGTCGCGGACTTCGAAGCGTTGTCCGGCTTCCGTCCGGCGTTCGGTGCCGACGTCGGCGCGAGCGCCGAGGATCGGGTGATCGACCAGACGTTGCATCCCGCGCTGGCCCAGGCGGTGCAGGCCCTCGATCCACGATTTCGTCAGGCGTTGTTGTTGGTCGACGTCGACCAGTTGAGTTATGCCGAGGCTGCGGCCACGCTGGACGTCCCGGTCGGCACCGTCATGTCGCGGCTGAGCCGCGCCCGCGAAAAGGTCCGTCGCCACCTCGGCCACGAAGTTCTGAGCACAAGGAGACTGCAATGAGTGCACGACTGCCGGGTCTGTCGATGATCCGCGCCATGGTGACCTGCCGGTGGACGGCTCGTCGCATCCAGCGATACCTCGATGCCGACCCATCGGCGCTGCTCAGCGGCGTCGAGGTGGCCCGCCTGGAAGCGCATCTGAGTGAGTGCGAGCGGTGCTCGAAGCTGACCCAGGAACACCGCATGATGCGCGGAGCCTTCGGGCGGTGGGCGGCGGCCACTCCCCCGGACCCCGACGCCGTTCGACGCCTAAGAGTCCTGGTGGACACCCTCGGCAGCACGGACGCGACGTGAGAGCGCCGTGGGATCTCGTGGTCCTCGGCGGCGGCACCGCCGGCATCGTCGGAGCCAAGAACGCCGCCAGCTTCGGTGCTCGGGTGCTGTTGATCGAAGCGGAACGCCCAGGCGGTGACTGCCTGTGGACCGGCTGCGTGCCCTCGAAGTCGTTGCTCGCCGCCGCACAGGCCGCGGCCGTGGGCCGGACCAGCGAGGCATTCGGGGTGACCTACGCCGAGCCTGTCGTCGACTTCGCTGCGGTGATGGACCACGTGCACGGCGCCATCAGACACATCGAGCCCATCGACTCCCCCGAGGCGCTCAACGAGGCCGGCGTCGAGGTGCTCAAGGGCCACGCCGTCCTCACCGGTCCACAGACGCTCCGGGTCACTGAAGCAGACAACAACGTCGCCGACTCCGGCAGCGCGGGAACCGGTGATGGGGTGCCGGTCATCCACGACATCGAGTTCGAGCAGTTGCTGCTGACCACCGGCGCTGAACCCTCAGTTCCACCCATCCCGGGTTTGGCCGAGGCACATCCCTACACCAGTGACTCGGTATGGCAGCTGCGTGAGCTGCCGGGCCGACTCGCCATCCTGGGCGGTGGCAGCATCGGTTGCGAGTTGGGCCAAGCGTTTGCCCGCCTGGGTGCGGACGTGACGCTCGTTGAGGGAGAGGCCCGGCTGGTCCCGCGCGAAGACGAGCGAGCCGCCGAGATCTTGACGGCCGCGCTGCACGCTGACGGGGTCACCGTGCGCACCGGCTCCACGGTGACCAGCGTCGAGAGCCGTGCAGAAGGCGAAGGGGGAACCCTCTCGTTGGACGACGACACGTCCGTGGAGTTCGACCAGTTGCTGGTCGCCGTGGGGCGCAGCCCGCGGACCAAGGGCATCGGCCTGGACGATGCCGGGGTCGAGCTGACCGAGCGGGGCATGGTTGTCGTCGATGACCTGCTGCGCACGACCAACCCGAGGATCTGGGCCGCTGGCGATCTCACCGGCCACCCACAGTTCACCCACATGGCCGGCAACCACGGCAGCGCGGCGGCATCAAACGCCGTGCTCGGCACGCGTCGCAAGGCCACAGGAACAGTGCCGCGCGTGACGTTCACCGACCCCGAGATCGCCGCCGTCGGCGTCTCCACCGAGGCCGTCGCGAAGAATCACCAGCTCATCGTCCTCGAGCACGCCGACATCGATCGTGCCGTGGCCGAAGGACGCACCCAGGGATACACCGCCATCGTCATCGACAAGCGCGGCACGATCCTCGGGGCGACCATCGTCGGTCCGAGGGCAGGTGAAAGCCTCGGGGAACTGACGTTGGCGGTCACCAAGGGTCTGAGTACCCGAGACCTGGCCGGCGTGGTCCACCCCTATCCGACCTACAACGACGGACCCTGGAAGGCAGCACTGAAGGACGTCAGTGACCGGTTGTCTGGGCCTGTCGTCGGTGGGGCCATTGCCGTCCTGTCCAACGTTCGCCGTCGAGTGCTCAGCTTTCGGACCTGAACGGCCTACGTCGAGGCGGGCGGCGACGCCGCTGGTTCCGCGATGGGCAGGGTCAACCGAAGGGGAGCACATCGCCATGTTCGATGACGGCCGCTGAGAAGAACCTGGGAGCCCGTGGCCCCCGCGCGCAGGTTTCCCGCGGCTCTTCTCAGCGCCCTCTCAGCACCCCGGGACGAATCTGCACCTCATGAACACCCCACGGCCACAGGCCACGACCCCACGCCACACGACCAGCGACCTGTTGAACAAGGTCCCAGAAGTCACCCTGTACTTCTGGATCATCAAGATCCTTGCGACCACCGTCGGCGAGACGATCGCCGACTACCTCACCGAAACGCTCGGATTCAGTCTGAACAGTGCCTCAGTGACCATCGCCGCTCTCCTGGCCGCCATCCTCATCGCCCAGTTCCGAGCGCGCTGCTACCTCGCTCCGCTCTACTGGACCGCCGTCGTCCTGATCAGCGTCGCTGGCACCCTGATCACCGACAACCTGGTCGATGACTACGGCGTGTCGCTGTGGACCACCACCACCGTCTTCACCATCGCGCTCGCGGCCACGTTCGGCGCCTGGTACGCCGTCGAGCACACCCTGTCCATTCACACCATCACCACCCACCGCCGCGAGGCGTTCTACTGGGCAGCCATCCTGTTCACCTTCGCCCTCGGCACAGCCGCCGGTGACCTCCTCGCCGAATCCGTCGGCCTCGGGTTCCTCACCTCCGCGGCCATCTTCGCCGCCGCCATCGCGGTCATCGCGTTCGCCCACCTCAAGCTCGGCCTCAACCCCGTCCTCGCGTTCTGGCTCGCCTACATCCTCACCCGCCCCCTCGGTGCCTCCATTGGCGACCTGCTGTCCCAAAGCCCCGCGGACGGCGGCCTGGGACTTGGCACCACCGCTACCAGCGGACTCTTCCTGCTGGCCATCGCCGCCACCGTCATCTACCTCACGATCACCAAACGCGACGTCGAAACCGCCTCCGGCACCACCCAGCTCAGCTACAGCAGCTGAGCTAGCCCGTCCCCCGTGGCCACGCCGGCGCACCCCGCCGGTGTGGCCACCTGATCCCCCGTCACGGTGAGGGTGGCCCGCTCAGCGTGCGATAGCCGCCGATCATCCGCTGTCCGGCGCTGATCCCCACGATCACCGCCCACACCCACGCGATCTGCTCGGCATAGAACGGCAGGATCAACCACACACTGTGCACCGCAATGGTTTCGGTGCCTTCGGCCAGGCCGGCGAGGAAGCTGAACGAGCGTCCGTCGTCCAGCTGGTGCCCGGTGCGCTCGGCGATCGAGGAGAAGGCGAGAAAGGCAGTCCCGTTGACGTAGTAGGCCACCAGCACCAGCGCAAACGGGATCCACGACGCGTCGTATGCGGCGTCGCTGGTCACCCCGATAGCCACCCCCAGCACGGTGGCTCCGTACACCAGGAAGTCGGCGGTGATGTCGAGGAACCCCCCCGCCTCGGAGTCCTTGGCACCGGCTATCTGCGCCCTGCGGCGGGCCAGCGGACCGTCCAAGCCGTCACAGACTCGCGAGGTCAGCCACAAGACGAGGGCCGGAGTCCACCACTGCAGCCCGGCCGTCACCGCGCTGGCCAAGCCGAGCGACAGTCCCAGCACGCTGATCCGGTTGGGGGTGATCCACGACCGGTCCAGCGCCGCCGCAGCGATCCGCAACGGTCGGTCCAACAGCGGTCGCACAGAGCCGTCGAGCACGTCGGCGCCTACGCCCGCACGTCAGTGGACGTGGCCTCTTCGTCCACGGCCGGCCGGGAGCGACCCCGCTGGACCAGCACGTAGCCGATGACGATCAACACCACGATCCCGGCCAGGGACCACAGCAGACGGGCCGGGTCCTCCAACCCGGAGGCACCGACCTGCGCGTAGAGCGCCACGGCCGGCAGAATGCCGAATGCTGTCCCGATGGTGTACGACACCAGAGGTATGCCGGTCGCGCCGGCGACGTAGTTGACCGCCATGAACGGAGCCACCGGCATCAGTCGAATAGCCAGCACCGGAAAGACCCCCGTGCCTTCGAGATATTGCCAGACCTTTCCTCGATGCTTTTCAATCAGCGGCTCGAGTACTGGACGAATCGTGCTGCGAGCGAGAAAGAACCCAGCCAAGGACCCGAGCATGGCCCCGATCCACACCACCACGACTCCGCCGACCCCGCCGAAGACCGCGCCGGCCAACACTGTGAAGAGCCCTAAGGGCACCGGCAGCAGGCTGAGCAGCGCATACACCGCGATGAAGATCACCGGGCCCCAGATGCCGGCCTGATCGACCCGCTCCCGCACGGCCTCTGGTTCCAGGACTCCCCCTCGATAGGCCAGCCACACCGTGATCAGCAGCGCGAGCACCACCACGGCTCGGATGATCCATTGCCGTGTGCTGATCTTCTGCGACATCGGTGTGCCTTTCGAAGCGGGGGTGGCCTATTCTCACCTAGGCGAACTGCTTACTCAGTCTTTCCGGGAAGCCGGTGAGGTGCGCTGCGTGTTCCCGCAGGCAGTCAGCCGTTTCCCTTTCGAAAGAAGTTCTGTGATGTCTTCGCATGGTGGAGCGCGGCGCTATGCCCGCGCTGCCTCGCTGATCGTGGCTAGCGGGCTGGCTCTGAGCGCCTGCGCCGCACCCGAACCCGTCTCCAGCGAGTCGGACGAACGCTCATGGGCCCAGATCGCCGAGGCCGCGCAGGGCCAGGAGGTGTCGTTGTGGATGTTCGGCGGCGACCCGGCCGGCAACGCCTACGTCGATGAGCAGCTGATTCCGGCCGCTCAAGCGCAGGGCGTGGACGTGCGTCGGGTGCCGGTGGCCGACACCAAGGATGCCATCAACCGGGTGTTGACCGAGCTGCAGGCCGGCTCCACAGACGGGGACGTCGACCTGATCTGGGTCAACGGTGACAACTTCGCTACGGTGCAGCAAGCTCAGGGATGGCGCTGCGACTGGGTGTCCGACCTTCCCAACGCCCAGTTCCTGGACCCCAGCGATCCTCTACTGGCCACCGACTTCGGGGTGGATGTCCAAGGCTGCGAGGCTCCGTGGCACAAGGCCCAGTTCACCTTGGCCTACGATTCCGAGCGGGTGCCGGACCCACCCTCATCGATGACCGGGTTGTTGGAGTGGGCCGAGCAGCACCCGGGTCGATTCACCTACCCCGCTCCCCCGGACTTCACCGGATCGGTCTTCATCCGTCAGGTGCTCTACGCGGTCTCCGGCGGCTACGAGCAGATCCCGTTGACCTTCGAGCAATCGGCCTACGACGAGCTGGCGCCCGCCTTGTTCTCCCGTTTGGAGGCGCTGGAGCCGTCGTTGTGGCGCGACGGTGAGACCTATCCGCGCGACCTTGCGGCACTGGAGAAGTTGTATGCCGACGGCCAGGTCGACTTCACGATGACCTACGGACCGGCCACGCTGACCGATCTGGTGGCCCAGGGGACGTTCCCGGACACCACCGAGGTGTTGACGCTGGACGAAGGCACCGTGGGCAACGCCAGTTTCTTGGCCATCCCCGCGACGTCGGGCAGTTTCGAGGGGGCGATGGTGGTGGCCAACGTGGCGCTGTCGCCGGAGCAGCAGGCCAGCAAGGCCGATCCGGCCGTGTGGGGCCAGTTCACCGTGTTGGACCAAAGCCGGCTCACGCCGAGCGACCAGAGCGCCTTCGAGGCCCTGCCCGATTCGCCGGTGGTTCCCTCCCATGAGGTGCTGTCCCGCAACGCCAACCCGGAGTTGTCCGCAGACTGGGTCCCGGCACTGGACGAGGGGTGGCGACGGACGGTCCTGGGCGACCAGTGAGCACGCGGCATCGACCGCGCCGCGGCACGGTCGGAGCGGGCCTGGCAGCAGGGCTGAGCGCGGCTGTGGTCCTCGCGGCCGTACTCACCCTGCTGCTGACCGCAGTCGGACTGATGCCGCTGGTTGGTGAGCCTGCGCTCAGCGCACAGGCCTGGCGTGCTGTGGCCCCCGATCTGCTCCTGGCCACCCGTGAATCATTGGTGATCGCCTGCGCCTCCACCCTGCTGGCCGCCGTGATCGGGATGAGTGTGGCGCTGGTCGTGGTGGCCAGCGGCCCAGGGGCGCGAGCGCTGGCCGCAGTGGCGGCGGCCCCCATTCCGATTGCGCACATCGTGGGCGCAGCCTCCTTCGGTTTGCTCCTGTCCGACGCCGGACTGTTCAACCGGCTCAGTGGGATCGAGACGACCTCGTGGCCGGCGTTGGTTGCCGGTCCATGGCCGATCGCTTCGGTGTTGGCCTTCGCCTGGAAGGAATCCGCCTTCGTAGCCCTGGTGGTCACCGCGTCACTGGGCCCGGCCGTGCGCAGCTACGCCGAAGTCGCTGCCCTGCTCGGTGCCGGGCCATGGGCTCGCATCCGTCGGGTGGTCGTCCCGCTGGCCACCCCCGCGCTGCTCGGCTCCTCGATCATCGTGTTCTTGTTCACCCTGGGCTCGTATGAGGTGGTGTGGCTGCTCGGCCAGGCCTTCCCCGAGCCGCTCCCGGTGATGGCCTACCGGCTCTTCACGTCGGTGGATCTGCAGGCCCGCCCGCAAGCGGCGGCGGTCGCGCTCAGCACGGTGATGCTGGCGTTGGTTGCGGCGGCAGCGACCGTCCCGATCCTGCGCCGCGTGGGCAGTGCCCGATGACCTCCCGGATCGGTGGGCGCGTGGGCACCTGGCTTGCGGTCGTCGTGCTGTTGTCGTGGTTCCTCGTGCCGTTGGTGCCCGTGTTCGTCTGGGCCGTTGCCGACCGGTGGTCCTTTCCATCCGTCCTGCCGCAACAGTGGGGGCTGCGCGGGTGGAGCGAGGCGTCGTCGGCTGGAGTGGTGTCCGCGCTAGGGCGCTCGGTCCTGCTCGGGACGGTGGTGGCGGGTGCGGCCGTGCTTCTCGGAGCGATGGCGGGGCGGGCACTGGCGTGGAGTCCCTCGCGCTGGAACGGCGCGTTGGCGCTCAGCCTGCTGGCGCCGGTCGCGCTGCCGCCGTTCGCGCTGGCGATGGGTTTGGACGTCCTGCTGCTGAGGTTGCAGGTTCCCTCCCTGGTCGCTCTGGTCGGGCTGCTAACCGTCTTCGCGTTGCCCTATACGACCTACACGCTGCGCGCGGCATACACGGCGCTGGACCGTGGTCTCGAAGAACAGGCTCGACTGCTCGGTGCCGGTCCGGCCACCGCCTTCCTTCGGGTGACCCTGCCCGCTTTGGCTCCCGCGATCGCCGCCGCAGCGTTCCTGGCCTTCCTGGTGGGGTGGAGTGACTACGTGGTCACCGTGGTGATCAGCGGTGGGCAGTTCACCACCCTGCCGCTGCTTATCGGGTCGGCGGCCTCGCGCACGGGCAACGAGCCGCTGCTCGCCGCCCTGTCGCTGCTGTCGTTGGCCTTCCCGTTGGCCACCCTCCTGTTCGCCGGTGCGGTGCAGCGACGTCAGAGCGAGCCGACGCCGAAGCACCGCCGTCCTCTGTCCGCCACCACCAAGGAGCACGCCCATGTCGGCTGATCTGGAATTGCAGCACCTAGGCTTCGCTCATCACGGCAGCTCGGAGTATGCCGTGCAGGACTTCACGCTGAACGTGCCCGCCGGGCAGATGGTGGCCTTGCTCGGGTCCTCGGGATCAGGCAAGTCGACGGTGTTGCGGCTGGTCGCGGGGCTGGAGGAACCGAGCACCGGGCAGGTGCTGATCGGTGGAAGCAGTGCGGCCGGAATTGCTCCGGAACGGCGCGGGATCACCATGATGTTTCAGAAGCCGCTGCTGTTTCCGCATCTTTCGGTGATCGACAACGTCGCCTTCGCGGATCGGATCGCCGGGCGCTCTCGTCGTGAGGCGCGAGCCAACGCAGCCCGGTATCTCGACCTCGTCCACTTGGGCGACATGGCACAGCGCCGCTCGCGCCAGCTCTCCGGCGGGCAGGAGCAGCGCGTGTCCCTGGCCAGGGCCCTGGCCGCCCAACCCGCGGTGCTGCTGCTGGATGAGCCGTTCGGGGCGCTGGACACCGCGGTGCGCGCCTCGATGTATGAGCTGCTCGAGGAGGTCCGGGCCATCCTGGATCCCACCATCGTCTTGGTCACCCACGACCTGACCGAGGCCTCGCTGGCCGACCGAGTCGCGGTGCTCGCCGACGGTGGCGTGGTGCAGGTCGGCACGGTGCCGGAACTGCACGCGGCACCAGCGACCCTGCACGTCGCTCGCTTGCTCGGGGGCTTCGCCGAGGTGCCCGGCGAGGTTCGCGACGGGATGCATCACAGCAGCGCCGGTGTCGTCCGGTTGCCCCCGAACTGCTCGTCACCGGATGGACCGGCGACCCTAGTGGTGCACCGGCACAGCGTCGTGATCACGCCGCCCGTCGGCGCACCCTCGTCCGGGCTCGGGGAGCCGGACGAAGCCGCTGGGCCCCGCGCGGGTCACCTCGACGGCATGATCACCAGGGTGCGATCGAGCGGTCTGCGCCAGAGTGTGACCATCACCTTGGGCCCTGACCCTCGCCATACCGACGGTGGACCGCGCCTGGAGGCCGAGATCAGCCCCGAGCACGCGAGTCGACGTCCCCAGCAGTTCGCGGTCGGTCGCCAGGTCGCGGTGCACCTGGCCGCGCCGGGGGTCTGGGCGGTCCCGCAACGCCCCCTGGAAGACGACCAGACGAGCGTGACATATTCGGCCCCATGACTGCGCCGGCGATCAGCACGACCGATCTGACCAAGCACTACGGCGGATTCGTGGCGCTGAAGGAACTCAACCTGGAGGTCCACGTTGGCGAGATCTTCGGCTTCTTGGGGCCCAACGGAGCCGGGAAGTCGACCGCGATCAAGGCGTTGCTGGATCAGTTGCGCCCGACCTACGGCAGCGCCAGTGTGCTGGGGTTGGACGCACACCGTGACTCCAAGGCTATCCGCAGGCGGATCGGCTACGTGCCAGGCGATCTCGCCCTCTATCCCCGACTGAGCGGCCGCGCGACCCTGGACTACTTCGCCCGCCTGCGCGGGGGGGTGCGCACGGCATACGTGGAGGAGCTGGCCGAGCGGTTCGAGGCCGACCTGTCGAAGAAGGTCGGTGAGTACTCCACCGGAAACCGACAGAAGATCGGTCTCATCCAGGCTTTCATGCACGAGCCCGAGCTGCTCATCCTGGACGAGCCCAACTCCGGCCTGGACCCCCTCTTGCAGGAGGTTTTCCACCAGTTGCTGGAGGAGGTTCGTAACCAAGGCCGCACGATCTTTCTGTCCTCGCACACCTTGTCCGAGGTCGAGAGGGTGGCTGACCGGGTCGGCATCATCCGCGAGGGTTCACTGATCGTGGTCGAACGGGTCGACGCTTTGAAGCGCAAGGCGATCCGGCACGTCGACTTCGAGTTCGCTCAGCAGGTTTCGGAGCCGTTGTTGCTGGGGATCCCGGACGTGCACGAGGTGGTCATCGAGGATCGTCGGGCCCACATCGCCTTCGAGGGCGACGTCGATGCGTTGTTGCGAGCCGTGGTGGCCACCAACCATCACATCGTGAGCATGACCAGCCGGGAGTCCGACCTCGAGGAGATCTTCCTGACCTACTACCGGTCGGACGCCGAGGGCTCGCATGCCCGTTGAGCTCTTCGTCAAGGACGTGAAGGACCGCCTGGTTCTGGCAGTGTCCGTGGGCGCCATGTTGATCGTGTTCTCCGCCGTAGCCTTCGCGATCTATGCGCCCATGGCTGACTCGTTGAACGCCATCGCGGCCACGTTCCCACAAGAGATCTTGACCATCATCGGCGGCATCGGGCCTGGGGGCTACGTCGTCAGCCAACTGTTCAACGTGTTAGGACCGTTGGCCTTGGTGGCCTTCGCCGTCACGCTGGGGACCTCTCTGCTCGCCGGCGAAGAGGAGGACGGCACGTTGGCGCTCCTGATGGCGCTTCCGCTGACCCGCACGGCGGTCCTCATCGCCAAAGCCGCCACGCTGTTGGCCATGGTGACGCTGGCGACCGGGTTGTTCTGGCTCGGGGTGACGGCAAGCGCGGCATACCAACAGGTCGACCTGGACCGTGGCAACATCGCGGCGGCGTGCGTTCACCTGGGCGTGTTGTCCGCCACCTTCGGACTGATCGGTTTGGCTGCCGGAGCAGTCACGGGTCGCCCGGGTAGCGCGGGCGCCTGGGCGGGAGCGATCACCGCCGTGTCGTATCTGAGCGCGACCATGTTGCCCATCGCCGGCTTGACCGAGTGGGCACGACTCAGTCCCTGGCACTACTACAACGGCAGCGACCCGCTGACCAACGGCCTGGACCTGAGTCATCTGCTTCTCCTGGCCCTCGTCGGCGCTCTAGCCGGCGCAGTTGCGCAGATATCGGTGACTCGCCGCGATCTGCGGGTGTGAGATATGCCGGTGCTCGTGGTCTTAGGCAAGGAAGTGCGTGATCGTCTGGTCCTGGTCAGTGTGGTGGTCAGTGTCCTGATCGCGCTGTGTTTGACGATGGGAGCGCTATGGGCGCCCCTGTCGGTCCAGTTCGCCAGCATGCGCGCGTTGTTGCCGCCCGGGGTCCTCGCCCTCGTGCCCGGCGGCGACATGTCGAGCATCACCGGCTGGGTCAACGCCCAAGTCATGACCTTGACTGCCCCGGGCGCGTTGATCGTGGTGGCCATCCTGTCCGCCCTGCGCGGCACCGTCGGTGAAGAGGACCGCGGCACGTTGGCCCTGCTACTCGGCAGCGGGGTCAGCCGAGCCACCTTCAGCGCGGCCAAGTTCGGCGCCACCCTGGTGCACGTGCTGCTGACCGGGGTGGGGTTGCTGGTGGGGTTGATGGCGGCCAACTCGATCTGGTCGCTGGGCCTGGCCGATCGTCGAATCCTGGCCGCCACCGGACACGCCGTCGCCCTGGGCTGGTTCTTCGGGGCACTGACCATCGCCTTGGGTCTGGCCACCGGACGATTGCGGATGTCGGGCATGCTCAGTGTCGCCAGCGCGGCCACGGCGTTTGTCGTGGCTACGTTTTTCCCGCTGTCGGAAAAGCTGAGCGGTTGGGAACGAATTAGCCCATGGTATTACTTCAGCGCCGCTGATCCCTTAAATGAGGGACCTGACTATAGTTACGTAATACTTTTGCTTGGCGTGTCGTTTATCCTCTACTTGCTTTCTCTATGGCGATTCGCCAGGCGCGATCTGAGGAGTTAGCCCTTCGCGGCGAACTGTCATTCCACAAAGGCGACAATTGCGAATTTTTCCTTCACACTAAGTGATGTCGGCTGCACAAAGTGCGCCGATTACTCACGTGTGTTCAGAGAAATCTTCGTATTGGAGCTGCTATGCCCCTGTCCATCCACCGCGCCTTCGCCCTCGGGCTCGGCGTCGTGCTGCTGCTGCTCAGCGGCCTCGTCAGCGCCTCCCCTGCTCGTCCGGAGTCCGCGCCCTCGCCCGAGGAGACCCAGTCCGCCCCGTCGGGCAAAGGTGGCCAACCCACCGAACGGACCGTCGACCTGCTGGACGATGACTCCGACGGCACGCTCAGTGGCACCACGAGCGTGGGTGCGGGAGTCAACATCATCGGTGCGACGTGGACGTCCGCTGTCACAGCGGGCGACTCGCCGGCGGCATCAGCCGAGCCGACTGAGGATGGTGAGCCCGCCGAGGATGGTGAGCCCGCCGAGGATGCTGGACACGAGGATGCTGGACACCAGGAGCCCGCTACCGAGGACGCGGACCACGGCGACGCGACGGTGGGCACGGCCCGCTTTCGCACGGGCACGAAGGGCTCGTGGGGCCCGTGGCAGGACATGGCCATCGTGGCCACGCAGGTCTCGACCGGATCCGAAGGCGACCTGGTGATGGGACCGCTGGACGTCGAGGTGGAGGTACGCGCAGAAGCTCATGACGCAACCCTGTCCGTCTGGAATGCACCGGCACAGAGCAGCGACGCAGACGCGTTGACCATGCGGGCCGACGGCACCGTCATGAGCACCCAAGGCCAAGCCGACGATGCAGCACCGACGACGCCATCACACACTCAACAGGGCCTGGTCATCGGGACCCGTGCCCAATGGGGGGCCGATGAGTCCAAGCGGAAATGGAGCCCGAACTACCTCGATGACACCGAAGGCGTGACCATTCACCACACAGCCGGCACCAATAACTATTCAGCCGATCAGGTGCCGGCGATTCTGCGTGGGATATATCAGTACCACGCGGTGACTCGCGACTGGGGTGACGTGGGATACAACCTTTTCGTGGACAAATTCGGGCGGGCCTGGGAAGGGCGGCGTGGGGGGCCCGAAACCTCTCTACGTGGTGCTCACGCGTTCGGGATGAACTACACCACAGCCGGAATCGCTATGGTCGGCAACTACAGCAATACGGCTGTGCCGACCGTGGCCTTCGACGCTCTGGCCAGGGTGACCGCATGGAAGCTGCTCACCCACGGCATAAATCGCGGTGGCACATTCACGCACGTCAACGAATACGAGAACTGGACGCGCACGCTATCGGTGGTGCACGGGCACCGCGACGTGAACCAGACCGGTTGTCCCGGAGATCGCTTCTACGCTCGGATGAGCGAGTTCCGCTCGAAGGTGAAGTCTTACTCCCGCGATGCCACGGCGATGCAACGGGTGGCGGGCACGGATCGCTACGCCACCGCCGCGGAGCTGGCCTCGGCCGCACACCCCTTCGGCGCCGACACCGTCTACATCACCCGAGGCGACGACATCATCGAAGCGCTCACCGTCGGCGTGGCCGCGGCGCGCAACGACGATGCCCTCCTACTCACCCGGTCGAGTGAGCTGCCTCCTGCCTCCGCGCGCCAGCTGAAGCAGCTCAAGCCGAAAGAGGTGGTTGTGGTAGCCGATGCCTCGCAGGTCACGTCGACCGTCATCAGGCAGATCGAGGCGGCCACTTCAGCACCCGTGCGAAGGATGCCCAGCGACCACCAGTACGACCTGGCCGCCGAGCTGACTCGCCAGTGGTCCGAGGCGCCAGTGGTCTATATCGCCTCCGGCCAAGAACCGGCCGATGCCCTGTCCGGCGGCGCCGCCGCCGCCCACGACGACGCTCCCCTCTTGCTGACCACGGATCGCTTCTTGCCGGCCATCACACAGCAAGAGCTGGCCCGCCTGCAGCCCCGTGAGGTGGTGCTGCTCGGCGGCACGACACGGGTTCCGGCTTGGACGGTTGAGGCCGTCAAGCGCAAGGTGCCCGACGCCGTGGTCACCCGCATCGGCGGACCTGATCGCTACGACACCTCGGCTCTGGTGTCGGAGCAACGCTTCGCGTCCAGCTCTCGAGCGTTCGTGGCCAACGGCACCGCCAGCATCGATGCTATCGCCGGCACGCAGTACGCAGCGCAGAGCGACAGCCCTGTCCTGCTGAGCCGGCAGCAGTGTCGACCTGCTGAGGTTGCCACGGCGATGACCGGGTTGGGCACCAGGCTGCACGTCCTGCTCGGCGGCCCGACCCGGCTCAGCGACAGCGCCGCTAGCTCGGCCTGCCGCTAGGGGCCAACAGCCCGAGGACCCGGGCGCCGTGTCGGCGCGGCCGGAGCGTCAGATGCGCGACCGGACGGGGCCGCATACCCTGGAGTTTCATCCCGTCCGGGCAGAGGAGCAGCCGTGATTTTGATCAACGTCAAGTTCGAGACCAAACCAGAATGGACCGATCGGTTCAGCGACCTGGTGGCTGACTTCACGGAGAACACGCGTGCCGAGCCCGGCAATCTGTGGTTCGAGTGGTCGCGCAGCCTGGACGATCCGCATCAGTTTGTGCTGATCGAGGCCTTCACTGACGACGGCGCGGAACCACACGTCAACAGCGAGCACTTCAAGCGCGCCATGCAGGACATCCCGCAAGCCTTGGCATCCACCCCGCAGATCGTCAGCCATCAGGTCGACGGTGACGGCTGGGGTGAGATGGGCGAGATGTCCGTGGCCTGACCCGGTGGCTCACCTCCCCCGGAGTCACAGGTTCCTCACAGGGTGTCGGGGGCAGGATAGAAACGTGAGACACCAATCCCGAGGTCATGGCGAGCCGTGATGGACCAGCTCCTTCATGTCCCGTCAATCTGGGTGTATCTCATTGTGGGAACCCTGGTCTTCGCAGAGGCGGCAGTCTTCGTCGGCTTTGTGCTTCCCGGTGAAACTGCGGTGCTGCTCGGTGGGGTCACCGCCTCCCTGGGGCACGTGTCCGTGGCGGTGCTGCTCGGGTTGGTCGTAGCCACCGCGATCGCCGGCGACAGCGTGGGCTATGAGGTGGGTCGACGATTCGGTCCACGCATCCTCGGGTCCCGATGGCTGCGCCCACACCAGTCTCGATTGGCGAATGCGCAGGACTTTCTGCGCGATCGCGGAGGCTGGGCGGTCCTTCTTGGCCGTTTCACAGCGTTCTTGCGGGCCGTGATGCCCGCGTTGGCCGGGGCCAGCGAGATGCCTTATCGCCGATTCCTGCTGTTCAACGCCGCCGGCGGGACGATCTGGGGAGTAGGCGTCGTGCTCGTGGGCTATGTCGCAGGTCAGTCCTATCGAACAGCCGAGCGCGCCCTCGGCACGTCGAGCGCCGTGTTCCTGGTGATCCTTGCCCTGCTCGGTTTCGCCGTATGGCATCGCCGCCGTCACAGCGCCGCGCATCCGCGCACCTCGTAATCACACCGGGCCTCCTCAGACCGCCCAGGGGTCCCCTTCAGCCACGTTCGGCCGAGTATGCCCGTAGACGCCGGAGGTGGCGCCGTACACGTTGCCCGGGTCCGAGGTGTGTCGGCAACATGTCCCGTCTGATCGGGATGAGCGGCCCTCGCCCGGCCTCGCCCGCCAACTCCCGCCGCAGGCGCAACCGGTCCTCGAGTTTGAGCGGCTCAATGGTCTGTTCCACGGCGACCAGGATCGACCCACGGAGCAACCAGAGCGAGGTTTCGGCATGGGCATCGACCATCAGCAGGTCGGTCAGGATCGCTTTGGCTTCGCGTGCGACGTCGACGCTGTCTGCGAGGTTCCGCTCGACATCCTCATCGATCTCTCGGGCCTCCGCCTCCATCAGCGCCCCGAACGCCTCAATGGCCCCCGCCACGTTGTCGAGCAAAACCGCGAAGGCGATCCGCACCTCTTCGCCATAGCCGTCGTCCGGCGTTTCCTCCTGCGGCGCCTCCTTGTGCATCGTGAAGTACAACGCACGCAGCGCAAACTGCGAACGATCCAAGGCTTCGAGTCCCGAGCGAAGCGAGGGTTCCACCGCGGGCGCGCCCAGAGCCCGAGCGTTGAATCTCCGGACCTCCGCCAGCGATGTCACCGCCTCGTGGGCGCGCTGGGTCGCATCGACCACGGCTCGCGCCTCGCCCAGCCAGCGACCGACCTCACCGCGGGTGATCGACTGTTCAGCCATCGATGCACTCGCCATGCGCAGCGAGTTCGCCTGTTGCCGGGCGACCTGACGGACGTTGCTGACCACCGCCTTGGTGGGCACGGCGGGGGGAAACAACAGGTTGAACGACACCCCGACACCGGCCCCGATGAGCGTGGTCAGCACGCGAGTTTCGGCCGCGATCTCCTGCCCCCCCACGGCCAGGATGAGCATCGCGCTGATGGGTGTCTCGAGGGCCTGGTCACCCAGGCGCAACACGGCCGCCAACAGCAGCGACACCGCGATCACGGCGCCCAGACTCCACCACGACAACCCCACCCACGAGGACACCGCGACGGCGACCAGCACACCCGTGACGACGGCGCCCACCCGGACCATCCCCATCCGGACGGTGGAGTAGGCCGAGGTCTGCACGACCAGGATGGCGGTGAGCGCACAGGTCAGATCGACCGGGCCGTCGATCCACCACAACGTGAGCAGGTAGGCCACCACGGCGGCCGTCGTCATCCGGGCGGTCGAGGTCAGCAGCGGCAGCCACGGTTGGTCGAGTCGCAGGCGCCGGACCGTCCAGTCGAAGAGGTCAGTGAGGACGCCCTGACGCTCGGTCACACGATGCCTCCTCGACCCCGACGTCGTCACCGCGTCGCTTCGGCGAGCACCTCGAGCACGTGCCGGTACGTCCGTCCCGTCGCGCGGGTCATCCCGATCTCACAGGTCCGGTTGCTCGAGACGTAGGCCGCGGCGTGGCTGCCCCCTACCTGCGCCGCTTCACGGCGTGTCGCCGAAGCGGTCAGCTCAGGGTGAAGGAGCCCGCGGTCACCCGCGAACGCACAGCAGCCCCAGTCCGAGGGCACCATCACCGTGTCGGCCAGCGCGTGAGCGACCTCCAACAGCGCGGCGGTGCCACCGGCCCGCTCCATCGAACAGGTTGGATGCACCATGATCGAGTCCAGTGCTCGGACGGACAGCGAGCCGAGCACCCGCTCGGCGACGAAGGACACTGCGTCGACCACGGTGACCTCCGGCGCCCGCTCCCGCAGCATCTCCACCAGCCCCTCCACGCACGAGGACGCCTCCACCACGACGGGAAGCCGTCCGCCGTCGGTAGCCTCGCGCAGCGCCGGCACGACCTTGGCCGCCATCACGTCATACCCCTGCACGAAGCCCTTCGACTTCCACGGCGTTCCGCAGCACAGACCGCCCAGGCCGACGGGAGTCCGCAGGGACACTCCCGCTCGTGCGCACAGCTCGACCAGCGCAGCGCTAGCCCCGCCTCCCCCATCTTCGGCACCGAACATCGATCCGATGCACACACTGAACAGCACCGCCTGCGCGTCGTCGCACGTCAGCGAGGGACGGGCCCGGCCACCTCGAGGCAGCGCCCCGTCATACAGCGGCACTGCCTGCGGACCCAGGACCCGACGGGCCATCGACGTCGCCGCCACCGGTATCCCGCTGGGCAGAATTTTGGCTGCGCTCAGTCCCGTGCTGCCCACGCGGGTGGCACCGCCCCAGCCATGCGCCATGGCAGCCCAGGCCAGCTCGGCGGGGCGGGTGGCTGACTGCCGACGCAACCGGCGCACCAGGTCACCGGTGTTGATCAGCACAGGGCAAGCGGTCGCGCACATTCCGTCGACAGCACAGGTCTGCTCTCCGGCATAGACGTAGTCACGCTCCAACTCCTCGGCCAGCGCATCCTCCCCCCGAGCGCGTGCCGCCTGCATCTCGCGGCGCAGCACGATCCGCTGTCGCGGCGTCAGGGTCAGGTCGCGAGATGGGCAGACCGGTTCGCAGTAGCCACACTCCACGCACCGGTCGACTTCGGGCTCCACCTCGTAGCTGGGCTTGAGGTCGCGCAAGTATGACGTGGGGTCATCGGACAGGACTGTGCCGGGGTTAAGCAGTCCGCGCGGATCGATCAGGCCCTTGAGCTCGTGCATCACCCCGTACAGTTCGTCACCGTACTGTCGACGCACAAAGGGCGCCATGATCCTGCCGGTGCCGTGCTCCGCTTTGAGAGACCCCCCGTTACCGAGCACGAGGTCGACCATGTCTTCGGTGAAAGCCTCGTAGCGGCGCAACGAGGCCTGGTCCCCGAAACGTTCGTTCAGCAGGAAATGTACGTTGCCGTCTTTCGCGTGTCCGAAGATGACCGAGCCGTCGTAGTCGTGCTCCTCGAACAAGCTAGTCAGCGAGACACACGTCTGGCCCAACAGGTCAACCGGCACCGACACGTCCTCCAGCAAGGCGTTCGTGCCCTTGGGTCGCGCTCCGGCAACCGCGCTGTACAGCCCCTTACGGGCCCGCCACAACGCGCTCCGCTTGGACGACTCCTCAGTCAGCTCGAACGGCTGCACGGGCAGCGACCGCAACTGCGGCATCGCGGTCTCGGTCAGCTCGCGAAGGTCGTCGGCCGCCATGCCCTGGTACTCGATGAGAATGGCAGCGTGATCGCGCACCTGCAGGTCCCGGATCTGCTCCGGACACTGCGGATCGTCCTGGGACACCCGCAGCGAAGCGGCGTCGAGCAGCTCTGCGGTGGCAGTGCCTGTCGCCACCAGCTCAGGCACGGTGGCCGTCGCCGTGGCGATGTCGTCGAAGACCAACAGGCCGGTCGCGACGTGCGGGGGGATCGGCAGTGTCTCGAAGACCGCCTCGGCCACGAAGCCCAACGTGCCCTCGCTGCCGATCATCAGATGACTGAGCAGGTCGACCGGGTCGCTGTAGTCCACGAAGGAGTTGATGCCGTAGCCCATCGTATTCTTCATGGCGAACAACCGCTGGATGATCGCCACGGACTCGGCGTCGTCGCGCACCCTGCGGTGCAGCCGAGCCAGTCCCTCCCACAGCTCGGGTTCGGCGGCCCGTAGGCCTTCCGAAGCACCTGGGTCGCTCGTGTCGACACGGGTGCCGGTAGGCAGGATCACCACCATCGACTGCAACGTGGAGTAGGTGTTGAACCGGGTGCCGCACTGCATACCGCTGGAGTTGTTCGCGATAACCCCGCCGAGAGTGCAGGCGCTCTCACTGGCCGGGTCTGGGCCCAACTTGCGGCCGTAGGGGGCGAGGCGGGCGTTGACCTGACGCACCGTCGACCCCGGCAAGACGCGCACCTTCTCGCCCTGGCCAAGAACGTCGACACCCTGAAAGTGACGCCGCGTGTCCACCATGACCGCGTCGCTCACCGCCTGACCGGACAAACTGGTGCCACCGGACCGGAAGACCACCGGCGCCGCAGCAGCGTCACAGGCCCGCATCACGGCCGCAACCTGGTCCGCCGACGTCGGCCTCACGACCACCTCGGGGGTGAGCAGGTAGTGCGAGGCGTCGTGCGCGATCGCGTGCCGATCGAGGGCCCGCCGCGTGACCACATCCGCGCCGATGCTGTGCCCGAGCCGCCGGGCCAGTTCGTCCCAATCCGTAGACGCCCGGTCCGCGGCGACGACGCTCGATGTCGACATGCACCCAGGATAGGCCTGCCAGCGACATCGGCTGGGGAACCAGATCCTTCCCCACGTCGCGTGGACAGACGACGTGCCTCGGTGGATAGTTGGAATCGGCGGCCCCGATCCATCGTGGGTCGCCGCCCCCCGGCCATGACGCTGACGCAGGAGAGATGATGACCGATCGCGCCGTACCCGACACGTCGCCCCAGGATCCGGTTGATCTGCAGGTGGAAAGCAGCGAGCGCACTGGTGGGGATGCAGCGCAGGGCAACCATCTGGACGCCGATCGGGCTCTTCAACTGCTGACGCGACTGCTGCGCGTGGCCTACCCGCACGCGACGTTCCCTGACGGACCCTACGAACGCACTGCGGCAACGGTGATGTCGGCCGCTGAAGCTGATGAAGGTGATCACCAGGTCCTCTTGCTTGGCCTGCGCGGACTGGATGTCGCAGCACACGGCGATTTCCTCGGTGTGGACGAGGAGACAGCCGAGGCGATGTTGCGCAATGTCGGCGACGACGCCTTCTTCGTGCGGATCCGCAGCACCGCGGTGGTGGCGCTGTACGACGACGCCGAAGTCTGGGAGGTGCTCGGCTACGAAGGGTCATCCTTCGAACACGGCGGATACCTGCACCGGGGTTTCGACGACCTGGACTGGCTGCCGGCGGCGCGCATCGAGGAGTACTCCGAATCACCACGGATCGAAACCGTCACTCACGAGGGGCAACGCTGATGAGCACCGACACCAACGTCACGCAGACCTTTGGCGCGGCGATCGATCACGATGATCCCGTGGTCGTCATCGTCGGCTCGGGGGCCGGCGGCGGGACGATGGCTCACGAGCTCACCACCCACGGAGTTGCGTGCGTGGTGCTGGAGGCGGGCCCCTACATCACCCACGACGACTACGTCAACAACGAGTGGGAGGCCTTCAACCAGATGGCCTGGCTCGACATACGGACCACCTCAGGGGGGTGGCGGATCCCGCAGGACTTCCCCAACCTGCCCGCCTGGATCGTGAAGGCGGTCGGGGGCACGACCACTCACTGGGCCGGAGCAGTCCCACGCTTTCTCGAGCACGAGTTCCGGGCCGCCAGCACCTACGGAGAGGTCGAGGGCGCCACATTGCTCGACTGGCCAATCGGCTTGGCCGACCTGGCCCCCTATTACGACCGAGCAGAGCAGGCGATGGGCTCGACGCACCGTCAGGGTCGCCCACCGATGCCGGCCAACAACAACTACACGGTGCTGGCCAACGGGGCCGAGCGGATCGGCTACCGCCACTACGCCACCGGCCCCTATGCCACCAACGCCGAACCGTATGACGGCCGCCCGGCTACCGTCCAGGACGGCTTCAACTTCCAAGGCGACAAGCAAGGGTCGAAGTGGTCGACCCTGGTTCGCGAGATACCACGGGCGTTGGAGACCGGCTTGTTGGATCTGCGCACGAACTGCCAGGCCGTCACCATTACCCACGACGACTCGGGCACGGTCGATGCCGTGGAATACCTGGACGGGGAAGGAAATCTACACCGGCAGGCCGCCCGTGTGGTCTGCGTGGCTGGCAATTCCATCGAGACTGCACGACTGCTCTTGATGAGCGAGTCGAATGCCCATCCGCACGGTTTGGCTAATTCCTCGGACCAGGTGGGCCGTAACTACATGCGCCACCTGACGGGCACGGCATACGCGCGCTTCGAGCAGCCGGTGCGGATGTACCGCGGCGAGACCATGGCCGGCATTGTGGCCGACGAGGCCAAGCACGACCCGTCCCGCGGATTCGTCGGCGGCTTCTACTTCGAGACGCTGGCGCTCGGACCGGCCTTTCTGGCCAGTTTCATGGAGCCAGGCTCGTGGGGACGAGAGTTCACGTCCTGGATGGACGCCTACGCCAACATTGCAGGCGGTTGGATCGTCGGTGAAGACATGCCCCAGCGCGAGAATCGGGTCACGCTGAACCGCGACGTCACGGACCAACACGGACTGCCGGTCCCGCACGTGCACTACACCGACCACGCCAACGACATCGCGATGCGGACCTACGCCTACAGCGCGGCCGACGCGATGTATAACGCGGTTGGAGCCCAAGCCGTGCACCACACTCCGCCCTACCCGTCGACGCACAACCTCGGCACCTGCCGAATGAGCACCAACCCAGCCGAGGGTGTGCTCAACAAGTGGGGCCGTGCTCATGACGTCCCGAACCTCTTCGTGAGTGACGGTTCGGTCATGACGACCGGTGCCGCAGCCAACCCCACGCTGACGATCGTGGCGCTGGCGATGCGCCAGGCCGATCACATTCGTGACGAGCTGCGCGCAGGCAATCTCTAAGGCAGGTTCACCGCAACACCGTCGGTCCCTGGCGGTGAGCGAGTCACCGACACACGCGTCCGTGTTGTCGCGCGTCGTTGTTATGCGTCCTTGTCACGCGTCGCGGTCCCGCGTCGGGCGCCGACACGCCGCTCACACGGTGGGGACGTCCCGCATCGCTGCGGACATCTGTGCGTCCGGCAAGTCGTAGTCGACCATCTGACCGGTGAGGTACTGCTCGTAGGAGGCCAGGTCGAGGTGCCCGTGCCCACAGAGCGCCGTCAGGATGACCTTTTCCTCCCCGGACTCACGGCATACCAGTGCTTCGCGGATGGCGGCCGCAAGCGCGTGCGTGGGCTCGGGCGCCGGGACGATGCCCTCGGTCTTGGCAAACTGCAGCGCCGCCGAGAAGCACTCCGTCTGGGGGATGGCGGTCGCCTCGACCAGGCCTTGGTCGTAGATGTGCGAGACCAACGGGCTCATCCCGTGGTAGCGCAAACCGCCGGCGTGGATCGGCTCAGGGATGAAGCCGTGCCCGAGGGTGTGCATCTTCATCAGCGGCGTCAGTCCCGCCGTGTCGCCGAAGTCGTAGCGGTATTCACCCTTGGTCAAACTCGGACAGGCGGCTGGTTCGACGCACCGGATGGTGGGGTTCATCCTGCCGGCCAGCTTTTCGCGCAAGAACGGGAAGGACAGTCCGCCAAAGTTCGACCCCCCGCCGGTGCATCCGACCAGCAGATCGGGGGTCTCCCCCACCTTGGCCAACTGCAACAACGCTTCTTCGCCGATGATCGTCTGATGCAGCAGGACATGGTTGAGCACAGACCCCAGGGCATACCGAGTCGACGGATCGGCGACGGCCATCGACACCGCCTCGGAGATGGCGATGCCGAGCGAGCCGGGATGGTCAGGATTCTCGGCCAGCAACGACCGGCCGTACTCGGTGACCTCGGACGGGCTGGAATGCACCGAGGCGCCCCAGATCTGCATCATCGTCCGCCGATGCGGCTTGGCCTTGTAGGAAGCGGCGACCTGCCAGACCTCACAGTCCATCCCGTACTGCGCGGTCGCGAAGGCCAGCGCACTGCCCCATTGACCTGCGCCGGTCTCGGTGGTCAGTTTGGTGACGCCCTCTTGGTGGTTGTACCAGGCCTGCGGCACCGAGGTATTGGGTTTGTGCGACCCGGCGGGGCTCACGCCTTCGTACTTGTAGTAGATCCGCGCCGGCGTGTCCAGGAGCTTTTCCAGCCGGCGGGCCCGGAACAGCGGGCTGGGTCTCCAGAGCCGATACACATCGAGCACCCCTCCGGGGATGTCGATATATCGCTGCGTGCTGACCTCTTGCTCGATCAGCGCCATCGGAAACAGCGGCGCGAAGTCTTCTGGCCCCGCAGGCTCGTGAGTGCCCGGGTGCAGCGCCGGTGGGGGTGGGTCAGGAAGGTCGGCAACCATGTTGTACCACTGCGTCGGCATCTCGGATTCGTCCAGCAGGATCTTGCTGTATGTCGGGTCGCTCGCGCTCATGCGGCTCACCATAGCGACCCGACGCAGGCACGCTATCGGCGGTCAGGCACCTAGCTGCTCACGGCGAGCTCAGCCAGCTCGGCCACCCGCCAGACCTCAAACCGGGAATGATCCTGCGCGGTCTTGTAGCGGTAGAAGCCGGTTTCGGGAGTGCGGGCTTCGATCGTGCTCGATACGTCGGGATCCCACACCATGGCCACATGACCGATCTCGTCGGGGCCGAGATAGTCGTCCCAGAACACGAGATCGCCCGGCTGCTCCTCCCCTGACTTCACGGGCACCCCGTGGCCCTCGGCCATCCAGTCGCGTTGTGCCCTGGCGGTTCGCGGCATACCGATTCCGACTTCGGAGTATGCGTGGCGTACGAAGCTGGAGCAGTCCCACACGTTCGGACCGTCGGCACCCCAGTCGTACGGTTCTCCCAGCTCATCGTGGGCCACGGTGAGCAACGCGCTGAGGCGCGCCGTGGCGGCTGAGCCCGTACTTGTGGACGCGACGTCAGGGTCTCGGTGCTCGCCGACCAATGCCACCGCTGCCGGATCGGGCTCGATCTCTTTCCAGGCGTCGTCAGCACAACCGGAGAGCATCACTGTCACGGCGACAGCCGCTGCAGCGATTGACCTGCGCGCAGCGCGCCACGGGGAGGTTGTGCAGTGGCCGCGGACGGTGATGGCCACAGCCGGCGCCGTGCTCACGCCGCCCCGCGTCACGCGCCTGCCGAGGCCGGGCGCTCGGCCACTGACTCGGCTTCGGCCATGATCTCCGAGGCCACCGTGTCCGGATGCGTATACATGACCACGTGCGCTGCCCGGGGGACCTCGACGAGCCGTGCTGCGGGTGCCAACCGTTGCAGCTGCTTCGCCCAGTCGTGGCCGGCGATCGGGTCGCGGGATCCGCGCACCACAAGCAGCGGCACCGGCAGCCGGGCGACCGACGCTTCCGTCCGGTAGCCGAGCATGGATGGCAGGGTCCGCAGGTACCAGCGCGGCCCGGTGCGCGCGTACTCGCGCAGGACCGTCCAGTTCGCGGACGGCGTCTCACGTAGGCAGTCGTGCAGGAGGCGAAGACCCTGCTGCAGGGCCGAACGCGCCCCGGGATCAACGACGCAGCCCATGGTCACCACGACCGGGAACAGGCTGGGGTCCTGCAGCGCCGCCTCCACCACGACCTGCCCGCCCATGGAGTGGCCCACCAGCACCGACTGGTTCAGGCCGGCCGCCAGGACATAGGCGTTCACCACGGCCGCCAGTTCCTCCACCGACAACGGGGACTCCGGCCTGGGCGCGGCGCCAAAGCCCGGCAGCTCCAGCATGTGCACCCCCGCGGAGTGGGCCAGGACGCGGGCCAACGGTGCGTAGTAGCGGGAGCCGACTCCGATACCGTGCACAAGCACGATCTGCGGGCCGACGTCTGGACCAAGCCGCTTGACGAGATAGGTGCGACCATCGTGGTCGTGGGGAACACTCAGCCACGGCATGCCTGCGAGCCTACCGCTCTGGGTTCGTTCGCTGAGCACGGCGAGTGGCCTGAGGAGGATGACTCCCTACCCCTTCGCTCGAAGCCCGGCGGCGCCGCTGGGTATCTTGTGGCGATGCTGGAGGTGACCGATGACTGACCAGACGATGCCACCGACGGACCACGGCGGGGATCCACAGGTGGAGTTCTCTTCGGCTCAGGGCAGGTGGATTTTGCTTGCCGCGATCCTCGGGTCGGGGTTGGCCGGGATCGACGCCACGGTCGTCAACGTCGCGTTGCCCGCCATCGGCACGGACTTGGGCGCCGGTTTCGCTGGTTTGCAGTGGACGGTCACCGCGTACACGTTGACGTTAGCGGCGTTCGTCTTGAGCGGTGGCGCGCTGGCCGATCGTTTCGGGCGCAGACGCATCTTCGCGATCGGGATCATCTGGTTCGCGGTGGCTTCGCTGCTGTGCGGCCTGGCCCCGGGCATCGGAACGTTAGTCGCGGCCCGCACCTTTCAGGGGGTGGGTGCTGCGTTGTTGGTCCCGGGAAGTTTGGCCATGATCCAGTCATCTTTCGTCCCGGCCGACCGGGCACGAGCCATTGGGGCCTGGTCGGGGCTTGGCGGAGTAGCCACCGCTATCGGCCCGTTCCTCGGTGGGTGGTTGGTCGAATCCGTGTCCTGGCGGTGGGTGTTCTTCATCAACGCCCCCCTGGCGATCGTCGTGGTGGCCGTGGTGTGGCGTCACGTCCCAGAAACCCGCGCGCCCGACCGGGAACCGGTAGACCTCGTAGGCGCCGGCCTCGCGGTCCTGTCATTGGCCGGCGTCACCTACGCCTTGGTCGAACAACCTTCCCGCGGTTTCGGTGCGCCAACGGTCTGGGGTGCAGCACTGATCGGCCTGGCGGCGGCGGTGGCCTTCCTGGTTACGCAGTCCCGCCTACAGCACCCAATGTTGCCGTTGGGCATCTTTTCTTCGGCCCAGTTCAGCGCCGCGAACGCCGTGACCTTCACCGCGTACGGCGGATTCGGGGCGGTGTTTTTTCTGTTGGTGATCCAACTGCAGGTGGTCAGCGGGTTCTCCCCATTGCGGGCGGGCATTTCGATCTTGCCGATCACCCTGCTGATGCTGCTGCTCTCTGCCCGATCCGGGGAACTCGCGAACCGGATCGGTCCCCGGCTCCAGATGAGCGTGGGGCCGGTGGTGTGCGCGGTCGGGTTGCTGCTGATGCTGCGCATCGGACCCGACGCCGACTACGTGGTGGACGTGCTGCCCGGAGTAGGCGTGTTCGGATTCGGGTTGGCGATCATGGTGGCCCCCTTGACGGCAACGGCGTTGGCCGCTGCTCCCGATGAGCACGCCGGTTTGGCTTCCGGAGTCAACAACGCGGTAGCCCGCGCCGCGGGGTTGCTCGCGATCGCCGTGCTGCCAGCGGTGGTCGGTATCGGCGGCGCCGACTACACCGATCCGGTCGCCTTCAACAACGGCTTCGACACCAGCCTGTGGATCGCCGCGGGGGTGCTGACTCTCGGCGCCTGTATTGCCGCGGCGACCATCTCCAACACCATCCTGGGCAGCGACGAACCGGCCGCGCGTTCTTCCCGGCCCAAGCCAGTGAGCCATTGCGCGGTCGGCGGCCCACCCCTCAGCGTCACCACCCGACCTCAAGGGGCCGACAGACCTCAAGCGTGACCAACCCCAACATCGACTCCGCAACAAGAAATCGTGCCGAGGTGCCTACCTAGGACCGTCACACCACCCTCCTGGACTCACACAGGAGGGTGGTGTGCCTCAATCAGTTTGTGAAGCCGATGTCCTCGATGTGCAGGTTCAACGTCGGGGTGACGGTCGACCCTGTCACGTTCTTATTCATCAGGTAGTGGATGGTCTCGAAGTGCGTGAAGACGAGAGGTGCGTCTTTGGTGACGAGGCCGCGGATCTCGGCGTACAGATCCATCCGCTCCGGCTCATCGTAGCTAGCCGCTGCTTGCTCGATAAGCGCGTCCACCTTTGGGTTGTCGTAACCGGTGGTGTTGATCGGGCCCCCTGACTTGACGACCAGCGAGTAGAAGTTGTCCGGGTCAATGGTGCGCTCTTGATACGCGCTCGTGAGCTGGTAATCCAACGAGCTGTACTGGTCGTACCAGACAGAGACGTCCACGGCGCTGATCGTCATATCAACGCCGATCTCCTTGAGCTGTTCCCGGATCACCTGGCCGGTCTTGAGCAGCTCCGGGTACTGCGACAGCCCCAGGTACTCCACCTCTAAGCCGTCGGCGTATCCCGCCTCTGCCAGGAGTTTCTTCGCCTCTTCCACGTCCCGTTCCGCGGCGAAGACGTTGCTCTCGTCGTACCACGACGACCCGGTCGGGACCTCGATGAGACCGTTCTCGCCGGTGCCCAGGTAGGCAACGTCCTTGACCTCTGAGCGATCAATCGCGAGCGCGAAGGCCTGCCGCACTTTGACATCGTCGAAGGGCGCCACTGTCGTGTTCATCGCCAGAAAATCCGGGATGCCAGCGGAGGCGCTGGTCACGTAGTTGAAGCGCGCGTCCTCACGTAGAGTCGGCACCTGCTGCAGCGGGATCGCGTCGGCCCAGTCGATCTCCCCTGCGGAGAGTGAGTCGATACGGCTCTGGTCGTTGTCCAAGAACTTGAAAGTCACCGAGTCGAGGTGCGGTTTCCCCTCCTCGAAGTAGTCCGCGTTCTTATCGAGGGTGATGTGGTCGCCCTGGACCCACTCGACGAACTTAAACGGTCCGGTCCCGATGGGGTTCCGGGCGGGATCGCTGCTCTCGATCGCCTTTTGGTTCACGATCTGGCCGTTGGCGGCCAGGTTTGTGAGAAAGGGTCCGAAAGGGCCCTTCAGATGGAAGACCACCGTCGTGGGATCGACGGCCTCGACGGTGTCGATCTGGTTGTAGAGGCCGGCGTAAGAACTCGCGGTGGCCGGGTCTTGGATCCTCTCGAACGTGTAGACCACGTCGTCGGCAGTGAACTTCTCGCCGTTGTGGAAGGTCGCGTCGTCGACCAGGGCGAACGTCCACGTCGTCGCATCGCTCTGCTCCCAGTCGGTGGCCAGGTCGGGGACGAAGTTGCCGTCCTCGTCCATGTCGATGAGCTTTGAGAAGATTC
Source organism: Ornithinimicrobium sp. (assembly GCA_049650845.1). Taxonomy (GTDB): domain Bacteria; phylum Actinomycetota; class Actinomycetes; order Actinomycetales; family Dermatophilaceae; genus Ornithinicoccus. The sequence goes on from JBASAZ010000059.1 coordinate 40,194, forward strand.
CCTCGTAGACCTGCGCGCCCGTGTAGATCGTCGAGGTCGCTGGATCGAGGAGGTCAGGCTCTCCGGTGAGGGCGGCACGGAGGTCGCCACCGTCTACGATTTCCCCTGCCGTTCCCTCACCGGAGGTGCCCCCGTCTCCGGCTCCGCAGGCCACGAGAATCATGGATGCGGCTAAGAGGGCAGCGCCGAGGGTTCCCCGTCGGTGGGTGAGCCGTCGTGGCAATTTCTGTGACTTGTCCATAACCTTTTCTTTCTTCTGGGGTTTCATTCGCCGGGGCTTCTTCTGGGTCAGCGGGAGTGGTTACGCACGAAGTCGAGGTAGGCGGAGTTGAACGGGTTCGGGCTCTCCCATAGGCAGGCGTGCCCACCGGGGACAGCGGCCCACTCGGATCCTGGCAGCCCTTCATGCAGACGCTTCGAGAGCCGCACCGGGATCAAGATGTCCTCCTCGCCAGCGAGGACGAGGGCCGGGACGTCGACGTCCTTCAACCGTTCCACGGCGTTATGCTTCTGAATGACACTGAGTTGGGACAGGTATGCCTCGATCGACATGTCGAGTGACGCCATGCCGGCGGCGAACTCCGCGGCCTCCTGGGGTCGCTCCTCGAAGAAGGCACCCGTAAACGCCCAGAGCATCACATCGCGCATCACGAAGGGCACATCGATGGCCCGGGCGAGGTCCGCCCACATGGCGAACATGGCCTGGCAGAACGCGTCGGCGACGCCGTACGTACAGGCAAAGGTGACCGATCGGAGGTCCGAGCCGTAATTGATCGCGTACTCCTGAGAGATCATGCCTCCCATCGAAACCCCCATCAGATGGAAGTCGGTGATCCCTAGCGCGTCAACGAGACCCTTGGCGTCGTCGGCAAGCATGCGGGAGGTGTACGGTTCGGCGGGCTTGTCGCTGGCCCCGGTGCCACGGTTGTCGAAACTGAGCACGCGGTACCCCGCATCCAGGAAAGCAGGCACCTGGAAGCCCCACGACTCCAGGTCGTCTGCAAGCCCGTTGATGAGCACTATCGTCTCTGCGTCGTCAGGGCCCTCGAGTTTGTAGTTGAGGTTGATTCCATTGACCGTCGCTGTTGGCATACCACTGTCTCCTATTTATTGGCTCGGTTGGGCTGTTCGGGAGCCTGACGCGGGCTCCCGTGGGTCAGCGCGAGGGACCGCGTCAAGCAGCGTGCGGGTGTAGGCGTGGACCGGTGCTCGCATCACCTGGCCGACGTCTCCCCTCTCCACAATGACCCCGCGGTACAGGACGGCGATCTCGTCGCTGACGTGTTCGACGACCCCGAGGTCATGGGTGATGAAGATCGAGGTGACGCCGAGGTCGGTCTGGAGGTCCATGAACAGGTTCAGAATTTGAGCCTGGACGCTGACGTCGAGCGCGCTTACCGGCTCGTCGGCGATGATTAACTCCGGTTCGGTGGCCAAGGCTGCTGCGATGGCGACCCGCTGACGCTGTCCCCCTGAGAGCTGGCTAGGCATCCGACCCGCGTACGACACCTTCAGTCCGACCCGGTCGAAGAGTTCGAGGACCCGCTTGTCACGGTCGGCCGACGTGCCGATGCGGAAGCTGTCAAGAGACTCCCGCACGCTGCGTCCGACCGGCCAGCGTGGATCAAGACTCCCGTACGGATCCTGGAAGACCGGCTGAACACGCCGCCGGAAGGTCGCCCGCGCGGCACGGGACAGGGACTGGATATCCGTTCCCTCGAAGACCACCCGGCCGGAGTCGACCCCGGTGAGGCCTAAGACACAGCGACCCAAGGTGCTCTTGCCGCTCCCAGACTCGCCGACCAACCCCATGGTGCGGCCCGTATTGACGGTCAGGCTCACGTCGTCGAGGGCGTGAACGTGCCTTCTGTTCCAGGGCGGACCTCCGGACGGGTAGGTCTTGCTGACGTTTTCGATCCTCAACAGATCGCTCACGGGTCCACACCTGCTTCCCTGTCCTGCAGGCTCTCGACGCTCCACTCAGTCGGAATGACCGGTAGTCGCTCACCCCGAGTAGTCCTCCCCGGGGACGCAGCAAGGAGGGCGCGCGTGTACGGGTGTTCCGGGCGGGCGAAAAGGTCAGCGGTGGTGGCGACCTCCAGCAGCTCCCCGGCATACATCACGCCCACGCGGTCGCAGATGCTGGCGATCACCCCCAGATCGTGGGTGATGAGGAGGACGGTGGTGCCGTGGTCGCGGCGCAGTCGATCGATCAGGCTCAGCACCTGCGCCTGGATGGTGACGTCGAGCGCCGTGGTTGGTTCGTCGGCGATCAACAGTTGAGGATTGTTCGCCAGGGCTGCCGCGATGACGATGCGCTGCCGCATACCGCCGGAGAGTCGATGCGGTGCGTCGGAGTAGCGCGCCGCCGGGTCGGGTATGCCGACTTCCTCCATGAGTGAGATGGCCTGCTCCTTCGCGGCGCGCCTGCTGATCTTGCGATGCGCCCTCAGAGTCTCGGCTACCTGGTCTCCCACAGACCAGGTCGGGTCGAGGCTCGCAGAGGCGTCCTGGAAGATCATCGAGACCTCGTTGCCTCGGAGTTTCCGGAGCTCGTCCTCGGACAGACCCAGGAGCTCCCGCCCGTTGACTGCGACGTGGCCGGCCACGTCTGCCGACCGCGGGAGGAGGCCGAGGACCGTGTTAGCCAGCGTGCTCTTGCCGCTACCGCTTTCACCGACGATTCCGAAGATTTCACCGGCCCTGACGGTGAGGGAGACCGAGTCCACCGCTGCGGTCACAGTGTCGTTGGTGGTGAATCGGACGGAGACGTCGGTGAATCTGAGCGGCGGTGTTTCCGTTTGAGCGCTCATTCGGCCACTCCACGAGGGTCGAACGAGCGGCGCAGACCCTCGCCCACGAGGGTGAAGGACAACACTGCGAGCACGATGGCGAGGCCGGGAAAGATCTCCACCCAGGGCGCCTGAGAGAGGACGTTGCGTCCGTCGGCGAGCATCCCGCCGAGCGAGGGGGTCGGCGGCTGGACGCCGAGCCCCAGGAAGCTGAGGCCTGCTTCGAGCTGCAACGCGAACGCCGCCAACACGGAGGCTTGGACTATTACGGGCCCGAGCGCGTTGGGAGCCACGTGGCTGATCATGATGCGCAGGTGGCTGCCTCCCCTAGCCCGAGCTCCGTCGATGTACTCGTTGCGGGTGACGATCAGTGTGCTGGTGCGCATCACACGGGAAAGGATGGGCAGGTAGATGACCGCGATGGCCACTGTGGCCACGACGCTGCCGGGTCCCAGGATCGCGATGAAGGTGATCGCGAGCAGCATCGCCGGCAAGACCAGGATCATGTCGAGTGTCCGCGAGACCACGGTGTCGACCGCCCCGCCGAAATACCCCGCCAGGAGCCCCAGGGGCACAGCGACCAAGACCGAGGCGAGGACAGCCGAGATGGACACGAGCAGGCTGACTCGCAGTCCGTGGACCACCCGGCTGAACACGTCGCGGCCGAGGACGTCGGAACCGAACGGGTGCTGGGCGCTAGGGGAGGCGAGGACCTGGGCCACCACCACCTTCTCTGGGTCGTGGGGTGCAAGCCACGGTGCGGCGATTGCCAGCACGGCGAGGACGGCCAGCATCAGGGAGCCCGCGACGACGAGCCGCCGCGCGGACCCTCGCCCCGTCCGCGGACTACGACGGACCGGAGGGGCCAAGGTGGCTTCGGCTGTCATCTCGCCCCTCCGTCCGCGACACGGGGGTCGAGCCAGCCCACGAGAAGATCAATCACCAGCGAGATCAGGATGAAGATGGTCGCGATGGCGAGCACACCCACTTGCACGGTCGGGTAGTTCCGCTGGGTGATCGCGGTGACCAGCATCCGCCCGACTCCTGGCAGCGCGAACAGCACTTCGACGATGATGGCCCCGCCGAGCAGGACACCGACCTGGATGCCCACCACAGTCACGATCGACGGGGCGGCGTTGCGAAGCGCGTGCCCGTAAACGATTCTGCGATTGCTGACCCCCTTGGCCCGCAGGAAAGTGATGAACGGCCGAGCGAGCACGGCCTTCATCGCCCCCCGGGTGGTCCGCAGGATGTAGGCGGCCTCCGCAACCGCGAGGGCCAGGACAGGCAGGGTCATGTACCTCAGGTTCTCGACTGGGTCAGTCGCGAACGGCACGTAGCCGGACGGGGGCAGGATCGCGAGGTTGCCCGCGAAGACCAACACCAGCAGGATCCCCATGAAGAAGTCGGGAATGCTGATTCCTAGGATCACGAACCCCTCAGTGGTGCGGCTCGTCCACCGGCCCCCGGTCGCAGCACGGACGCCGAGCGGCACGCCCACGACGACAGCCAGCAGCATCGCGAGACCGGCAAGCTCTATGGTGACCGGAAGCCGCTGGACGAGGAGGGTGCTCAGAGACTCGTGGCTCACGATGTCGGTGCCGAGGTCGCCATGCGCGATCCCGACGACGAAGTCGAGGTACTGGGTGACCAGGGGCTGGTCGAGGCCGAGCTGGTGCCGCATCTCTGCGACGTTCGCTTCGGTGGCACGGAAACCGAGCATCGTGCGGACCGGGTCACCAGGCACCAGCCGGATGATCAGGAACACCAGGACACTCATAACGAAGAGCGCAGGCACGGTCAGGAGGACTCTGCGGAGCACGAACAACGAGCGAGATGTCACGTGGCTTCTCCCCCCGTTCGCGCGTCGGGGGTCGGGACGTTCTCGTGAGAACTGCGCTCGCCCTCCGTCTTGGCCCGCTCCACCAGCCTTCGTATGAGGCCCTCGGAGAGCGCGAAGTGATCGGCTGCGATGTTCGCGGCCGCTTCGGCCCGGTGACCCGTCACCGCCTCAACGAGTTGGCGATGCTGCTCGATCGCCTTTTGCCGGACCTCGTCGTTATAGGGCTCGGCATGGAGGTTCAGGCTGATCCGCGTGCGTAGCTCGACCGAGGTCGCGACCAGGATGGGGTTCTGCGTTGCCATGGCGATCGCGTGATGCAGGGCATAGTCGGCAATCCTCGAAGCGTCATGGTCAGGCGCCGACCGGTAGGCGCCGAGAGCGTCGTTGATGGCGGTCGCGTCGGCTGTGGTACACCGCTCGGCGGCTGTACGCGCGATGAGCGGCTCGATCAGCGTTCGGGCATCAAAGAGCGCCTCAAACTCGGCCCAGTTCGGCACGAGGTGACGGCTGACGTGCTCGGCTGACTCGGGCCCCCAATCGGACAGCACGAAGTAGCCGCCGTTGCGGCCGCGCCGTACCTCGAGGTAGCCGGAGTCGGTCAGACGTTGGAGCGCGGCCCGAATGGACGTGCGCGACACACCGAGCATCGTGGCGAACTCCCGCTCGGTTGGGAGCCGTTGCCCGGGGACGTAGACCCCGAGTGCGAGCGCCGTGACAAGCCTGTCTTGAACGTCATCGGCGATGTAGCGCGGGACGATGGGTCCGGCCAACCTGCGGCCGGTCATGTGCTTGCCCCCTCGTCGAAGCGCATGAGGATGAAGCGAGCCAGCGTCCGTGCGGCATCGATGATGCTCTGCAGATCGACGGACTCGTCGATCCCGTGCATGTCATGAGCGACCGCACCGAAGCAGAGGGCGGGCACCCCGAAGTGGGCGAGGTAAGTCCTTGCGTCAGTGGTGCTGCCCAGCGTGAATGTCTCGGGAAGGACCCCGTGTGCCTCATGATGGGCCGCACTCAGGTCGGTGACCAACCGGGAGTTCACATCGAGGAGGTATCCGGGCGCTCGGAGCCCTGAGGATTCGACATGGGGCTGGCGCGGGAAGTCGGGATCGTGGTCGACGGCGATCGCGATGACCCGACTGACCTCCTGTTCCGCCTGCTCGATGGTCCAGCCCCGCGGGAAGCCCACCCTCACGCCAAGTACGGCGGACGCTGGCGAGCTGGAGGCCCAGTCGCCGGCGTGCACCGTGCCGAGGTTGACGTTGTAGGCACAGGTGCCTGCGGCCATGCTCGGTTCGGGCTCGGAGCTATTCAGCCCGTCCGACCACCGCCGAAGGGCTGAAACGAGCCTCATACCGAGGTCGACTGCGTTGACGTGTGCGTGGGCCTCATGGGCGTGCGCAGCAGAGGCGACCACATGGATGTCGAGCCAGAGCACCCCCACCCCACCCACCATCAGGCCGAGATCGGTCGGTTCCAAGAGGACGACCTCCGGCGCGATCACACCGTGCTGGGTCACGGCCCTGAGTGCGCCGTTCCCAGAGCATTCCTCCTCGATAACGGCGAGGAAGCCGAGTCTTTTCGTGGAGAAGAGGTTGGGATGGGTCGCTTGCAACGCGCGCAGCGCCAGTGTCCCAATGGCAAAGCCACCCTTCATGTCTGCCGTGCCGCGACCGTACATTCGGCCATTGCGACGCTCCGGCTGGAAGGGCGGCGATGTCCACAACTCGGGTGTGGACGCCGGCACGACGTCGATGTGCCCGTTGAGCAACAGCGTCAACCCGCCTTCACCCGGTGTGCTCGCTAGCACCTGGAAGCGTCCGTCGCTGAGCTCCGCACCCGTCTGCGTGACGCCCGCACGCGGGTCTGTTTCGGGTGCGTTGGAGAAGGGGAGCCTTCTCGCTAACAGGCCGATCGACTCGACTTCGCGCACGAACGCGTCCAACGCCCGCTGCTCCGATCCCACCACGCTGGGGGCGCTGACCAGCTCCTCCAGAAATTCGAACGCTCTATCGGCGTTCTCCGCGACTGCACGGTCGAGCGCTGCCGTCATGTGCATCCTTTTTGGTCTAGTGTCTAGTTCCTAGACCAAATATCCTGGCAGATGGGGCTGTTGTCAATGGATTCAGCGTCGGAGAAAACCCGGCGAGGTCGCCACTGGAGGTTCAGACGGTGAGGGTGACAGGTCATGGTGTCGCCTTGCGATGCGGTGGTGGGAGGCCGGCCCTGGTCGACACGTAGACGACACACCACCGAGCAGAAAGAAGGCCCCGAACTGCGTTTTCGCTGTTCAGGAGCCTGTGTAATGGTGGGCGATACTGGGATCCAACCAGTTCCCTGAGGCTGAACTACCACGACGCTGACCAGGCCTCCTGGCTCGCGCCGTCCGCTCCGCGGCACAGGGCGAGGCTCTCATCGCACCGGCCGTGACAGCGCGACTCCTGGCAACCTTCGCCTCACGAGCCGAACCGGCACCTCAGCCGGTCAGCGCGCTGACCCCACGTGAACAGGCCGTCCTCGATCTGGTCGCCCCACGCACCAGTCGCGCCCACGGCTTGCTCGTCCCGCAGGCCGAACGTCTCGCGGTGACCGCGCCTCGATCGACACAGCCGTAGCCGAGTGGTTGCCGGTCACCGATTGGGGATCTGCCTTACGGCGTCGCAGCCGCAAGGCAGCCGCAAGACAGCCGAAGCTGTCGGAGGGGCCCATTCAACATTGCGAGGTGTGCACTCCCCCGCTTGAAGCGCCTCTGCGGCGCCTACCCGCCAACACTTGTGAGGAGTGTGCAGGCTTAGCCGCGGTCGAGTAGCGCCAGGTGATCATCCGGCCCGCCTACGAGTGCCGGATCTAGGCGGTCGCCAGATTGGGCTGTCCACCGACCTTGTGGGTCCTCTCAGGCAACGCATGAGAAGTCCACGAGCCAGCTACTGGCGGCCCAGTAGGCCACGGGTGCCCCCCACGCTCCGAGCACCCAGGGCCAGGGACGACACGAAACAAGGCTAAGCGTGAGACCGGCCAGGTAGGTCACGGCAGCCGTCAACGCTGGGGCGATCAGTGCAGCCCCTGAGGGGGCGCACAGCGGGACCACCAGCCACACGGTGGACTCGAAGCCGAGTCGGCCAGTGGACAAGAGCGCGAGCAGCGCGGGCAGCCACAGTCCTGCCAACACCAGTGCGGCGCAGAGATGCCCGACGATCCGGGAGGTGCGTGGCCAGAGACGGGGCCGCACGCGTGCGGCGAGGACGGGAAGGAGGAAGGAGGCCAGGAAGCCGAACGGTGGAACGGTGAAAGCGAGGACGCCGGGTACGGCGAGCGTCACGGTAGCGCGCACGCGGACGCCCGGCGTCGGGGGTCGGTTCTTCTTCATGGAGAGGGGATCCTGCACAGTCACCAGGCCCCTTCGAAGAACGCAAGAAGTCCCGGCTCGGGGTCTGCGGCGGTAGCCACGTTCGCCGCGCAGATCACACCGAACGAGAGGAAGAGGAGCACGCACAGACCGGCGACGGACCTCACCGTTCGCGTGCCACGCCTGTCGGAAGCAGAACGATTCGTCCGCCTCCACAGGAGAACGGCCGCAACGAGAAAGAAGAGGGCCGTGGGCGCCGCCGCCATCGCGTGGACGACGTGGAATCGAGCGTAGTCATCGATCATCGCTGCGAGGGCTGGTGGAGCTGATGCAGCCGCGGATGTGGTGTCATCGAGGTGCTGCCTCACCTGCGCGAGCGTGTCGAGGAGAGCTCCGTCCGGGGCGCCCTCGCTGAGCAAGGGCAAGAGGGCACCGAAGGGAGCAGCAGCACCCTGGATGCTGGCTGTCAGGGTCCATACAGCAAACAGCGCACAACCCCAGACAATCGCGCCAGCCGAAGCGACGGCAAGTCGCCCGGCCCGTCCAGATGTGTTCCCTCGCACGTACTCCCTCCAGAGAAGACGACCGAGAGCAATGAGAGCGACCAGCAAGGCTGATGTCATGATTGCCTCGACCACGCTGTAGCGGACCCAGTGATCGACCACGCGCGCCAGTTCCGGGGGGTACTCACTCGCGCCGCTCCGCCAGTATGCGGCGACCGCGTCCTGCAGGATCTCGACGAGCACGCGGCGATCACTCAAGCCGATGTCACCCCGGTCGGCAAGCCGGGCGGGTGCCAGGACGAGCGCCGCCACGAGAGCGGCGCAGAGGAAGGTGAGCGCTGCGACGGCGCGTCCCGGGAAGTCGACGCGCACGGACCTTGACAGGATGCTCGGCATCATGACTCCTTGGTTGTGTTGTACTCGACGTTGTCGATGGGGCTGCTGGCCGGCGAGGGCGTCCCGAGCTTTGGGGTCGGCGTTGAGTGTGTGGCGAAGGAACGCGGTGGTGTAGTGGCGAGACTGAGGCACATGACCTCGCCAGTCGTTCTCTAGCACCCGATTCCAGGGTGTGGACATGTCGCTCCACTCCGACACCAGCGCCCCGAGCGCGACGGAGATGAGGACGTCGAGGAGCACGTAGTGCAGATACGAGGTGATGGCGCCGAGGCTCAGGTTTGCCTCCAGGGGGCGGCCAGAGGCCGCCTCCAGCCAGGGCCCGGCGGCGGTGACCACTCCGCCGAAGACTGCACTGCCTCCACCCAAGACCGTCGAAGGTGCGCACGCGGCGCTTGGCCTCGGTGAGGGTCAGATTCACCAGCTCGATCATTTCGTCGACCCGGCCGCGGGTAGGGCCATGGCGTTGGAGGCAGTAGTGAGGATCTCGCGCCCGGTGCGGCTGGCGTGCTGTGCCGAGGCGTCGAGGAGGACGCCCCTCGAGTGCTGCGGCGTTCGCGGCTGGCTTGGTCTCGGTTCCCATCATTCCCGCTCGTCGTGGGTCGATGCGTTGTCAGGTCGGTCGGCTGTTCGAGCGCGCACCAGGCGTACGCCGGTCGCAAGCAGCCACACGAGCCAGGCGGCGAGGCCGGGCAGCCCCACAAACAGGAGTGCTGAGCCGTCCGCGATCGCGAGGCCGGCCGCCCCGGCGGCGAGCAGCAGGCCTCCCCCGGCCACGCCGAGCAGACGCTGCC
>JBASAZ010000060.1:0-1551 GCA_049650845.1 Ornithinimicrobium sp.
TTAAGTCGTGACCGGGTAGGACCTGCTCCGCCAGACTGACCAGCCCCTGAACGACCTGCTGCACGGATGCCGGCGTTCCTGGTTCGATCGATGTCCGCTCGCGATTCTCGCGCCACGACGCCGCTAGCGTGGGGAGCTCGCGATGCATGGCGGTGACCATCCCCGGAGCCACCACTTGAGTCACCACCTCCAGGTGGTCGACCTCGCTCACGGCTAACGAGCGTTGAACGCCGATGAAGATCACGTTCACGGCCACGATGTCGTCCCGCCACCAGATGGGAAGGGCAGCGACCGAACCATTCCACGCAGGATGCCCGCTGCTCAGATGACCGGTGGATACCTCGCGGTAGCTACTCAGCACCACGGGGGCCCGACGGTCGACGACCTGGCCGGTGACGCCCTCGTGCAACGGAAAACTCTGGCCCAGTCGGCAGGCCGTTCCAACCTCGGATGCCTTGGTGTACCGACCCTTGTGCGAATCCACGATCGAGATGCTGCCGCCAACGGCCCCAGCGAGCCCACAGCTCGTTTTGATCAGTTGGCGCAGCATGGGGGTCAGCCGGTCGTCGCTGTACAGCTCCGAGGCATGCTGCGACAACGACATCTGATGGTGTGATGTGCCGAACTTCTGCTCGAACATGAGCGCGAGTTTACGTGCTGTTCACACTTCACGGGGTCTGAACTGCAGTTTCCGCAAAGCCCGGAAGGCACACCCGTTGACCGCCTCGATCATCACCCGAGCCGCTCCAGGACTCGGTGAACTTCTCTGGGCTCGACAGCTGCGGGCTCGTCCCAACAGGCAACGCTGAGGGCGCGCACGGCATCGAGCGCAGGTCCCTCACCCGCCAGCACGACTTCGCCTGCGCGGACGTCACAGACCCAGGAACCGCAGGACCAGCGACTCGCGGAGGCACGGAGCACACCGGGATGCGGACTCTCCAAACCGCTCAAGAGATCCGCAGCCACGTAGGTTGGTCGCTGTATAGGCACAGCGAGCACCAGGTCGGCCGCCGTCGTGACCCCGGTGAGCACCAGCAAGCTCGGCATCTGCGCTCGGTTCGCGCCCTGGATGTCCGAGTCGAGCCGATCGCCGACCACGAGTGGGGACTCAGCACCGACCCGTCTCGTGGCTTCCCGGTGCAGTGCGATCTCCGGCTTGCCGGCCGACACCGGGTGTCGCCCCGTCGCCAGGGCAATCACGCTGACCAGCGCCCCGTTGCCAGGCGCCAGGCCACGGCTGGTCGGCACGGTCACATCAAGGTTGCTCGCCACCCAGGGAAGCCCGGAGCGAACGGCATACGTGCCCTCTGCCAAGAGTTCCCAGCCCACCGCGGGGCCAAGCCCTTGAACCACCGCAACTGGATTGTCATCGCAGGAGGTGACCGGCCGGAGCCCGTGATCCCGAACGGCTTGGGTCAACCCCTCGCCACCGACCACCAGCACGGTCGATCCGGCAGGTGTGATCTCCGCGACCATCGCTGCTGCCGCGTGCGCCGACGTCACGACATCCTCAACGTCTGTCGGGATCCCTAGCTCGGAGAGGTGGTTGAC
>JBASAZ010000061.1:0-1640 GCA_049650845.1 Ornithinimicrobium sp.
ACCATCGACTGGCCGACGGCCGCGATGGTCACCGCGGCCGCCGTCCTCGGCGCCCTGATCGGAGGTCGGTTGGCCGGGGCGATCTCCCCGCAAACCCTGCGCCAGCTGTTCGGCTGGTTCGTGCTGATCATGGCCATCATGGTCGGAGCCCAGGAGGCCGGAAGCGCTCAGTGGACCTGGGCCGTGCTCGCCGCGGGCGCCGTCCTGTTGGCCGGCACCTGGCTCGCCCTGCACCGCCGGCCAGGGGTCACACCCGCCGAGCGAGCCTAAGTGCGGGATCGGTCGGTACATTGACAGCAATGTTCACCATCGACCGGACCAGTCTCGAACCCCTGTGGTCCCAGTTGCACACCGACCTGCTGCGCCGCCTGGCCGCAGGAGAGTTCAGCAACGGCTTCCCCGGTGAGGCTCACCTGCGCCAGGAGTATGGCGTGTCGCGGCATACCGTCCGGGAGGCTTTGCGCCGCATCCGCGAGGCAGGGCTCGTCAGCTCCGGGCGCGGACGCTCCAGCGAGGTGGTGGCCACCACCATCGAGCAGCCGCTGGGCAGCCTGTACTCCCTGTTCCGAGAGATCGAAGCACGAGGGATGACTCAACGCAGCGTCGTCCTGGCCTGCACCCTCGCGGTCGAGCGGGAGGCTGCGGCGCGCTTGGAACTCGCTGCCGACGCCGAGCTGTTTGCGCTCGAACGCATCCGTCTCGCCGACGGCGAACCGTTGGCACACGACTGCGTCTGGCTGCCAGGGGAGATCGGCGCACCGCTGCTGGATACAGACTTTGGCCGCACCGCTCTGTACGACGAACTGGACCGCCTCGATATGCCACGTCCTGACAGCGGGCAGGAACGCATCACGGCCACCAACCTCTCGCAGGCTCGGGCCGAACAGCTGAACGTCACCGACGGGACGGCGGCGCTGGTCATCGAGCGCACCGGCCTCCGGCGCGACCGGCCCATCGAGTGTCGACGCACCATTATCCGGGCCGACCGCTTCACCCTGCTGATGTCCTGGAACCACAACCGATACGACATACGCAGCCATACGGGCTGAGCTCCCCTTCGGCGTCGCAATGTCCCTACGGAGATCATGAGCTCGTGGTGAAGGCGTCCCGCCGTAGTTGGCCGTGGGCTTGGCCGATGTCCCACAGCTGCCGCTCCGCACGGGCATGCAGATGAGCCAAGTCCGCACGGTCCACCGGCAGCGCGTCGGCCACGTCGGTCAGCGTCTCCCAGAGTCGCATCTTGCCGACGACCGCGCAGGACAGGAGCTCGAGCTCCACAATGGGCGTGGATGGCGACCGGCTGGTGAGCCGCCCGTTCAGCTTCAGCCTGCCAAGCAGCTCGCCCACCCGAGCGCTTGCCGCTTTGAGATGGCCGTGGCGTAGGTCCAGCTGCTCGACTAAGGCGCACACCCAGTCGTACTCCTCGCCTACCTCCCGGCGCAGTCGACTGATCCGCGGCTTGATCGGCAGGTCGGTGTAGCCCTCCATCTGCCCCAGCCGCTGGAGGATGCCGCGGCCTCCCGCCTGGTGATCGGCCAGATAGATCTGCAGCAGATCGCTGCGTAGCGTCGGTGATGGGCTCATGTGGCAACCGTAGGGTCCGGGAGTCTCCCCGTCATCCGCAGCGTCCCCGTGGTCGG
>JBASAZ010000062.1:0-3805 GCA_049650845.1 Ornithinimicrobium sp.
CCAATGGCCCGGTCGTCCTCGACCAGCAGAAGCTGTTCCTGAGGTCGGTGAGACGGTCCTGTGACACTGCTCACCGGGCCTCCCTACGGTTGCGGACTAGCCGATCGTGACGCGCGAGGCGTGTGCCCGCGTCTGTCCCCATCGTGGGTCCGTCCCCCTGAGGAGGTGCTGAGAACGAGTCGGGTCACCTCGTCAGACCGTACTGCGGATGATTCGTCGGGATCATTATCGAGTCCCCTAAGGGGTTGTTCCGTCGGTGTATTGCTGGGAGGGTGTGTGCGCCCCCGAGGAAAAGAGTCAGAGAATGTCCGCAGGCACCGTCGGTTTCGCCATCCTGATCCTGGGATTGTTTCTGTTGATCGGCAAGATCATCCGGGTCAAGACCCCGGCGGTGCAGAAGTTGTTCTTGCCGAGTTCGATCATTGGCGGATTCATTCTGCTCTTCCTCGGACCGCAGGTGCTCGGCAAGATTGCCGGTCCGGAGAACGGACTCTTCACCGCTGACATGCTCGCGGTGTGGAGCACACTGCCCGGACTCCTGATCAGCATCGTGTTTGCCACGCTATTCCTGGGCCAAGAGTTGCCCAGTCCCAAACGCGCGGCCACGTTGGTCGGACCGCAGTTGTCGCTGGGCATTGCGCTCGGTTCCGGGCAGTACATGATCGCGCTGCTCTTGGCCGTCGCCGTCCTCGTGCCACTCTTTGCCGCCGAGCCCATGGTCGGAGCGCTGCTGGAAATGGGGTTCGAGGGCGGTCACGGCACCGCAGCCGGCATGCGCGGGACCCTGGAGGAGCTGGGCTACGAGTCCGGCGCCGACATCGCCATCGGCATCGCCACGGTGGGGGTTGTGGGCGGCATCCTCATCGGCATCGTGCTGATCAACTGGGCCGTGCGCACGGGCCGCACCGAAATCCTCAAAGGCGATGTGCAGGCCTCGGTTGATGAGCAAAAGGGCCTGTATGCCGAGGACGAGCACTACCCCGCCGGCGAGCTGACCTCTCGTCCGGCCTCGGTCGAGCCGTTGTCACTGCACCTGTCGATCGTGGCCCTGTCGATCTTGCTCGGCTGGCTCCTCCTCGAAGGGTTGCGCTGGATCGAGCGGGCTACCTATGCCGACAGCTTCGAGCTCTTCGAGTTCGTCCCACTGTTCCCGCTGGCCATGCTCGGCGGCGTCGTGGTGCAGCTCATCGCCGAAAAGTTCGGAGCAGGGCGACTCATCGACCCGCAGATGATGCTGCGTATTCAAGGCTTGGCCCTGGACTTCCTCATCATTAGCGCCTTGGCGACCTTGTCCTTGGAGGCGATCGGTTCCAATATCGCCTCTTTCCTCATTCTGTGTGTGGCCGGCATCGCGTTCAACGTCGGCATGCTCCTGTGGCTGGCGCCGCGGATCATGCCGCGCTATTGGTTCGAGCGAGGGATCGGCGACTTCGGTCAATCCATGGGAGTCACCGCAACCGGACTCATCCTGATGCGCATCGTGGACCCGGACGCCGAAAGCCCGGCGTTCGAGGCCTTCGGTTATAAGCAGCTGGTCTTCGAGCCATTCTTCGGCGGCGGCTTGGTCACCGCCGCGGCTGTCCCACTCATCTTCGAGTTCGGGCCCTGGCCCCTGCTTATCGCCATGACGATCCTCTATCTGGTGGCGGTCGTCGGTGGACTGCTGATTTTCGGTCCCACGGCTAAAGCAGCCAAGCGAGAACGAGAAAGCGCCACCTCCGACACCTGAGGCCGTGGGTGAGTCACCGCGGACAGACCAACGCGGACAGACCGCCGTCGGCGGATCGGTCCGTGCTGGGTCCCCGGTGCGGCAGACTGTTTCCATGGCCCAGACCGACTCCGCGACCCAACGCCGTCAGCTCGCGAACCTCGGCCCCGTTCAGCAGTTGCGCGCCGGGCGGATGCCTCGCCGACTGGTCCAGCTGCTCGTCGGCCTCTTCCTGTATGGCGCGTCGATGGCCTTGGTCATCCGGGCAGGCCTGGGCGTGATCCCGTGGGATGTCCTGCACGTCGGGTTGATCCAGCACATCCCGATGTCGTTCGGGGCCATGACCATCGTGGTCTCGGTGACCGTCCTGCTGATCTGGATCCCACTGCGCCAACGCCCCGGACTCGGAACCATCGCCAACACAGTGCTGGTCGGACTCTCGGCCGACCTGACGTTGTATCTCACCTCGGACCTGGACTCCCTGACGGTCCGGTTGCCGCTGCTCATCGGGGCGATCGCGCTGAACGGCTTGGCGACCGCGCTGTACGTCGGCGCACAGCTCGGTCCTGGCCCGCGCGACGGGTTGATGACCGGCCTGGCCCGCGTGAGCGGACGGTCCATTCGGTTGGTCCGCACCGTGATCGAGGTCACCGTGGTGCTCATCGGCTTCACGCTCGGTGGCACCGCCGGGCTCGGCACCGTGCTGTATGCCCTCGCTATCGGGCCGCTCACCCAGGCGATGCTTCCGTGGTGCACGGTTGCGCTGCGCGAATATGGCGATACATCGGGTCGGTGAACCCGGTCAGGCTGTCGTAGACCACCGCGAGGTCTCGATAGGCCGCCGCTGCGGCGGCATCTGGGGTGAAGGCTCGCCCCGGGTGAACCATCGAGGCGATGGCGGTCGCGAAGTCGCGGTGGACTCCTGCCCCTACGGCGGCACAGATGGCCGACCCCAGACCGGCCGCGTCCGGCATACCGGCGCGGGTCGCGGTCACGCCCCAGGAGTCCGCGACGATCTGCATCATGAGGTCCGACTGTGCCCCGCCACCGGCAACGAGGACGCGGGGTGACTCGATGCCCAGTGCCTCGATCATGGCCCGGGCGTGCGCCCGCATCGTGAGCGCGATGCCCTCGAGCACGGCCCGATGGAGATGGTGCGGACCGTGTTGGCCGGCCAGACCCAGGATGCTGCCCCGGCGATCGGGTCCGTCGGGACCGGCTAAGAAGTCCGGCACCACGAACACACCCTCAGACCCCGGTGGCAGCCCGCTGGCGCCCTGGTCCAACCAGACCTGAGTGGGCTCAGCGCCCGCAGAGCCGGGCGCCGAGCTCACCAGTGTGCGCAACCAGGAAACCGTCCACATCCCTCGCCGGATGCCCTTGCTTTCGTAGAGCACGTCGCCGGGCACCGAGGCCGAGTTTACCCAGGTGTGCGGACCTCCGGCGCCCGGATGCATCGCCCCCGACCGACCCGCGGTCATCGACGCGATGTAGGTGCCGAGGGAGAGCAACACGGTGTCCTCCTGAGTGCCGGTGCGCTCGCCCTGCGCGGACAACCCCACGCCGAGTGCTTCGACGGCCTTGTCGTTGGCGGTGGCGAAGACCGGGCAGCCCGGCGGGAGGCCACTGACCCGGCCGGCCCTGTCGCTGACCCGACCTAAGAACTCCCCGGGACGCACCAGATCCGACAACAGGGCTGCCGGCATACCGGTGCGGTGAAAGTCCTCCTCATCCTCGGACCAGGCCAGAGCGTGCTCGTCGATCGGCCACATGCCCTTGTAGGCCGCGGCACTGTCCCGCCGTTGCCCCGTCAGTCGCTGGGTGAGATAGCCGGAAGCTGCCGCGATCGTGACGACTCTGGGGTCGAGGTCTTCGGGCGGCCGGGAGACCCGGGCGTCCATCCAGCTGAGCACGGGCTCGGTGAGGTGGCCGGACGCGTCGACGTACGCGCGGCAGTAGCGGATGCTGCACAATCCGATGGCCACGATGTCCTGTGGCGTGGCCATCGCAGCGGGCGCGCCGGGCTGGACGGGCGCGTCCGCGAGGTCGGCCATAGCGAGCCGGCTCGCCGTGCACAGCGAATCCCAGAGGTCGTCG
>JBASAZ010000063.1:0-5337 GCA_049650845.1 Ornithinimicrobium sp.
GGCTAGCCAGGTCTTGATAGACCGCACTGCTGATCGCCTTCTTGCCGCCCACGATGTACACCCGTGAAGGCTTTATGCGCTTGAGTTCCGCGATAGTGGCCGGCGGTAACACATTGGCGCGGCTGAGCAGGATCGGGTCATTGCGCGAGCCGGCTCGAGCACCGGCAGCCAGAGCATCGGGAAAATTGTCACCCGTGGTCACGTAGACGTCGCCCCCGGTCGGGTAGAGCGAGGCGACTTTCGCTGCGGTTTGATAGCGGTCTGTGCCACCGATCCGACTGACCGATGAAGAGCTTCTTGTCTCAACCCCTGCTTTGACCATGTACGCCCACGTGGCATTGTCGAGCACACCGGTCCAGGGAAGGCCGTGGCTTTTCTGATACCCCAGCAGCCCAGAGAGCGTCATGGGTCCGAAGGATCCGTCGACGTTGGAGCCGGTGAATCCGAGATACCGCTGCGCGGCTGCGACGTTGCCATTGTTGGCGCGGGGCAGCGTCACCGGAAAGAACGAGGAGGGGGCTTTGGGAAGGCTCGTCGAGCAACGGCGGGTGTTCCGGCCGTTGTATCGGGGCGCGTACTGGCCGGCATACACCCGGCACGTTCCGTAGTCGATGGTGCTGACCGGGGTCCCGGTCCACCACGACGTGCGCTTCATGGCACCGTCCCAGGTGAAGGAAATGTGGACGTGATCGGTATGCGGACTGGGACCGGAGTACGAGCGCCAGGAGCCGGGGCTGTAGAGGTACCACGAACGCTTGTTCCAGATCACAGACTGGACTCCGAAGCGACGAGCCATCTCGCCGTTGTTCGAGGTCAACCAGTACGCCACCGCATCCCCGATCGCTTTGTCGCTGGAGTTGTAGACGTTCATCGGCCAGTCGATGGCCCGACCCTCGCCGTGCTGGCTGGTGTTACCCGCCTTGCAGCTTCGTGAGGTGGTGTATCGGGGGCGGTTGTAGTGCTGGCTGATCAGTTTGGCGAAGGCGGTCATCCCCGGTTTGTCGTTGGGGTCACAGGAGTAGGAGTACTGCCACCCCGGGGCGGCGTCCAACGTGCGAGGCAACGACTTCGACGGTGGCCTCGGCGCGGCGAGGGTGCTCCCGCCGGAGGTGGCGGTGAGCCGATCCTTGGGCAACGTCAACGCTGCGGCCGTGGACGGCTCGATCTGCTCCGCGGCGGTCTCCTGGAGCCATTCCTGCGGCAGATCCGCCGGGTCCGGGGCAAGCCCCTCCAAAGCCAGAGGCTCGCTGGGAGATTGGGTGATCGTGGCGTCCTCGCCATCTTCGACAAAAGGATCTCCGCTGACGTCTCCGTCCTCTTCGTCAAAGGTCTCATCCACCGGGGGGGCCACCGGATCAGCGACCGCATTAAGCGCTGGCGCAAACAGAGTGAGCGATGCAGCGAGCCCGGAGATGAGAAGAGTTTTGGCGCACGAAATACGCAGCAAGGAGGGGTTCATTTCAGCGGAGGCCTTCCCGCGCCGGTGCCCCCTCATAACGCGCACGCAAAATTCTTACGTGGTGACGTTTAGGGGACGGGGCGCGAACGTGTCGGTGAATACTCCGACGAAGTTAACCGCCAAAACTACGGTCCTCAATTGCAAAGACCACGCCAAAACCGGACCGGCGACCCCGATGACCTGCCTATATAACGAAAACTTTGCCAAACATCCCGCTGGGAACCCATACCAAATTTGCGATATTCAGACCAACCCGCAAACAATTCGAGAAGCATTCCTAGCCTCCCTTGGCGCAGCGATCATTATGTATCCGCTGCGCCCTTCGGCCTTTTTAGGTCAGACGCTGACCTCATCGCGGATAAATGCCTCGACCTGCTCACGTCCGAGCGCATCCGGCATCTGTTGCGGCGGAGACTTCATGAGGTATGCCGATGCGGACAGAATGGGGCCGCCCAAACCGCGGTCAAGGGCAATCTTGGCGGCGCGAATCGCGTCGATGATGATGCCCGCAGAGTTGGGTGAATCCCACACCTCGAGCTTGTATTCAAGATTCAACGGGACGTCTCCGAACGCGCGGCCCTCCAGTCGCACGTAGGCCCACTTGCGATCATCGAGCCACTGCACGTAGTCGCTCGGGCCGATATGCACGTTGCGGGAACCGAGGTCGTGCTTGATGTTGGAGGTCACGGCCTGGGTCTTGGAGACCTTCTTGGACTCCAAGCGGTCGCGTTCGAGCATGTTCTTGAAGTCCATGTTGCCGCCCACGTTCAGCTGATACGTGCGGTCGAGCACGACCCCGCGCTCTTCGAACAGGTGCGCCATGACCCGGTGGGTGATGGTCGCCCCCACCTGCGACTTGATGTCGTCGCCGATGATCGGGACGCCGGCGTCCTCGAACTTCTTGGCCCAGACCGGATCGGACGCGATGAAGACCGGCAATGCGTTGACGAACGCCACGCCCGCGTCGATCGCGCACTGGGCATAGAACTTGTCGGCGTCTTCGGAACCCACCGGCAGGTAGGACACGAGCACGTCGACCTCGGCGTCACGCAGGGTGGCCACCACATCGACCGGGTCAGCGTCGGATTCCTCGATCGTCTCGGCGTAGTAGCGACCGATGCCGTCCATCGTGGGACCGCGCTGGACGATCACCCCGGTCGGTGGGACGTCAGCGATCTTGATGGTGTTGTTCTCGCTGGCGGCGATGGCCTCGGACAGGTCGAAGCCCACTTTCTTGGCGTCGACGTCGAACGCCGCAACGAACTTCACGTCCCGCACGTGATACGCGCCGAACATGACGTGCATCAAGCCGGGCACCGAGGCCACCGGGTCGGCGTCCTTGTAGTACTCCACACCCTGCACCAGCGAGCTGGCGCAGTTACCAACGCCGACAACGGCGACGCGTACCGAATCCATGAGTTACTCCTTGTCCAGTGCGTCGCCGTATGGGCTGAGCGCACGATCGTGTTTTTGCCGTTCGGTGTCGATCATTCGGGCGATCCATCGAAGGTCGGCTTCGGTGGATTCGACCCCGTGACGATGTAGCTCGTCGAGGTAGTTGTCCGGCCCCGGCGTCGCACTGCTGCGGGCCGGACCGTTGGCTCGGATGACGGACAGCCGTTCTTCGAGCCGGGACCGTCGGCCTTCCAAAATACGCAGTCGCACGGTGGCGTCGGTGCGCGCGAAGAAGGCGAAGTGCACCGCGAACGCTTCGTCTTCCCACGCGCTCGGCCCGGCCGCCGAAAGCAGATGGGCCAGCCTCTCGCGTCCGGTCGGGGTGACGGCATACGTGATCTTGGCCCGTCGTCCCGGGATCGGGCGGTCCATCTCGCGTAGATAGCCCCACAGCACCAGGTCTCGCAGCCGCGGATACAGCGTGCCGTAGGACAGGGCACGCACCGTTCCCAGCACGCGATGCACCTGCTTGCGCAGCTCGTAGCCGTGCATCGGTGCGTCTTGCAGCAGCCCGAGGATTGCTAGCTCGAGCATGTCGGAGCGACGACTCACGCAAACCTCCTCTGGCTGAACGGAACTCGGAACGCGCAACCGTGGGAGTGCAGCCACACGCGATCAATCCAATATATCGGTACGATACATCGGCATTGCAATCTTCGGCGTGTCCAGCCGCACGCGGCACAATGGCGCTCAGCAACCCGTGAACCTTCAGGAGGATCAGTGGCTCGTTCGTCCAACCGGACATCGCGCACCCAGGCTGGATCGAGGCGACCCGCCAGCGGCGGCGCCGGCGCCCGCGCATCCCGAGGCAAAGGCGCAGGGGCCACGCGTCCACGCTGGCAGCGGGTGCTCATGTGGCTGGTCGGGCTGGGGTTGCTCGCAGTGCTCGCCGTCGCGGGAGTCTTCGCGGTGGCCTACGCCAGCACCGATATCCCGGACCCCAACGAGTTCGCCGAGTCTCAGAGTTCGATCATCTACTACGCCGACGGCGAGACCGAGATGGCCCGCTTCACCGGCGGCACGAACCGTGAGTCGGTGCCCCTGAGCGAGGTGCCGGACCACGTCCAGGAGGCGATGCTGTCCGCCGAAGACCGCACTTTCTATGAGAACGAGGGGGTCTCGCTCACGGGCACGGCCAGAGCCGCCTGGACCAACCTGACGTCGGACAGCACCCAGGGTGGCTCGACCATCACCCAGCAGTACGTGAAGAACTACTACCTGACCAGCGAGCAGTCCTACAGCCGGAAGTTCAAGGAGCTGATGATCGCGGTCAAGATCGACAATGAGCTCTCCAAAGATGAGATCCTCGAGCGCTACCTGAACACGATCTACTACGGTCGTGGGGCGTACGGCACGCGAACCGCAGCGCAAGCGTATTTCGGCAAGGACGTCGCGGATCTCGACGTCTCCGAAGGCGCGTTCCTGGCTGCGGTCACCAATGCGCCGGCGCTGCTGGATCCAGATCAGGCCGAGGGCAACCAGGAGCGGGCGGAGGAACGCTTCGCCTACGTCATTGACGGGATGGTCAGCCAGGGATGGCTGTCCGAAGCGGACGCAGATGCCGCCGCCTTCCCCGACATCCAACCTCCACAGTCCGCTGAAGGTGTGCAGGGTCCGAGCGGGTACATCGTGGAGACCGTTCGCCAAGAACTCGTCAACGAGCTGTCCATCAGTGAGGACGACATCGACCGCGGCGGTCTGCGGATCACCAGCACTATCGTGCAAAAACACCAGGAAGCCGCGGAGAAGGCCATCGCCGACGGGATGCCGGACTCCCCCGACGCTGCCGACCTCAAGGTTGGCCTGGTGGCCATCACGCCTGGAGACGGTGCCATTACGGCAATGTATGGCGGGGCGGACTTTCAGGAGCAGCAGCTCAACAACGCCACCCAGGCCACGGCGCAGGCCGGATCGCTGTTCAAGGTATTCACCTTGATCGCGGCGCTCGAGGGAGACGTCAGCACGCAAAACACCTTCCCTGGGTCGAGCCCGCGCCAGTTCGACATCGAAGGGGAGAGCGAGCCCGCCGAGATCAACAACTTCCGCGACGAACAGTTCGGCCAGATCGACTTGCGAACCGCAACCGCCAACTCGGTCAACACCGTGTTCGTCGCACTGAACGAAGCGATAGGCCCCGAGAACACCAGCCGGGTGGCCCGCGAGCTGGGTTTGCCTCAGGACACCGCGGGACTGGAGGACAATCTGACCAACGTGCTGGGCACCGCCTCCCCCACGATGGTCCAGATGACCAACGCGTTCGCGGCGATTGCAGCCGACGGCGAGTTGGCTGACCCCTACATCGTGGACTCAGTGAGCAGCACCAATGAGGCCTACGACTACACCGCCGAGCCCGAAACCGACCAGGTCGTCGACCCGGATATCACCGCCGACGTCACCGACGCGATGACCCGAGTGATCACCGA
>JBASAZ010000064.1:0-27573 GCA_049650845.1 Ornithinimicrobium sp.
CTCGGCCAGGCCGTCTGGGTTGTAGCGGCTGACCACTCCGCCGGCGCTTGCAGCGCCGAAGGCAGCCAACGGGCCGTAGGCCGCCACACACTCATCGCCGGCGGCCAAGCCCCGGTCGAGCAGACCGAGCTCGGCCGTGAGCGCTCGATCGTTCGCGGCCGCTTGCCACTCGGGGAAGTCCGGGAACACGGCGTCGTCGGCGGTGGTGTCGAGCAGGGCGACCGGATCCACGGCACATCGCGTGGCCGGCTCGGGCTCATCAATGGCGGCCCGCTGGCCCGCCCCGAGGGTCAACCAGCCGTCGGCCGGGCACGTCACCGGATAGGCGCCGCGCACCACCAACGACCCGCTCGCCCCGGTAGCCTCGATCGCCCGCAGGGTCGGCGTCGCCTCGGTGATGTCCGACCACGACCACCCCGGCACGCCGACGACGACGACCTTTGGTGGCCCTTCGGCTTCGCCGGAACCGGCGATCGGTTTCCCCGGTGAGGTGGACGGTGAGCCCGCGTCGACGGCCCAGCCGAGCACCCCCAGGGTGAGCACGAGCAGGACCATTGCCGCCGCACGCACCCACCCTCCCGTCATACCGGCACACCCTAGACGGCGGTGCTGCGCAGTCGGTCCCCCACACGGGCATAAGGTCGATCCGTGACTTCGCCGGATCCGTGGGGCTTCGTGGCCATCGCCGCTGCGGCCGTTGCCGTGCTGTCGCTGTGGTTGGCGCTGCGCAACCAGCGACGGTACGCCGCGATATCACGTCGGTATGCGGTGCTGTGGGGCTCGGGGGAGGCCGATGTGAGTGAGGTTGTGGCGGCACAGGCCCGCGCGCTCGCCGTGGAACGCGCCCGCATCTCGAGCGTGGAGGACTCGGTCGCGGTCATCCGCGAAGGTCTGGAACAAGGCCTGCAGCACGTTGCCGTCGTGCGCTACGACGCGTTCGGGGACATGGGAGGGCGGATGTCGTTCAGCGCGGCGATCATCGACGACCGGGGGGATGGCATGGTGCTCAGCTCGATCCACGCACGCAGCGAGTCCCGGACGTACGCCAAGGGCATCGTCAGTGGCAAGAGTGACGTCACGCTCAGCCCCGAGGAACGGCACGCGCTCGACGCCGCGCGCTCCGGCAAGGCCGACTGAGCCGGCTCATCGGCTCGGCGAGCTCGTCTGCTGGGCCGGCATATCCCTTTGGGCTACCGATCCGGTGAGCCCTACGTGCGGGGCAGTCGGACGATCAGACTCTTGGGTTGCACCTCGACGTCCATGACGATGCCCGCCCCGAGCACGTCGCCGTCGACTTGCACTTCAACCGGTTTGGAGGCCTCGACCCGGATGCGCGTCGACGACAGGTGGGTCAGTCGGGCGGGGGGGCCGATGTCGTGTTTGAAGACGAGCTTGCGCCAGATCGAGGCCCAGCCCAGCAGGCCCCGCGGATAGAGCAGAAGCGCGGTGACCAGGCCGTCGTCGGAGCGTGCCTCGGGCAGGAGCTCGAATCCGCCCTGCAGTTTGCCGACGTTGCCGACGATGACCGAACGCACCTTGCGGTGCTCACTGTGCCCGTCGGCTGCGTGCACATCGACGTGGAACTGCGGACCGGTCAGGTGCTGTGCCCCGGCGAACACGTAGGCCCCCCAACCGATGTGGGCCTTCAAGTCCTCGGGGGCGGTGGCCATGATCTCGGCGTCGAACCCCAACCCGGCCATCACCAGGAAGGTGTGCTCTTCGACCGGCGCGGTGTTCTCGGACTCGGCGGCATCGCGGAAGTCGACGTTGCGCGCCGCGTCGTCGGGGTCCTCCCGGCGGTTCTCCAGCTGCGCCGAGCTGGGCCGGGTGAGCCGCAGCGAGCACGTGTCGATGGCTGCGTTGCGGCCGGTGAGCACCACCGTCATCGACCGTCGCAGCGAGTCGATCGGCAGGTCCAGGGTGCGGGCGAGCAGGTTGCCGGTGCCGCCGGGCAGCAAGCCGATCGGCGTCGAGGTGCCAACCAGCGCTGAGGCCACACTGCGCACCGTGCCGTCACCCCCCAGCGGGCACACTAGATCGACTCCGGCCTCGATCGCCTGCCGGGCTTGTGCGCTGCCGGTCTCCTCCACCGTGGTCTCGGCCCACCACGGGTCGGCCCAGCCCTCGTTGGCGCACATCCGACGGATCATCGCGCGCACCTCATCCACGTCCGAGAACTTGGTCGGGTTGATGATGATGGCCGCGCGCTGCGTGGCGTTCGCGGGTTTCGCCCCCACCTCGCGAGCCTCGGAGACCGTGCTGGCTCCGCCGGGGCGGGGCGAGAGCCGTCCTAGACCTCTCGCTTCAACCGCGGCCGCCTCGGTGCGGGCCAAATACACCGTGAGCGCGACGAGCAACAGCACGACGGCGGCGGCGAGGCCCAGCAGAAACCAGCTCGGGTCAGATGACATGGCCACACGGTAGGCGATCAGCGGGTGCGCGGCGGTCCTCAGCCAGGATGGGCGCTGTCTGTTGGAGTGCGACGGGTGGCTTCTGCGCCGTCCTCAACAGCAGCGTCGCGGAAGGTGACGTAGCTGTAGATGATCGTGCCGAGGGCGATGAGCCCGGACAGGATGAGCGAGGCTCCCGCTCCCCAACCACCCGGCAGCCACCATCGGTCAGCCAGCGGCCACCACGACGGCGCCGACGGATGCACACCCCAGAGCACTCCGGTGCCGATGAGCCCGAGCGCCAATACGACCGACACTGCGATCCGAAAGACCGAGGCAACGCTGTCGGCGGCGGTGCGCAGTGCCGCCTTCTTCACGGGTTCGAGCCGTTTCTGGGCCCATTCGTACTGGCTGGAGAGCAGGGCCACTCCGGCGAACAGGGCGAGCAGTCCGGGTCCGGGCAGCACAAGCGCAGCCAAGCCGGCGAGGACCAGCAGCCAACCGGCGCCCTCGACCAGGATGCGTTTGGCGATACGGGCGCTTGCGGACACGATGCTCCTCTTCCTTCGGCCCAACGCACCGTTCGCGGTGAACGGCGCGTGGTTCAGCATGCCCGATGGGTAGTGGGCACCCTCAGGCGGCTGGTTAGCGTGCTGCCCAGACCGTCGAGCGGAGGAGGTGTGGAGCCTTTCGAACCGGGGTCATGCCTAACGTCCCGAGCCGGTTCTCGCTCCGCCCTGTGGGTGCCGCCGGTGACCGAGTCGGCTGGAAACCTCGGCGGCGCACTGCTGCACGGCGGTGACGAGGTCGGGGTTGGGAAGGGTGTCGGCCTCTGCGTAGGCCGGGAACGTCACTGCGACCCCGGCCACCGGATGGCCGGTGTGGTCGAGCACCGCCGCAGCCACGGATGCCAGACCAGGGGTCACCAAGCCCACCTCCTCGGCATACCCGCGGGTCCGGGCTGCGGTGAGCAGGCGGCGCAGGCCGCTGAGCGACGTGGGGCCGACGTTGTGCCGCTGCACGAAGGCGTGTGCGGACGGGAAGAGCGCGCGGACTTGCGCCGCGGGCAGGGCGGCCAGGATGGCCAGGCCACTTGCGGTCAGTGAGGCCGGCAGTCGCACCCCGACGTCGCTGACCAGAGAGGGCCGTCCCGCGACTCGCTCCTCGATGACGTAGAGGACGTCGCGGCCGTGGAGCACCGCCAGGTGCGCGTTGTGCCGCGTGCGATCGGCTAACCCGATCAGCAGCGGCCGTGCCATCCGCTGAAGCGGCGCCTGCCTGCCGTAGGCCGAGCCGAGCTCGAACGCCGCCACCCCCAGCCCGTAGCGGCGCTCCTCGGGGAGGTGGATCACGAAGCCGCGGTCGATCAGCGCAGCCAGCAACCGGTATGTCGTGGACCGCGGCATACCCAGCTCGCGCGCAATGGTGGCCGCCGGAACCGGGCCCAGGTGTCGGCTGAGCAGCGTGAGGACGTCCAGCGCGGATGCCGCCGCGGGAGCGCCGGTGGCTCCGGCGGCGAGAACCGTGTCGACCCGAACCATGACCACAACATACGCAGTGCTGTTGCGGGAGTTCGCGGCGATCCGGCTCGTCACCACCGAGTGTCCCACATACA
Source organism: Ornithinimicrobium sp. (assembly GCA_049650845.1). Taxonomy (GTDB): domain Bacteria; phylum Actinomycetota; class Actinomycetes; order Actinomycetales; family Dermatophilaceae; genus Ornithinicoccus. The sequence goes on from JBASAZ010000064.1 coordinate 4,006, forward strand.
GGACACATGTCAGTCGCAGGTGCTGTGCCAGCCCGGCGATGAACGGTGCAATGGATGCATGAACACAGTGGTCCTGCGGGTGGCCGGCGTCCCGACCGGCGATGTGGTCGACGTCGCTCGACACGGTGCAGCCGTGCGGATCGCGGACGAGTCATTCGTGGAGATGAGCCGGTCGCGGGCAGCGATCGAGGCGCTGGCCGGCGACGACCGGCCGCACTACGGGATCTCGACCGGCTTCGGCGCATTGGCCACCACGCACATCCCCGTCGAACGCCGGGCCCAGCTGCAACGCAGCGTGATCCGCTCGCACGCCGCGGGCTCAGGACCTGAGGTCGAGCGGGAGGTCATCCGGGCCACCATGCTGCTGCGGCTCTCGACGCTCGCGACGGGACGAACCGGCATACGCCCCAGCACGGCCGCGGCGTATGCCGACCTGCTCACGCACGGGATCACTCCCGTCGTGCACGAATACGGCTCGCTCGGCTGCTCCGGGGATCTGGCGCCCCTGGCCCACTGCGCGCTGACGCTGATCGGGGAGGGACAGGCGCGCGACCGGGCGGGGACGCTGATGACCTCGGCGCAGGCGTTGGCCGCCGCCGGCCTCGAGCCCGTGCAACTCGCCGACAAAGAGGGTCTGGCCCTGATCAACGGCACCGACGGGATGCTGGGCCACCTGGTCCTGGCCGTGCACGATCTCACCACACTGGTCGTGACGGCCGACATCGCGGCGGCCATGAGCGTCGAAGGCCAGCTCGGCAGCGACGACGTCTTCGCCGCCGACCTCCAGGCGCTGCGGCCCCACCCTGGGCAGGCGGTCTCGGCCACCAACCTCAGGACCATGATGGCGGGGTCGAACATCCGGGAGAGTCATCGCTCGCCGGAGTGCACCCGCGTGCAGGATGCGTATTCGCTGCGCTGCAGCCCGCAGGTTCACGGCGCGGTCCGCGACACGCTCGGTCACGCCGCCACCGTGGCCGGCCGAGAGCTGGCCTCGGCGATCGACAACCCGATGGTCACCCCCGACCTGCGGGTGGAGTCCAACGGGAACTTTCACGGGGCGCCGGTGGCCTACGTCCTCGACTTCCTCGCCATCGCCGTGGCCGACCTGGCCAGCATCTCCGAGCGACGCACCGACCGGTTCCTGGACCCCGCCCGCAACCGCGGCCTGCCACCGTTCCTGGCCCACGACCCCGGGGTGGACTCCGGGCACATGATCGCCCAGTACACCCAGGCCGGCATCGTCGCCGAGCTCAAACGTCTGGCCGCACCGGCCAGCGTCGACTCGATTCCCAGCTCGGCGATGCAGGAGGACCACGTCTCGATGGGGTGGCACGCCGCCCGCAAGCTGCGACGTGCCCTCGACGGACTGACCCGGGTCCTGGCCATCGAACTGCTCACCGCCGCCCGCGGGCTGGAGCTGCGCCGACCGCTGATGCCCGCTCCCGGCAGTGCCGCGGTGATCAGCACCCTACGAACCGCCGGGGTGCCCGGCCCCGGCCCCGACCGTTTCATGACCCCCGAGATCACCACCGCAGTGCAGCTGGTGCGTGAGGGCGCGATCCGCAGCGCCGCCGAACGCGTCACCGGGCGGCTGGAATGAGGCGGGATGAAGCGATGAACCGCGCCAACCCCTCCTCAGTGGCGGGTGGGCTCCCCGATCAGCAGCGGGCGCCCAGCAGCCCACCCCGTGACGGCCTGCGGGACCGCCAGCACGAGCAGGGCCACCACCGGCCACGTCCAGCCGCCGGACAGGTCGTGCAGCACGCCGACCGCGAACGGTCCGAGAGCCGCCGCGAGCAGATAACCCAACCCTTGAGACATCGTCGACAATGCCGAGGTGTCGCTGGGACGCGCGGTGCGCAGCACGATCAAGGTCAGCACCAGGGGGAAGTTGCCGCCCAGGCCGAGTCCGAGCAGCACGGCCCACAGCACCGGCAGGGTGCTCGGTGCGACCAGCAGGCCCACAAAGCCCATCGAGGCGAGCGCGGTCAGGGCCACCGGGAAGAAGCGCTGGTCGGCACAGCGGGCAGCCCAGGGCGGGACCGTCAAGGCCATCGGTATGCCGGACACGGTCACCACGGCCAGCAGCAACCCGGCGTTGCTCGCGCTCAGACCCGCGGCCCGATAGATCGACGGCAGCCAGGCCAGCACGGCGTAGAAGAGGGCCGACTGGAGCGCGAAGAACACCGTGACCTGCCAGGCCAGCGGCTCCCGCAACAGCGGCCTGATACTGCCCTTGCCCTGTTCACCGGGCCCTCGGGGAGGGCGACTCCCGCGGATGCGCGGGGCCCACAGCAGGAGAGCGACGAGCGCCGGGAAGACCCACACGCCGAGCCCGATCCGCCAGCCGTATGCCGAGCTGAGCGGCACGGTGATCGCCGCGCCGATGGCCGCCGAGGTGGTCAACGTGGTCGTATACGCACCGGTGATCAGGCCCAGATGGCGTGGCGCATCGCGCTTGACGAGCACCGGGAGCAGGACGTTGCCGACGGCGATGGCCGCCGAGATCAGGACCGTCCCGGCGAACAGCGTGCCGACGGCTCCGGCGCTGCGCAACACCACACCGGCAGCCAGCACGCTCAGTGCCAGCGCGGCGGTGGCGTCCACCCCCAGGTGGGCAGTCAGCCGTGGCGTGAGCACCGCAAACACCCCGAAACAGATCACCGGGGCCGCCGTCAGCAACGAGACCTCCAGGGCGCCGAGCCCCAGGGTGCCGGTGAGCACATCGAGCACCGGCCCCACAGCAGAGATCGGGCCCCGCAGAGTGATCGCCAGGGCCACGATCCCCGCGATGACGAGGCTGCGTCGGAGCAGGCGAGAACGCAGCTGGGGTTCGGTCACGCCTTGCCCCATTTCCACGTCCAGCGAGAGATCAACCCCCCGACTCTAGGCCCTCTAGGGCTGGCGACCGACGGCATACCGGCCGGCGAGGACCGATGACCCCCAAGGAGACAGACATGGAAGGCGCCCGAGACGTCCGCGCACCCCGCGGCACCCAGCTGACCGCCCGTTCGTGGGCCACCGAAGCTCCGATGCGAATGCTCATGAACAACCTGGACCCCGAGGTCGCCGAACGGCCCCGTGACCTGGTGGTTTACGGCGGCACCGGGCGCGCAGCCCGCGACTGGCGTTCCTTCGACGCGATGGTCCGCACCCTGCAAGACCTGCGCGAGGACGAGACCATGTTGGTCCAGTCCGGGCGTCCAGTCGGCGTCATGCAGACCCACGAGTGGGCCCCGCGTGTGCTGATCGCCAACTCCAACCTGGTCGGTGACTGGGCCACCTGGCCGGAGTTCCGGCGGCTGGAGCACCTGGGTCTGACCATGTATGGCCAGATGACGGCCGGGTCGTGGATCTATATCGGCACGCAGGGCATCCTGCAGGGAACCTACGAAACGTTCGCCGCCGTGGCCGCCTCCCTCGCGTCACGGCACCCCAGCCGGCATGCGGGGTCGCTGGCCGGAACCCTCACCCTCACCGCCGGCTGTGGCGGGATGGGCGGGGCGCAACCGTTGGCGGTCACCATGAACGGCGGGGTGTGCCTGATCGTCGATGTCGATGAGTCCAGGCTGCGTCGGCGGGTGAAATCGCGATATTTGGATGAGGTCGCTGACTCGTTGGACGCGGGGGTGGAGCGTGCGCTGGAGGCTAAGGCTGCTCGCGAGGCCGTGTCGATCGGTGTCGTCGGCAACGCGGCGGAGGTGTTCCCCGAACTGCTCCGGCGCGGGGTGGACATCGACATCGTGACCGACCAGACGTCGGCACACGACCCGTTGTCCTACCTGCCGCTCGGTGTCGATGTCGAGGAGTGGCACGACCTGGCGGAGAAGAAACCGGAGGAGTTCACCGACCGGGCGCAGGAGTCGATGGCTCGGCACGTCGAGGCCATGGTCGGTTTCAAGGACGCCGGGGCCGAGGTTTTCGACTACGGCAACAGCATCCGCGACGAGGCGCGGCAGGGCGGCTACGGCCGGGCGTTCGAGTTCCCCGGGTTCGTGCCGGCATACATCCGGCCGCTCTTTTGTGAGGGCAAGGGGCCGTTCCGGTGGGCCGCGCTGTCCGGCAACCCCAAGGACATCGCGGCCACCGATCAGGCGGTGCTCGACCTGTTCCCGGATAACGACCACCTCCAGACCTGGATCCGTGGGGCGCAAGATCGGGTGGCGTTCGAGGGCCTGCCGGCGCGGATCTGCTGGCTGGGTTACGGCGAGCGGGACAAGGCGGGCGTGAAGTTCAACGACATGGTGGCCGCGGGGGAGGTCGAGGCGCCGATCGTCATCGGGCGCGATCATCTCGACTGCGGCTCGGTGGCCAGCCCCTATCGAGAGACCGAGTCGATGGCTGACGGCTCGGACGCGATCGCCGACTGGCCGCTGCTGAATGCCCTGGTCAACACGGCCTCGGGCGCGTCGTGGGTCTCGATCCATCACGGCGGTGGGGTCGGCATCGGCCGCTCGCTGCATGCGGGTCAGGTCTGCGTCGCCGACGGCACCCCGTTGGCTCGGCAGAAGCTGGAGCGCGTGCTGACCAACGACCCGGGAATGGGGGTCATCCGTCACGTCGATGCCGGCTACGACGCCGCGGACGCGGTGGCGGCTGACCGGGGTGTCCGCATACCGATGCAGGAAGCCTGATGAACCGTCCCACCGCCCCCGCTAGAGAGGAGCCCTCAGCGATGAGGCCTGAGCTGAGACAGAGTTTCGACCAGATGTGGGCCGACCTGGAGTCGATCGGCCGCGCGTCCTCGGGGGGATACCGGCGATTCGCCTGGACCCGTGAAGACCACACGCTGCGCGAGTGGTTCGCCGGACAGGCCGCTGCCCGAGGCTTGGACCTGACCCAGGACCGGGTCGGCAACCAGTGGGCCTGGTGGGGTGATCCAGACGAGGCGCTGGCGTCCGGCCGCCCCGGTGTCGCGACCGGTTCGCATCTGGACTCGGTGCCCGACGGCGGCGCGTATGACGGTCCGCTGGGGGTGATCTCTGCCTTCGCCGCCCTCGACGCGCTCCGGGCCGAGGGGATCACGCCGCAGCGCCCGATCGCCGTGGTCAACTTCGTCGAGGAGGAGGGGGCCCGGTTCGGCGTGGCCTGCGGTGGGTCACGGGTCCTGACCGGCGCCATGACGGCCGAGCGCGCGCTGGCCTTGACGGACGACGACGGCCTGACGATGGCCCGCGCCCTGAGCGTTGCAGGTCAGGACACCAGGCACTTCGGCGCCGACCCCGAAGCCCTCGCCCGCGTCGGCGTCTTCATCGAGCTGCACGTCGAGCAGGGCCGCGGGTTGGTGGACCTGGACGTGCCCGTCGGGGTGGTGCGCGATATCTGGCCGCACGGCCGGTGGCGGATCGACCTCCCGGGGGAGGCCAACCACGCCGGCAGCACCCGCATGCAGGACCGCCGCGACGCCATGATCGCGTTGGCCAGGGTGATCCTGGCCGCACAGGAGCAGGCGGTCGAGCGCGGATGTGTGGCCACGATCGGCAAAGTGGCTATCGAGCCGAGCGGCGTGAACGCCATCGCCAGTCACGCCACCGCGTGGTTGGACAGCCGAGGCTCGGGCGAGCAGCCGGTGCGGGCACTGGTCGCCGCGCTCGAGGCCCTGATCGAGGGCCTCGGCGGACGGCTGGCGCAGGAGTCCTGGACGCCACCCACTGTCTTCGATGAGGCTCTGAGCAACCGCGTGCGTCGGGTCATCGGACGTCCGGACGCGATCAGCGTGCCTGTCCTGGGTTCCGGGGCAGGTCATGACGCGGGGATCCTGGCGAGCGCCGGCATACCGGCGGCGATGGTGTTCGTCCGCAACCCCACGGGCATCTCCCACAGCCCGGCCGAGTTCGCAGAGCGCGATGACTGCTACGCCGGGGTCGACGCGCTCGCCGCCTGCCTCACTGATCTGGTGAGAGCCGAGGCTGGAGGACCCGGATGAAGTGGCACGCCGGGGTCGCCCACCTGCCCGACGGGGTTCGACGCAACGTGGTCATCGAGGCTGACGGCGGTCTCTTCACCCGCGTCACCCCAGACGTGAGTGTCCCGAACGAAGACGTCGTCGAGCGCCTGCCAGGGGTGGTGCTGCCTGGGTTCGCCAACGCGCATAGCCACGCCTTTCACCGCGCGCTGCGGGGGCGCACCCACGGTGGTGGGGGGACCTTTTGGACGTGGCGCGAGGCGATGTATGCGGTGGCCTCGCGGCTCGACCCGGACACCTACTACGCACTGGCCAAGGCGACGTACGCCGAGATGGCGCTCGCTGGGATCACGGCCGTCGCCGAGTTCCACTACCTGCATCACGGCCCGGGCGGTCAGCCCTACGCGGACCCCAACGCGATGAGCCACGCGGTGATTCAGGCGGCCGCCGACGCCGGCATCCGGCTGACCCTGCTGGACACGTGCTATCTCGCGGGGGGTCTCGACGACTCGCGCCATCTGCCGCCCGCGGGAGCGCAGATGCGTTTCGGCGACGGCACGGTAGAGGCGTGGGCCGAGCGGGTGACCTCGCTGCGCGGGCATCTCGAGGGCCGTCCGGAGCATCTTCGCATCGGAGCGGCGATTCACTCGGTGCGGGCCGTGCCGCGGCCGGCCCTGGCCACCGTCGGGCAGGTCGCTGGCACCCTCGGTCGCGCCGGGCAGGACCGCGCGGGCGCCCCGCTGCACGTGCACCTGTCCGAGCAGCCGGCCGAGAACGAAGCCTGCGTGTCGGCATACGGGATGACACCCACCGGCCTGCTCGCCTCCGAGGGGTTGCTTTCTCCGGCGCTGACCGCGGTGCACGCCACGCACCTCACCGCTCGCGACATCGCCCTGCTGGGCGGTGCGGGCGCGACGGCCTGCTTCTGCCCGACCACGGAGCGTGATCTGGCTGACGGGATCGGCCCGGCGCGGGCGCTGCTCGACGCGGGAGCACGGCTCTCGCTCGGCTCGGACCAACACGCCGTCATCGACCTCATCGAGGAAGCCCGGGCGCTCGAGATGCACGAACGGCTGGCCTCCGGACGGCGGGGGCGCCTGGGGCCTAGCGACCTGTTGACCGCGGCGACCGCGCACGCCTCCATCGGCTGGCCTGGGGCGGGTCAGATCCGAGTGGGCGCACACGCGGACCTGGTGGCTGTTCGCGACGACGGGGTGCGCACCGCAGGCATCGACCCCGCTCAGATTGTGTATGCGGCGAGCGCGGAGGATGTCGACACGGTCGTGGTCTCGGGTCGTACGGTGGTCAGTGACGGGCGTCATGTGCTGGGCAACGTCGCCGCACTGCTGCGTGAAGCGATCCAACCGCTGCTGGGAGGCCACTAGATGGGCATGCTGATCACCGGCATCGGTGAGCTTGTGACCTGCGACGACACCCTCGAGGGGGCCGACCACCGCGAGGGCTTGGGCATCCTGCGAGACGCCGCCGTCATCGTCGGCCGCGATCCGCAGACCAACGAGTCGAGCGTGTTGTGGGTGGGCCTCGCGCCTGATGCCCCCGCGGCAGACTGGGCGATCGACCTGGGCGGCAAGGCGGTGCTGCCCGGATTCGTGGACAGCCACAGCCACCTGGTGTTTGCCGGTGACCGGTCGGCGGAGTTTGCGGCGCGGATGACGGGCCGGCCATACGACGGAGGTGGCATCGCGAGCACTGTGGCCGCGACCCGGGCGGCCAGTGACGACACACTGCGCACCCTGCTGCGGGCCCGGATGGATGAGATGCGCGCACAAGGCAGCACCACGATCGAGATCAAGAGCGGCTACGGGCTGAGCGTTGCGGACGAGACTCGTATGCTGCGCCTCGCCTCGGAGGTCACCTCCGAAGTGACCTACCTGGGTGGACACGTGGTGCCGCCGGACACCCTCGGTGATGCAGCGGTGGCTGAACCCCGGGCCCGGCAGCGATCGGCATACGTCGATCTGGTCTGCGGCGACATGCTCACCGCCGCGCTGCCGTATGCCCGCTGGATCGACGTGTTCTGTGAACCCGCGAGCCCACACGCCTTCGACGCGGACGAGTCCCGGCGGATCCTTGTCGCCGGTGCCGCGGTCGGGCTGGGGATTCGGGTGCACGGCAACCAGCTGGCCCCGGGACCTGGAGTGCAGCTGGCGGTCGAGTTCGGTGCGGCCAGTGTCGACCACTGCACCTACCTCTCATCCCGTGACGTCGACGCGTTGGCGGGGGCTCGCGACGTCACCGTGGCCACCCTGCTGCCGGGGGTCGAGTTCTCCACCCGGTCCCCGTTCCCCGATGCTCGCGCGCTGCTCGATGCCGGCGTATCGGTCGCGCTGGCGACCGACTGCAACCCCGGCACGTGCTACTCCACCTCGATGCCCTTCGTCATCGCCCTGGCCGTTCGGGAGATGGGTATGACGCCCGCAGAGGCCGTGCGGGCCGCCACGCTGACCGCAGCGAGAGCGCTCCGCCGGGAGGACATTGGCGTGGTGCGGGTCGGGGGGCGGGCGGACTTGGCGGTGTTGGACGCGCCGACGTATCTGCACCTGCCCTATCGCCCCGGGGTGCCGATCGCCCGCACCCTGGAAGTCTGACCGTCTGGCCTCCACCTCGACCTCCAGCACCTCTAGCTCCAGCTGACCCACGTGCGCCACCTCCGGCTCCAGCTCGTGCCGACGACACGCCCGACCTGAGCGGCCCATCCGTGCACGTGCACCCATGGGCCGCTGCCGGCCAGCGCGTCGACGGCGCTGCGGGAGCGATTGAGCAGTCCAGCAGCCTTTAGGCTGGGCGGATGATTGATCTGCGTCTGGTGCGTGACAACCCCGAGCGGGTGCGAGCCTCACAGCGGGCTCGCGGCGAGGATGAGGGTCTGGTCGACGCGGTGCTGTCGGCCGATGAGCACCACCGCTCCTCCCTGTCGGAGTTCGAGCGGCTGCGGGCGGAGCAGAAGTCGATCGGTCGAGACGTGGCCGCCGCCCACGGTGAGGCCAAGTCCGCGCTGTTGCAGCAGGTCAAGACGATCTCGGGCCGGGTGAAAGAGCTCGACAAGCAGGCCCGAGAGGCGGAGCAGGAGCGCGATCAGGCGATCCGCAAGATCGGCAACGTGATCATCGAGGGCGTTCCCGCGGGCGGTGAGGACGACTTCACCCTGATCGAGGAGGTTGGGCAGCCGCGCGACTTTGCGGCCGACGGCTTCGAGCCGGCCGACCACCTCGAGTTGGCTGGGGCCCTGGACGCGCTGGACATGACACGTGGAGCCAAAGTGTCCGGATCGCGTTTCTACTACCTCAAGGGCATGGGGGCCCGGTTGGAGATGGCGCTGTTGTTGCTGGCGCTCGACCGAGCTCGAGAGGCCGGGTTCACCCAGCTGAAGGTGCCGACCCTCGTGCTTCCCGCCACCATGGCAGGTGCCGGGTTCTTGGACGCGCACGCCGACGAGGTCTATCGCCTCGACGCCGATGACCTCTATCTCACCGGTACGTCCGAGGTCGCGCTGGCCGGCTATCACGCCGACGAGATCATCGACCTGAGCGACGGGCCCAAGCGCTACACCGCGCTCTCGACGTGTTTCCGGCGCGAGGCCGGCAGCCACGGCAAAGACACCCGTGGCATCATCCGGGTGCACGAGTTTCAGAAGGTCGAGATGTTCGCCTACGTGCGACCCGAGGACGCCGAGGACGAGCACCAGCGGATGCTGCAGCTCGAGCGCGGGATGCTCGACAGCATGGGCCTGCCCTATCGGATCATCGACACCGCGGCCGGTGATCTCGGCGGGCCCGCGGCCCGCAAGTTCGACTGTGAAGCGTGGGTGCCGACCCAGGGCCGATATCGCGAGCTGACCTCGACCTCGAACTGCACGACATACCAAGCGCGGCGTCTGAACATCCGCGAGCGCGACCCCAACGGGTCCGGGACCCGCACCGTTGCCACGCTGAACGGCACGATGGCCACCACCCGCTGGCTGGTCGCAATCCTGGAGAACCACCAGCAAGCCGACGGCTCGGTCGTGGTGCCCGACGTGCTGCGGCCCTACGTCGGCGAGTCGGTGCTCACGCCGGTCTGACGGCTCGGCCGCTCTGCTGCCCCCGACCGCGCGCGCTGGCCATGAGCGCTCTCGCGCTCGCGCTGCTGCTGCATGCCGTCGACGCGCTGGCCGGCATCGGCCGCAGGGTTCACGTGCGCGCGTGGGCCGCTGACGTTGGGCGTGTCGCCGGCACGAGTGTGATGGAGTCGAACCGGGCCACGCGGCACGGTGCCGTATCACGCTCAGCATGCACCGCCGGGAAGGCACCGCCGGTCATGCGCCGCAGAGGAGGAATCGTGCTCACCGAGTTGCCGTTGGACGCCCTACGTCAGACCCGAGGGCTGTGCCGCCCACCCGATGACCTGCAGCAGAGTTGGCACGAGGTGTTGACCTCCGCCCGTGCGATCGGCGAGCCACCCAGCCTTCAGCATACGGAGACGGGCTTGTCGTTGGTCCGCACCGAGCACGTCGAGTTCGCCGGGTGGGCGGGCCACCGGATCAACGGTTGGCTGCACACGCCGGCCGACCCCGGAGCCGTGCGGCGAGCCGGGGACCGCCCCACCGTCGTCGTGCGCTTCCCCGGGTATGGCGGCGGTCGCGGACTGCCGCACCAAGTGCCGTTCTGGGTGTTGGCCGGCTATCCCTGTCTGAGCGTGGACGTGCGTGGTCAAGGGGCCGAATGGGGACTGGGTGACACGGCCGACCCGGTGGGCTCGGGCCCCTCGTTTCCCGGATTCTTGACCCGCGGTCTGCTCGACGGGGACGGTGGCTACTACCGACGAGTCATGACGGACGCGGTCGCAGCGGTTGACGCGGTCGCGCAGCTGCCGGGGCTCGCCGACGCGCGGGTGGTGTTGGCCGGGGCGAGCCAAGGGGGTGGGCTTGCCCTGGCGGTCGCCGGTCTGTGCCCAGAGGTGGCGGCGGTGTTGGTCGATGTGCCGTTCTTGTGTGACTTCCGCCGCGCAGTGGAGGTCGCCGCGAAACCGCCCTACACCGAGCTGCGTTCCTACCTCGCGCTGCACTCGCACGTGATCGACGAGGCGTTTGCGGTGTTGGACTATGTGGACGCCGCGACCCTGGGTGGGTTGGCGCAGGCACCGGCGCTGTTCTCGGTGGCGATGATGGACGAGGTGTGTCCGCCCTCTACGGTCTACGCGGCATACAACAGGTATGGCGGCGAGAAGCAGATCATCGAATACGCCTACGGGGACCACGCCGGGGGCGGAGCCCGTCACGAGCAGCGCCAGCTGCACTGGCTCGCCGAGACGCTCGGCTGATCCTGGCTCGCTCGGAACAGTGTGGGGCGTGGGTGGCGGGGCGCTCATCCGATCGGCGGAGGTATGCCGAGCACGGGGCGCATAGCCTGGTCCGGTGAGCGTGACGATGCTGGGAAGGCTCGAAGGGCTGCTCGGATCCGAGGAGGACTGGGAGCGGCCGGGGCCCACCAGAGCCGAGCAGATCAGCGACGTGTGGCTGGCGATCGCCTTCTTCGTGTTGGCTGCTGTTGGCAGCGAGTTCCTCAGATCCGCCGGGGCCTTCACCGACAATTCGATGGGGTTGACTGAGCAGTATCTCGGCATTGGCAGTGCCGCGGCAATCCTGGTCTGGCGTCGTTCGCACCCCGTGGCTGTTGCGGCCGCGGCCACTTTTCACCTGTTGGTCGTCGGGACCCTGGTGCCACCGGTGGTCTCCAGCCTGCCGATGCAGGTGCTCTATTTCTTCGCGATCTACAGCGGGGTGGCCTGGGCCAAAGATCGACGCGTCGCGGCGTACGTGTTGCTCGGGTTGGCGGTGGCGTTGTTCGTCTGGGTGGCATGGTTCCTGGCGCTGAGCTCGGGCATCACCGAGATCTACGGTGATGCCGTCGAGCAGGGGCAGGGCCCGATCCCGCCGATGATCGGCGTCGCAGGCTGGATCATCCTGAACAACGTCATCTTCTTCGGTGGGGCGGTCGTGCTGGGGCAGGTCGACTGGCGGCGGGCGCTGCGGTCGGCGCAGGTCGTTGAGCAGGCGCGCACGATTGAGGCTCAGACCGTCCGCTTGCAAGACCAGGCGGTCATCAACGAACGGCTACGGATCGCCCGCGAGCTGCATGACGTGGTGGCCCATCACATCTCGGCCATGGGAGTCCAGGCGGTGGCGGCACGGCGAGTGCTGAGCACCGACGGTGAGGCGGCGAGCGAGGCTCTGCGGGCCGTCGAGACGTCCTCTCGCGATGCCGTTGCTCAGATGCGCGAGCTGCTGGGCACGCTGCGTCAGGGTGACGGCGCATCCGGGTCGGCTGGCTCATCGATGGATCGCTCGCCCCAACCGGGTCTGGGCGACTTGACCGCGCTGGTCCACCAGGCCGACACCGCGCAGTGCACCGTCGACCTGCAGCTCGTACCGGACGATGCGCACGCGTTCTCGCAGGTCGCCGACCCGGTGCAACTGTCGGTCTATCGCATCGCCCAGGAGGCGCTGGCCAACGTCCGCAAACATTCGACGGCTCGGGCCGCTCACGTCGCCGTCCGCATCGAGCCCGGTCAGAATCGCATCGAGGTGGAAGTGGTCGACAGCGGTGCTCCTCGTCGGGGCACGACCGGCACCGGGCTGGGTCAACTGGGCATGAGCGAACGCACCCGGCATCTCGGCGGTGGACTGGAGATCGGATCACGACGCGGCGGGGGTTATCGGGTCCGCGCCTGGTTCCCGATGGACGGCAGCATGGCCAGACATCGGGCCCGGGAGACGGTGTGAGCGAACGATTGCCGATCAGGGTCCTGTTGGTCGATGACCAGCCGCTGATGCGTTCCGGATTCTCGACGATCCTGTCGACCGAGCCGGACATCGAGGTGGTCGGCACCGCGGAGAACGGTCGACAAGGGGTCGAGGAGGTCGCCCGGTTGAAGCCCGATCTGGTGTTGATGGACGTGCAGATGCCGGTGTTGGACGGCATCGAAGCCACCCGGCTCATCGTCGCGCGGGCGACCGCCACCGGGCAGGACCCACCCAAGATCGTGATGTTGACGACCTTCGACCGGGACGACTACCTCTTCGACGCCTTGGCGGCCGGCGCCAGTGGCTTCCTGCTGAAGAATGCGGATGCCGACTATCTCGTCGACGCGATCCGCACCGTGCACGGTGGGTTGGCCCTGTTGGCCCCCGAGGTGACCCAGCGGGTGATCGCTGCGGCCCACCCATCGCCGCCCCCGCAACCCGCAGCGGCACCGCAACCGATGGTTCCTCGGCGCGCGGACGGCATACCGGCCGATCTGACCGCGCGGGAATCCGAAGTGCTCACCCTGATGGCCACCGGACTGAGCAACGCCGAGATCGCCTCAACGCTCTTCCTGTCCGAGGCGACGGTCAAGACGCACGTGTCCAACGTCCTGATGAAGCTCGGGGTGCGCGACCGTGTCCAAGCGGTCATCGCGGCCTACCGCAGCGGTCTGGTTCCGTCGTCCGACTGAGGTGCTGAGCCGCACAGATCGTCCGTATGACGGAGGTGTCGAGAACGCGCAGAACCTAGCGTGGAGGGGTGTTCACGGAGGTATCCACCCACTCAGGACAGGGGAACGACCATGCTCGAGGTTGACGCAGTGACCCGGACCTACGGCGAGATCACCGCTGTGGACGGCGTTTCGTTCGAGGTGCCACCGGGCGCCATGGTGGGATTCGTCGGAGGCAACGGGGCGGGCAAGACGACCACGATGCGGATGATCATGGGCATCTTGGCCCCCGACCGTGGTCATGTCCGTTGGCACGGGCAGGAGCTCACTCGGGCGATCCGGACGCGGTTCGGATACATGCCCGAGGAGCGCGGGCTCTATCCGAAGCAGCCGACGCTGGACCAGCTGGTCTACCTCGGACGGTTGCACGGGATGAGCCAGGTCGACGCCAAACGGCGGGTCAGCGAGCTGCTCGAGCGTTTTGGCCTGGGCGAGCGGATGAGCGCCAAGGTCGAGACGCTGTCGTTGGGCAACCAGCAACGCGCGCAGATCATCGCCGCGGTGCTCGGCGATCCGATCGCGCTGATCCTGGACGAGCCGTTCTCCGGCCTCGATCCGGCCGCGGTCGACCAGATGTCGGCAATGCTGCGCGAGCACACTGCCGCCGGCACCCCGGTGCTGTTCAGCTCGCACCAACTGGAGCTGGTTGACCGGCTCTGCGACTCGATCGTGGTCCTGCACGCCGGCACGGTCGTCGCCGCCGGAACATCGGACCAACTGCGTGACACCGGGCGGCTGCGTTATCGACTCACCGTGGGCGAGGACGCCGGGTGGGTCCGCGGGCTGGCCGGCATACGGGTGCTTGACCTGGATGGGAGGACGGTCGTGGTGGAGCCGGTTGATGAGCAGGCCGTGCAGCACCTGTTGAGTGAGGCGGTGGCCCGCGGTCCGGTGCACGACTTCAGCAAGGTCGTGCCGTCGTTGAGCGAGATCTATCGGGAGGTGGCGGCGTGAGCGGCGTGCAGAGCCCGCGGCGGACCCGAAACCGTGCACAGCACCAGGCGAGGCAGGCGGGGCCGGAGCCAACCGCCGAGTCACGGCCATGGGCGTTGGTCGCGGCGCGAGAGGTCAGGGTCAAGCTGACCGACCGCAACTTCGTGGTCTCGACCGGTCTGACGCTGGTGCTCATCCTCGGCCTGCTCGGCTTCCAGATGTTCATCGCGAGCCGCGACTCCGCCCCCGAATACACCGTGGCCGTGACCTCGTCCCAGGGGGAGGCTCTGGTCGGTCAGGCCGAGCAGGTGCTGCGGGCCGACGATGAGCAGGCCTCCGTGCGCGCAGAAGTCGTCGGCGACAACAGCGCCGGCACCGACCTGATCAGCAGCGAAGATGCTGACGCCATGCTCACCCAGGACGGCGAGCAGTGGGTGCTCACCAGCGACGGCGCAGCGCCGGGTGAGCTGCGTGACGCGACAGCCGAGGCGGTGCGCTCGACCGCTTTGAGAGCCAACGCGCAGGAGGCCGGCACGACCGTTCCGGCGTTGCTCGAGGGCAGCGAGCTGGCCACGCAGGACCTCGGCGAGGAGGATCCGACGGAGCAGGTGGTCCAGCTGGTGGCCGGGCTGATCTTCGGCTTGTTGTTCTACATGGCCTCGATCACGTTCGGCATCAGCATCGCTACCAGCGTGGTCGAGGAGAAGCAGTCGCGGATGGTCGAGATCTTGGCCGCCGTCATCCCGATCCGTGCCCTGCTGAGCGGCAAGGTGCTCGGCAACACGTTGTTGGCGTTCGGCCAGATGGCGTTGGTGGTCGGCGTCTCGCTGATCGGTCTGAGCTTCACCGAGTACGACCAGTATCTGCCGATGATGACCGAGCCACTGCTGTGGTATCTGCCGTTCTTCGTGGCCGGCTTTGTCGCGTTGGCCTGCATGTGGGCGGCCGCCGGAGCCCTCGCGTCCCGGGTGGAGGATCTGCAGTCGACCACGCTGCCGTTGACGCTTTCCCTGGTCCTGATGATCGTCGTCGCGCTGAATCTGGAGGGCGCCGCGCGGGTCACCGGCTCCTTCGTGCCGGTGCTCTCGACCATCCTCATGCCGATGCGGCTGCTCGAGGGCGAGGCGCTGTGGTGGGAGCCGGTGTTGGCCTTCGCCCTGACCCTGGCGTTCTGCTGGGTCACCATCACGGCGGGCAGCACGTTGTATCGCCGGGCCCTGATGCAGACCCAGGGCCGGGTGAGCCTGAAACAGGCTATGAAGCTCAAGGACTGATCGAGGGACGCGCGCAGGGTCACGACCGAGCCGCTGGGTCGCCCTCACGCAACGTAAGGTGTCCTGCGTGGACATCACCGCTGGCCCCATCCCTGGGGGCAGTCCCTTGGTCGCGCTCGATATCGACGGCACCATCGTGCATCACGACGGCCACCTGTCCACCCGCGTGGGGCAAGCCATCGCCGATCTCGCGGACAGCCAGGCCACGGTGATGATCGCCACCGGTCGTTCGGTCCTGGCCACCATGCCCATCCTGCGCACGCTCGGCCTGGTCCGGGACGGGCTGTATGCCGTGTGCTCCAACGGGGCGGTCACCGTGGCCCTGGACCCGGGACGCGAAGAGGGTTACCGGCTGCACCGCGTCGTGACGTTCGACCCCAAGCCCGCGGTGGACATCCTGGTCAGGCTCATCCCCGACGCCATCATCGCGGTCGAGGAGGTGGGGGTGGGCTTCAAGGTCAACCGTCTCTTCCCCGAGCCGGATCTCGCCGAGCGGCAGATGGTGGTCAGCTTGGAGGAGCTGGTCGCCGAGCCGGTGCCGCGGGTGACCTTCCGTGACCTCAGCTCCACGCCGGTTGACTTTGCCGCACTGATCGACGGCATCGGGTTGCACGGCGTCAACTACGCGGTGGGCTTCAGCTCCTGGTTGGACCTGGCCCCCGAGGGCGTCTCCAAGGCCTCCGGGCTGGAGGCAGTCCGGCTGGCGCTGGACATCGGCGCCGAGCATACGGTCGCGGTCGGCGATCAGCGCAACGACATCGAGATGCTGCAGTGGGCGGCGCGTGGGGTCGCCATGGGCCAAGCGCCGCCGGAGGTGCTCGAGGCGGCCGATGAGGTCACGGCGGAGGTCGAGCACGACGGGCTGGCCCTGGTGCTGGAGGGACTCACGTCTTCTTTGGAGCACGTGGCCTGATGAGCACCGCGCTGATCATCACCTCACCGGCCAACCCCCGACTGAAGGCGCTGACGGCCTTGCGTCGTCGACGCACTCGCGAGGAGGAGGGGGTCACCCTCGTCGAGGGCTATGAGGAGCTGCAGCTCGCCCTGGCCGCCGGGGTGCGCCCACGCTCGTTGTTCTACTGTCCGGAGCTGATGTCCGACCCGGGCACGCAACGGCAGTTGATCGACGAGACCTCCAGCCGGGGCGCCGACATCTTCGAGCTGGGCCGCGCGGCCTTCGAACGGGCGGCCTATCGGGAGGGTCCAGACGGATTCCTGGCCGTGGTCGCCACCGTGCGCCGGACCTGCGCAGACCTCGACGTGCCCGACGACGCCCTGATCCTGATCTGTGAAGGGGTGGAGAAGCCGGGCAACCTGGGTGCCATGCTGCGCACGGCCGACGCGGCGGGAGTGGACGCCGTCATCGCGGCGGATCCGGTCACCGACTGGGGCAACCCCAACGTGGTGCGTTCCTCCAAGGGCACCGTCTTCTCGATGGCCGTCGCGAGCGACACCTGTGAAACGACCATGTCCTGGCTGCGCGAACACGGCATACCGATCGTCGCCGCCACCCCCGACACCGACGTCGTGCACACCGACATCTCGTATGCCGGCCCGTTGGCCATCGCGGTGGGTGCGGAGAAGGAGGGGTTGACCGAGCACCTCCTCTCCGCCGCAGCGCACCGGGTGCGGATCCCGATGGTCGGTCAGGCTAACTCGCTGAACGTCTCCACGTCCGCGGCGATCGTGGTCTACGAGGCGGTGCGACAGCGCCGAGCCGCGGCATCGGCCGAGTCGAGCCTCGCGTAGGGGGACTGGTCAAGAGGCCTCGTGATCTGTGTCACGATGAGGGTTATGCGCATCGATCACGTCTGTTATGCAGCCGGGCCCGAAGGCATGCGAGCCACCGCCTTGCGGTTGGCCGAGTTGCTTCAGGTGACCCCCCGTGAGGGCGGGGTCCATCCCCGTTTCGGCACACGCAACATGGTGTTGCCGCTGGCCGATGGCCGATACCTCGAGGTCGTCGAGGTGCTGGACCACCCGGCTTCGGACAAGGCGCCGTTCGGTCAGGCGGTGCGCGCCCGGTCTCAGCAGGGTGGCGGCTGGATGGCCTGGGTGGTGGCCGTCGACGATCTGTCCGGCATCGAGGAGCGGTTGGGCCGCGAGGCCGTGCAAGGCAATCGACACACCCCTGAGGGAGTGGAGCTGACCTGGCATCAGATCGGCATCAAGTCGTTGATCGAGGACCCGCAGTTGCCGTTCTTCGTGCGCTGGGACTCGCTAGACCATCACCCTTCGAAGTTGGGCGGGGGAGCGGCGAGGTTGGTCGGCCTGCACATCGCCGGCGACCCGGTCAAGATCCGCGAGTGGCTCGGGGTGCCAGACGTCGCGTCGTCCTGGGAGAGCGACATCGACGTCGAGTTCGACCACTCCGAAGCGCACGCCTTGGAGTCCGTGGTCTTCGCCACCTCCGGTGGGACCGTCACGATCTAGGCGCAGCCCCGAACCTGCGCAGGCGCAGGCTGTTCACCACCACGATGATGCTCGAGGCCGCCATTGCGCCACCGGCGATCATCGGATTCAACAGGCCGAACGCGGCCAGCGGGATCGCTGCGGTGTTGTAGCCGAAGGCCCAGGCCAGGTTCTGCTTGATGATCTTCAGCGTCTCCCGGGAGAGACCGATCGCGGTCACCACCGACTCCACGTCCGCGCGCATCAGCACGATGTCGGCTGACTCCATCGCCACGTCCGTGCCGGACCCCATCGCCATCCCGAGGTCGGCCTGGGCCAGCGCCGCGGCGTCGTTCACGCCGTCGCCGACCATGGCCACGACCCTGCCCTGCTGCTGCAGGGCCGAGACCACCGCGTGCTTGTCCTGCGGCAACACCCCGGCGGTGATCTGAGCCGGGTTGATGCCGACCTGCTTGCCCACTGCCGCAGCGGTGGACTCGCTGTCCCCGGTCAGCAGGTGCGGGGTCAAGCCGAGGTCGCGCAAAGCGGCGACGGCTGCGGCGCTGCTCGGCCGGGTCTCATCGGCCACCGTCAACGCAGCCCGGGCCTGTCCCTGCCAGCCCACCAGGACGGTGGTCCCCGGCATGCCGAACGCGGTATGCAGTGAGTCCGGCACCTCCTCGAACAGGTCGGGTTTGCCCACGGTGACTTCGGTGTTCTTGATCCGAGCCCGGGCACCCTGGCCGGCGAGGTTGGTGAAGTCGTGGATCTGCGGGATGGTCAAGGACCGGGAGTGCGCGGCGTCGACGATCGCTCGGGCGATCGGGTGCTCCGAGCCGCTCTCGACGGCGGCCGCCGCGGTCAAGGCCGCGTCCTGCGTGAGCCGGCCCTCGGTGGTGATCTGAGTCAGGGTCGCTTGGCCGGTGGTGATGGTGCCGGTCTTGTCGAGCACGACGGTGTCGACCCGTCGGGTGCTCTCCAGGATCTGTGGACCCTTGATCAGCACACCCAGCTGGGCGCCGCGTCCGGTGCCGGTGAGCAGCGCGGTCGGGGTGGCCAGACCGAGCGCGCACGGGCAGGCGATGATCAGGACCGCGACGGCGGGCTCGATGCTCTGACCCAGATCGTGACCCGTGAGCAGCCAGAGGATCAACGTCAGCGCAGCGATCACCAGCACGACGGGCACGAAGACCGCAGAGACCCGGTCGGCCAGACGCTGCACCGGGGCCTGTCCGGTCTGGGCGTCCTCGACCAATCGGGTGATTTGCGCCAGGGTCGTGTCGGAGCCCACGCGGGTCGCTTCGACGGTGAGCCGTCCGTGGGCGTTGACGGTGGCACCGGTGACCCGGTCCCCCTTGCTGACGTCGATCGGGGCGGACTCACCGGTGACCATGCTGGTGTCCAACGCACTGGTTCCGTCGATGACGACACCGTCGGTGGCGACCTTCTCACCCGGGCGGACGACGAAGCGCATGCCGACCTCGAGGGCGTCGGTGGAGATGCGCTCCTCACGCCAGGCTCCGGTGCGGGGGTCGTTGCGCAAGATGGCAACGTCCTTTGCGCCGAGGTGGAGCAGGGAGGTCAGCGCCGAACGACCCGACGCCTTGGCGCGAGACTCGAAATACCGCCCGATCAGCAAGAACGCGGTGACGATGGCCGCGGTCTCGAAGTAGAGGTGCCCGGTGAACCCGGTCAGGACGGCCACGACCGACCAGCCGTATGCCGCGGTGACCCCGATCGAGACCAGCGTGTCCATGGTGGAGGCACCGTGGCGGGCGTTGACCGCCGCAGCCCGGTGGAACGGCCAGGCCGCCCAGAGGTACACGGGAGTAGTCAGCAGGAACTGGATCCACGGGTTGGCCGCCCCGGTCGCCTCTCGGACCGGCGGCACCATGGCCAAGAACAACACCACGACCGCCAGGGCGGTAGCGACGACGGCTCGACGCTTCAGCGCGCTATCTCCGATGAGGTCGTGGTTCATGTGGTCGTGCTGCATCTCGTTGGGCATCGTGCCCTCAGGTGCGCTGCTGCTGTGCCGGTCCTGCACCGGAGACGCTGTGTATCCCGTTTTGGCCACGGTGGCCACCAGGTCCTGCACCGTCTGCGGCTCGGCATACGTCACCCGAGCCTTCTCGGTGGCCAGGTTGACGGTCGCTTCGACACCTTCGAGTGCGTTGAGCTTCTTCTCGACCCGGGACACGCACGATGCGCAGGTCATCCCCTGAATGTCGAGGTCGACCTGGTGGGACTGGGCGGTGGTGGAGGTAGGCATGGCTCCTTCTGGCGGTGCTGCGGGTGTCGAGTGGGGCGGACTGCGTGGTGCGTTGCGGCAGTCTGGCTGAGTGCTAGCTGCGGACCAAGCGGGCGATTGCGGCGGCCGCTTCGCTGACCTTGGCCTGGGCTGCCTCGTCCGATTCTCGCGCGGCGTCAACGACGCAGTGGCTGATGTGTTCCTCCAGGAGACCGAGGCTCACGGCCTGGAGGGCTTTGGTTGCTGCGCTGACCTGAGTGAGCACGTCGATGCAGTAGGTGTCGTCGTCGACCATCCGGGCGATCCCGCGGACCTGACCCTCGATGCGGGCCAACCGCTTGAGCTGGTCCTGCTTCGTGTCGCGATATCCCGGCGTCATAGACCGATAATACCCCCTAGGGGTGTTATATTCCTGGCCCCGTCCGGGCCAGGGGTCTGGGTTGTCAGGATGGCCGGTTCGGTCGATGCGGCGTCACCACGATGCGGGCCAGAGTGGTGATGAGCGACCCGCACTTCGCGGGAGCCTGTCCTGGGCTCAGCGCAGGTGCTCGACCAGGGTTGGGGCTAGACCGACGTAGGTGGTCGGGGTCATCTCGGCGAGCCGCTGCTCTTCCGCGGGCGGCAGTCCGAGACCTCGCACGAATTCGCGCAGATCGTCACCGGTGATGCGGCGGCCCCGGGTCAGCTCCTTGAGGCGGTCGTAGGGATTGGCCATGCCCTCCACCCCGGCAGCCGCCAACGCGCGCATCACGGACTGGACCGGCTCGGCCAGCACCTCCCAGTTGGCGTCAAGGTCAGCGGCCATCGCCGCCGGGTTGGCATCCAACCCGGCCAGTCCACGACCGGCGTTGTCGATGGCCAGCAGGGAGTGCCCGAGCGCCGTGCCGACGTTGCGTTGCATCGAGGAGTCGGTCAGGTCGCGTTGCAGCCGAGAGGTCACCAGCGTGGAGGCCAACACGTCGAGCAGCGCGTTGGACACCTCCAGGTTGGCCTCGGCGTTTTCGAACCGGATGGGGTTCACCTTGTGCGGCATTGTCGAGGATCCCACCGTCCCTTGACCGCGCACCTGCGCGAAATAGCCGAGCGAGATGTAGGACCACAGGTCGGTGCACAGGTTGTGCAGCACCCGATTGAACCGGGCCAAGTCGGCATACAGCTCCGCCTGCCAGTCGTGGCTCTCGATCTGGGTGGTCAGCGGGTTCCAGGTCAGCCCCAGACCCTCGACGAAGTCACGGCTGATCTGCTCCCAATCCGCCCCGGGCACCGCCGCCAGGTGGGCCCCGTAGGTGCCGGTCGCGCCGTTGAACTTGCCGAGATAGTCCGCCGCTTTTACGCGGCGCACCTGGCGGGCCAGCCGGTGGGCCAGCACGGCAAGTTCCTTGCCCATGGTGGTGGGCGTGGCGGGTTGTCCGTGGGTGTGCGCGAGCAGGGGTATGCCGGCCAGCTCGCGAGCCATGCCGGTGACCTGCTCGATGAGACGCTGGGCGGCGGGAAGCCAGACGTCGGTGATGGCGCCGTTGATCATCAGCGCATAGGACAGGTTGTTGATGTCCTCCGACGTGCAGGCGAAGTGCACCAGCTCGGCGAGGTCCTCGCGTTGGTCCAGGCGGTCGCTGAGCCGGCGCCGAAGGAAGTATTCGACGGCTTTGACGTCGTGCACGGTTTTGGCCTCGATGGCAGCCAGCTCCGCGATCGTGTCGGCGTCGAAGTCGCTGATCAGCCCGCGCAGGCTGGCCTGCTCGGCAGCACTGAGGCGTGCCGAATGGGGGACCACCGAGTGCTCGGTCAGGTGGATCAACCACTCGATCTCGACGTGCAGCCGCATTCGGTTGAGGGCCGGCTCGGAGAGGTGCTCGACCAGGTCGCCGACCACGGTGCGATACCGGCCATCGAGGGCGCCGAGAGCAAGCGGAGGCGTGAGGTCGCGGAGGGAGGCCATGGCTGTATCTTCCCAGAGCCGCACGGATCCTCAGGCGCGGTGGGCGCCGCTGACTAATCCTTGGAGTGAGGGTCTTTCGTCTCGGCGCGCAAGTACGCCTCGGTCTGTTGGTCGCGCTCTTCGCGAGCGGCCAACACGGCCTCCTCGGCGCGCTGCTCCAGGGCTCGGGCGCGGCCTTCGGCGCGGTCAGCCTCTTCTTGGGCGGCGGTGGCCTCTTGGCGGGCGAGGGCCGCGGAGTCGCGCAGCTCTTTGGCCGAGGACTCCTGGTCGGAGATGCGCGGATCGTCGGAGGCCGCCTTCTCGCGGAGTCGAGCAGCCTCCTTGCGGGCGGCGGAGCGGCGAAGCGCCAACGCCACCACGACCGCCACGATCAGCACCGCCGCAGCTATCACCCACCACACCCAAGCGTTGTCGCCCATCACGCATCCTCCTGCTCGTAGTCCTCAGCACAGCGTAGGCCCGAATCGCTGAGCCTGTGCGTTCCTGCCGCCATGGCGACACGAATGCTCACGCCAACGGGGCGCTCCGGCGGGGCATCAGCGGGCGGCTCGTCGCGTGCCCGCAGTTCGATGCTGGTGAAGCCCGTCCAGGGCAACGGCCGGTGGCTGACCGCAACAACGCTGGGCCGGACCGAACCCGCGCAGGACTTCCCGGGTGAGCACAGCCCGCCAGTGACCCCGCGCAGGGCCCGGTCGGCGGTGGCGTCGTCGAGGTGTGCGGTTGGTTCGTCGAGCAGCACGATGGGGCGGCCCGACAAGACGGCGCGCGCCATCGAGAGGCGGGCGCGCTCCCCACCACTGAGGCCGCGTACCTCGCTGTCGAGACCATCGGGCAGGGCAGCGAACCACCGACCGAGGTCCGCGGCGCGCAGCGCGTGCACCATGTCGGCGTCGCGTGCCGCAGGCAAGGCCAAGGCGAGGTTGGCGCGCACCGTGCCGGCAAACGCGTGAGGCTCATCGTCGACGACGGCGATCCGGGACCGCACCGAGGCGAGAGTGTGGGTCCGGGTGTCTTCGCCGGCCATCAGATAGGTGCCGGACGCGGGATCGAGATGGCGAGCGAGCACGGCCAGCGCGGTCGACTTGCCGACTCCGTTGGGGCCGGTCAGCTGGACCCGGTCCCCCGTATGCAGCGGCCCCAGGTCGAGCGCGTCGAGGTCGTGACGCGGACCGTCAGCGCCCAGCCTGTGCAGCCCGTCCAACCCGGCCCAGGAGGCGCTGACCCGGTCGAGCTGCACCGGCGTGCTGGAAGCTGGCTGCCCGGAGGCCGCGTGGGGCAGGTTGCTGTCCTCCCCGTTGAGGCCGCCGGTGGGCACGCCGACCGCGGCGGGTTGGCCGAGCAC
>JBASAZ010000065.1:0-11226 GCA_049650845.1 Ornithinimicrobium sp.
TCCAAGCCGGCCGGGGCGATGGCCACCGCGGGCGCCACTCGCGTGGGCGCGAAGAACACCCAGGACGGCTCCGCGGCGGACTCCGACGCCACCTCCGCCGCCGACTCCGACGCGACCTCCACGGCAGACTCAGACGCCACCTCCGATGAGCCTGACCTCGACGAGATGGAGTACCGCAACGTGATCGATGCCGCCGCCTCCGGTGCGGCGGACGGCCTGAAGCTGGCCCTCAACATCGGCGCCATGCTGTTGGCCTTCATCTCGCTGATCGCCCTGTTGAACCTGTTCATCGGCACGGTCGGCGGCTGGTTCGGCAACGATGCGCTGACCTTCGAGCAGATGCTCGGCTACGTCTTCGCGCCGCTGATGTTCGTCATCGGGGTGGACTGGAGTGAGGCACTGCGCGCGGGGAGCTTTGTCGGGCAGAAGGTAGTGGTCAACGAGTTCGTGGCCTTCGCCGACTTCGCCCCGCAGATCGAGGACTTCAGTCCGAAGACTGCCGCGATCATCACCTTTGCCCTGACCGGTTTCGCCAACCTCGGCTCGCTCGGGATCCTGCTCGGCGGACTCGGTGGGATCGCTCCGGACCGACGCCGGGACATCGCTGAGCTCGGCCTGAAGGCGGTCGCTGCCGCCACCCTGGCCAACCTGATGAGTGCGGCCATCGCTGGCATCCTGATCGGCTGAGCGACCGGGCCACCGATCGGGCTGAGCCGCCGAGCGCCCGCTGCTCGCCAACGGCGGCGTCGTCTCTTAAGGTCAAGACCATGCGTGCGATCACGATCCCGACCCCTGGTGAGGCCGACGCTCTGGTCCCCAGCGAGGTCCCCGCTCCCGACATCGGGGACCGTGACGTCCTCATCGAGGTGGCCGCGGCGGGGGTGAACCGGGCCGATATCGTCCAGCGGCAGGGCAACTATCCTCCTCCCGAGGGAGCCTCGGAGCTGCCTGGGCTGGAGGTCAGCGGGGTGGTCTCCGCCGTCGGAGGCCGGGTCAGCGCGTGGACCCCCGGTGACGAGGTGTGCGCCCTGCTCGCCGGTGGGGGGTATGCCGAGCAGGTCGCCGTTCCTGCGGGCCAAGTGCTGC
Organism: Ornithinimicrobium sp.; assembly: GCA_049650845.1. Lineage (GTDB taxonomy): Bacteria > Actinomycetota > Actinomycetes > Actinomycetales > Dermatophilaceae > Ornithinicoccus. Next base: position 1,087 of record JBASAZ010000065.1, read on the forward strand.
CCATCCCCGCCGGAGTGAGCGTCCGCGACGCCGCCGCACTGCCCGAGGTGGCCTGCACCGTGTGGAGCAACCTGATCACCGAGGCCGGCTTGCGGGCCGGTGAGACGCTGCTGGTCCACGGCGGCTCCAGCGGGATCGGCACGATGGCGATCCAACTGGCCCACGCACTCGGGGTCCGGGTGATCGTGACGGCCGGCTCCGCCGACAAGCTGGAGGCCTGCCGCACCCTCGGCGCCGAGGTGGGGATCAACTACCGCGAGCAGGACTTCGTCGCCGAGACCATGGCGGTCACGGACGGGGCCGGAGCGAACGTCATCCTGGACGTGGTCGGGGGGGCGTATCTCGACCGCAACGTGCAGACGCTCGCCACCGGAGGGCGGTTGGTGATCATCGGTATGCAGGGCGGCGCCAAGGGCGAGCTCAACATCGCCCGGCTCCTGGGCAAGCGCGGTCGGGTGATCGCGACCGGGCTGCGCTCCCGGCCGGTGGATGACAAGGCGAGCATCGTGGCGGCCGTCCGAGAACGCGTCTGGCCCCTCATCGAGTCCGGGGCGATCCGCCCGCTCGTGCACGCGACCTACCCCATGGATGACGCCGCCGACGCCCACCGGGCGATGGAGGGCAGCCAACACATCGGCAAAATCCTGCTGACTCGCTGAGGCTCGGCCTTACCCTGAAGTCGGCGGGGCTGCGCCCAGGCTGGCGATCAGCGCGGCTCAGTCCAGCAGGCGCCCGGGTGTGGGCTCTTCACCCGAAGCCCGCAACAGGTGCAGGATCTGTTGGGTCTCCCGATCCGAGTCGGCCATGTCCGCCACGGACATCCAGCGGGACCGGCGCGCCTCCGAGGACAACGTCAACGACGGCCGCTGCTCCAGGACCACCCGAAAAATGACGTCGACGCTCTGCGAGTTCGGATGGACGCCGACGGCCACCTCGTCACCTGGGTCGATGCGCAGTCCGGTCTCTTCTGCGACCTCCCTGATGACCGCCTCCGCCGGTGTCTCCCCGTGATCCAGCAGCCCACCGGGCAGACTCCACCCGTTGCGGTGTGGCTGGCTCAGCATCAGCACGTGCCCGTCGTGCTCCACAGAGCACACTGCCCCCACGGTGTAGTTCGGGGTGCCGGCCCGGACCAAAGCGCGCTTCAGCGGCCCGGGAAGCGCTCGGAAGGCCAGTAACGCGAGGGTGGACGCCTTGCGTCGCAACACCTGCAGGTCGGCCATGAGACCTAGTTGATCACACGCGAGCTCCACCGTCACCGGCACGGACGCCGACGTCGAGGCCACCGGCTCTCGGCCCTGCCACCAGGTGAGGATCTGCCCCGCCAGCCACTGCGGCCTCTCCAGCATGGGCAGGTGGCCGCAGTCGTGAGCCGGCACGAACCGCCACGCCGGGTTGCGCCGGGCCATCCGGCACGCTCCGGAGAACGGCACCAGCCGATCACGCTTGCCGTGTACCAACAGCACCGGTGCGGCAATGTCGGCGTACGTACGGTCGGTGTGTGCGCGCCGTCGCAGAAGGGTCAGGATCGAGCGTGCGGCGTCGCTGTAGTGACGGTCCATCTCGGGGTGAGTGAGCCGCCGCTCGGCCACCGGTAGGTGCCGAGCGACCACCGCTGGATCCACCCGCGCCGGATCGACGGTGCACAGGCGCAGCGTGTCCTGGACGTTCTGGGTGGGGGTGCGCAGTGAGCGCCGCGCCCGCGCCGCCGTGCGGCCGACCATGGGCACGGCATACAACCCTGCGGCGAGGAGGCCGCCGGCACCGGGCACGAGGTGAGCGGGTGGCACGGTGGGGTCGAGCAGGACGACGCCGGCCACGTCGCAGCGCCGCGCCGCGGCATACCGAGCGGAGATCAACCCACCCATCGAGTTGCCGATCAGCAGCAAGGGCAGCGGCCCGTAGCGCTCGCGGGCCATCGCGACGAACGTCTCGAGCAGATCCGTGTTGTCCTGCACCCGTGCGCTGCGCGAACCGGGCTCGGTCATCCCGAAGCCGACGATGTCCAGCGCCACGCACCGAAACCGGCCGATCAGGGCGGGGACCAGGGACTCCCAGTTGACCGTGGAGCCGCCCAGGCCGTGGACCATCACACACAGCGCCTCCGGAGCATCCGGACCGCCGAAGTCGACCCAGTGCACTCGGGCATCGGCCACCTGGAGAAACCTCGGTTCTGGTGCTGCGGCGACCGTGCTCATGGCGCCAACGTATCTGCCACCGTCTTAGGATGACGCTCGATGAGCGATGCCATGACCCACGATCGGCGCTACCTCTGGTCCAGCGTGCGGCTGGTGCTGGCGGTGGTGTTGCTGGCTGCGGTGGCCTCGTGGGGCGGATTGGCGGCGACCCGGGTCTGGCCGGTCGCCACCCAGACCGACTACCTGGCGGCGCAGGTCTCGTTGGCCCCGAGCGTGGGTCAGACCTCCACGGTGCACACCCCGACCGTCTTCGGAGACATCGACGTGGAGTTCGACGGCCTGCTACCCGCTCCGGGAATCGAGGCCCAGGTCCAGGTTCGCCAAGAGATCACCGACCTGTTTCAGCGCAAGCGGTTGAACGTCACCGACTTCCAGCCGGACGAAGGTCAGCTGGCCAGCGCCATCGATGAGGCAATCACGGGACTGGCGTGGCGCTTCGTGGCCGGCGCCCTGGTCACCGCCGCGATCTGCGCGGGCCTGTATGCCGTGGGTCGGCGCCGTCGCTCGCGGGCCAAGCTGGCCCTGGCCTGGCTGATCGCCTCGACCTTGGCCGTGGGAGCCCCCGGCCTGGCGTCATACCTGACCTACCGTCCCGGGACGGTGACGACCTACCGCGCAACAAGCTTGTTGGCCACCGTGCAGCAGGGCAGCGGGTTGTTCGCGGCCATCACGGGCCAAGCCCAGGCCGCCAGCCCGTATCTGCAGAACCTCTTCGCGCTATCCAACGCCCTTCAGCTGGAGTTCGCGCCGCCGGAAGTCGCCGGTGAGGCGGGGGCCCGGTTCCTGCTGATCTCGGACATGCACGGGGCGAACTACTACCCGTTGGTCAAACAGATCGTCGACACCGAGCAGATCACCGCCGTCATCGACACCGGCGACCTGATCAACTTCGGCCTCGTCGAGGAGGGGGAGCTGGCCGACATCTACACCTCGGTGGGAGACCTCGGGGTGCCCTACGTCTACGTTCGTGGCAACCACGACGCCGCCTCCGCCGGGGACGAGGCCTTCCTGGACCGGATGGCGCAGATCCCCAACGTCATCGTGCTGGAGCCCAACGAGGGCGAATACCAGGAGGCTGCCATCAACGGGGTGACGATCTCGGGGTTCAACGACGTGCGTTTCTTCAACGAGCGGCGAGAGGACTTCGGCACCCCGCAAGTCGAGATCGCGGATCGGTTCCAAGAGGCCACCGCGGGGCGGACCCCATCGGACATCGTCGTCAGCCATCAGCCCTATGCCGTTCGCCGGATCCAGGCCAGCGCCGTGACCCTCAACGGTCACATGCACCGGGCCGAGCTGGACGGGCAACGCATCGGGATCGGCACGTTCAGCGGCGGCGGGTTGTTCAACCACTTCATCTTCTCCGACGAGGAAGGCGAGGAACCCGGCGGCGAGGTCCAGGGCCAGCCCTACGCCTTCGACATCCTGACCTTCGGGCAGGACTGCTCGGTCGACTCCCTGGCGCGCTTCTCGTTCCGCAACCTGGTGTCGGGCCGACCGCAATACGACGACGTCAGCCTGATCAACGGCTCCACCATCGACCCCGACCCGCCACAGGACCGCACGTGTGGACCGGAACAGCCACTGCGCGTGACGCCGATCGAGCCGGCCTCACCCTAGGCTTCGCCCCGCTCGGCCCGTGAGCGGTCGCCCCACGGCGGCGCTTCCCTGCGGCAGGTGCGCCACGGCATACCCTGCGGTCATGACCGGAGCGGATTCGTGAGGATCGTGGTGGCCCTGGGCGGCAATGCCCTGCTGCAGCGGGGCCAGGTGCCCGACGCCGACAGCCAACTGCACAACATCCAACAGGCCGCGCGCGCTCTCGCCCCGTTGGTCGATGAGCATCAAGTCGTGATCACGCACGGAAACGGCCCCCAGGTCGGGGTGCTGGCGATGGAGAGCGCCGCCGACCCGAGGTTGACCAGGTCGTATCCCTTCGACGCACTCGGCGCGATGACCCAGGGCCTCATCGGCTACTGGATCCTGCAGTCCATGGGCAACGTCCGTCCTTATCGCCAGTTCGCCTCGATCATCAACCAGACCCTGGTGAACAGCGACGACCCGGCGTTCGCGAATCCCACCAAGTTCGTCGGCGAGGTCTACGACGAAGGGACGGCGCGCGCACTGGCCGCCAAGAACGGATGGCAGGTCAAGGCCGACGGGCAGCACTGGCGGCGGGTGGTGCCCTCACCGAAACCGCAGGAGGTCATCGAGACCAAACTGATCGACCACCTGCTGGACGAGTCGATCATCGTCGTCTGCGCCGGGGGTGGCGGGGTGCCGGTGGTGCGCACCGCGACCGGTGATCTGCAGGGTGTGGAGGCGGTGATCGATAAAGACCTGTCGGCGGCGTTGTTGGCCAGTCGGTTGCAGGCCGATCGACTCCTGGTGCTGACGGATGTGGAGCACGTCGTGGAGGGTTTCGGAACCGAGCACGAACGGCCCATCCGACACACGACATCCACCCAGCTGCGCACGCTCAATCTGCCGACCGGCTCCATGGGCCCGAAGGTCGAAGCCGTATGCCGGTTCGTCGAGCACGGCGGCAAGGGCAAGGCCGCAGCGATCGGGACGTTGTCGTCGGCGGCCGACCTCCTCGCCGGCATGGCCGGGACCTACGTCACCGCCGAGCCGCTCTAGAGCGGTCCGGTCAGGTCAGCTGGTCCAGCCAGCGTCCGCGCACCGGAGTCCACTCCAGGATCTCCACGTGCTCGACCAACCCCTGCTGTTGCAGCGGATCCTCGCGCAACAGCTCGCGCACCTCGTCGCTGTTCTTCGCCTCCAGCAACAGCAGCGCCCCCGCCGGGTCGGCCTCGGGGAACGGTCCGCTGAGCAGCAACGCCCCGTCCGTCGCGAGGTCGCCGAGGAAGTCCCGGTGCGCCGGCCGGTGCTCATCGCGCCCGGCGGTGTCCTCGGAGTAGGTGTAGCGGACCGCATACGTCGTCATGACGCTGATCCTGCCACCTTCCCTGTGCCCGCGGGAGGGATGAGCCTCAGTCGATCGGCGCGGTGGCCTCCAGGGCCGAGCTCAGGTCATCCCAGAGGTCTTCGACAGATTCGATACCGACCGAGAGACGCAGCAGGTTCTCGGGCACGCTGTGCACCTCGGCGGTATGCCGCCGGCGTCGCTCGATCTGCGACTCCACCCCACCCAAGCTGGTGGAGTGAGTCCAGAGCTGGGTGCGATCGCACACCGCGTCCGCCGACTCGGCTTCACCACGCTCCTCGACCGCGCGGACCTCGATCGCGACGATCGACCCCCAGCCGGGATAGCGCACCCTGGACACGGCCGGATGCTCGCTCAGTCGCCGCGCCAGCACCGCAGCGTTGGCGCAGCTGCGCTCGACCCGGACCGCCAGAGTCCGCAGTCCACGCAGGGCCAGCCACACCTCCATCGGGCCGGGGATCGCGCCGCGACTGGTGCGGTGGGCGTGCAGTCGTTCGTGCACGGCCCGACCGGCTTCGCTGGGCGCGGTGACGGCCACGCCGAGGATGACGTCGGAGTGGCCGGAGAGGTATTTGGTCGCCGAGTGGATCACGACGTCGGCCCCGTCAGCCAGCGGGCGTTGCAGCAACGGGGTCGCAAACGTGTTGTCCACCATGACCATCGCGGCGACCTCGTGCGCCCCCGCAATGACCGCGGGCAGATCGGCCACTTCGAGCATCGGGTTGGTGGGCGATTCGGCGATCAGCAGATCGGCAGTCGGCTCGAGCGCCAACGCCGCCAGCACCTCATCGGTGTCGGAGATGTCGACGTGTCGCACCGTGACCGCCCCCGCCTGCGCGAGGTCGTTCAGCAAGCCGCTCGTGCCGCTGTAGGCGTGGTACGGCGCCACCACGACCCCGCCGTGCGGCACCAGCGACAGCACCGCCGAGATGGAGGCCATGCCGGAGGCGAACGCCAGCGCCTGGCCGCCCTCCAAAGCGCCCACCGTGTGCTCGAAGGCGTCCCACGTGGGGTTGCCGACGCGGGCATACGTCAGGTCCGCGCCGGCGTGATACGTCGACGTCAGCGTGATCGGCTCGTTGACCGGCTCCCCGGCGGCGTGCGCGGGGCGGCCGAGAGCGACGGCCTGGGTGTCGAGCGACCAGCTGTTCGACGGCATACTCACTGCTCCTCATTCGTGGTCGATCCGGTGTCCTGCGAGGGCGTCTCGTCCGCGGCGTCGCCCTTGCGGTCGCGGTAGGCCGCAGCGGCCATCCTATTGCTGCACGCCACGCTGCAGTATCGGCGTGAGCGGTTGCGAGACAGGTCGGCAAAGATGTTGTCGCAGCCCTGCCCGTCGCACACCTTGAGACGCTCGGTCTCCCCCATGCGCAGCACATCCACCAGCGCCATCGCCGCCTCCACCGACATCCTCGTGGCCAACGGCTGCTCGGGCGTGGTGGCGTGCAGATGCCAGTCGAAGTCGTCGTGGCGCACGACCTGCGGCAGAGCGGCCGCGTCGCGCAGCAAGGTATTCACGCAGTCGACCTGCTCCGGCACGTCGGCGAGCCACATCCGGCGCAGCATGGGGCGCAGCGCCCGAACATCGCTCAGCTCACTCTCGTCACCAGCGTGCTGTCCCTTCCATCCGGCCTCGACGTAGAAGGCTTGGAGATCCTGCGTGGTCAGCAATGCATCGGGCTCCACGGCGGTGTTCACCAGCGCCGCAGCGGCGATCAGAGCCTCCTCCGTGTCATGAGCAAAAACCATGTTGACTCCTGACGTCTCGCGAGCGTATCGTCATGAGTGTAACGCTCTTGACACCTGACGGAAATCTCCGTACTCACCTCGAAGGAGGCACGATGACCGCAACCCGCACGCCCTCGACCCAACAAGGCTTGACCCTTGCGCTCATCTCCGCGGCCGCTTTCGGCACCGCGGGCCCCTTCGGGAAGTCACTCCTGGACGCCGGCTGGAGCCCGGTGGCCGCGGTCGGTGCGCGGGTCGCTATCGGGGCGTTGATTCTGGCCCTTCCTGCCGCCCTGGCGATGCGCGGACAGTGGCACACGCTGCGCCGCGGGTGGCCGGCCACGGTGCTGTTCGGAGCCTTCGGGGTCGGCGTGGCCCAAGTCGCCTTCTACCAAGCCGTGCAGCTCATCCCCGTCGGCATCGCGTTGATGTTGGAATACCTCGGCATCCTGCTCGTCGTGCTCTGGTTGTGGGCTCGGCACGGGCAGCGTCCACGCGTCCTGACCTGGGTGGGCATCGGCCTGGCTCTGGTCGGGCTGGCCCTGGTCCTCGACGTTTTCGGTGCGGGCTCGATCAACATCGTCGGCGTCCTGTGGGGGCTGTTCGCGGCCACCGGGTTGGCGACATACTTCATCGTCTCCGCTGACGACAGCCACGACGTCCCGCCCTTGGCGATCGCCACCGGTGGTTTGACCTTGGGCGCCGTCGCGCTCTTTGCCGCTGGAGGTCTCGGCTGGGTCGCATGGGAGTGGAACACCTCGTCGGTGGTGCTGGCCGGCGACCTCATGCCGTTCTGGGTCAGCCTGCTGGGGATGGGGGTCGCCGCGGCCGCTATCGCCTACGGTCTCGGAGTCATCGCCACGCGTGCTATCGGCTCCAAGATGGCCTCGTTCTTCGGTCTTACCGAGGTGCTGTTCGCCGTGCTGTTCGCCTGGTTGCTGCTGGGTCAGCTGCCCGTGCTGGTGCAGCTGCTGGGCGGAGCGATCATCTTGACCGGCGTCGTGGCCGTCAAGCTGGACGAAGAGGTCATCCCCCGCCCCGCCCCGGAGGGGGCCGTGAGGGATGTCACGGAATGCCGACCCCCCGTCACGGCATTGCCACCAGAGTGACTCTGCGTGAACCCATGACTCAGCCGGTGGCCTCAGCGCCGCCGTCGCATACTCCACCACCGGAACAGCAGCAGACCAGCGAGCCTTCGATGCTCCCTCGTCTGCTGCTGTTCGGGGCACTGGTCGCGATCGGCCCGCTGACCATTGACATGTACCTTGCGGCCTTCCCGACCGTGGTCACCGAGCTGGGCACCAGCGAAGCGATCGTGCAACTGAGCCTGACCGCGACCCTGGTCGGCCTGGCGCTCGGTCAGCTGACCATCGGGGCCATCTCGGACAACGTGGGTCGCCGCATTCCGCTGATGACCTCCCTGAGCGTGTATGTCGTGACGTCCGTGGCCATCGCGCTCAGCAGCAGCGTCGAGGCGCTGTTGCTCTTGCGCTTCGTGCAGGGCTTCACCGCGGCCTCGGGCCTGGTGCTGAGCCAGGCGATGGTGCGTGACCTCTACAGCGGATCAAAGATGGCCACGTTCATCTCGCGGCTGTTCCTCATCGTCGGCGTAGCGCCGATCCTGGCCCCCACCCTGGGAGCGCAGTTCCTGCACTTCTGGCCGTGGCGCAGCATCTTTTGGGGCTTGGCCTTCTTCGGGCTGGTCCTGGCCGTTCTGTCGCTCCTGCGCGTGCGCGAAACCCTCCCGGTGGAACGCCGCACCGCAGCCGGACCGCGGCCGGCCTTCGCCTCATACGGCGTCTTGCTGCGTGACCGACGCTATGTGGGACTGGTCCTGACCGCCTGCACCGCGATGGGCTCCCTGTTCGCCTACATCTCGAGCGCCACCTTCATCTTCCAAGAGCTCTACGGGATGAGCGTGCAGCAGTACGCGCTGGTCTTCGCCGCGGGCGCCGGAGCCCTCACCGTGACCAGCCAGATCAACGGTTCATTGGTCAAGCGCGTTCACCCGGCGCGCATCATGATGGTGGCCCTGCCCGTCATGGTGGTGGTGACGTCCTCGTTGCTCGCCGTGTCCCTCATCGACCTCGGCGTGTGGCCGATCGTGGCCGGCGTCGTGCTGGTGATGGGAACCGTCGGCTTCGTGATGCCCAACTCGCCGGTGATCGCCCTGAACGACCACGGCCGGCGGGCCGGCGCTGCGGCGGCGGTGCTCGGCGCCAGCAACTTCACCTTCGGCGCCCTCATCTCTCCCATCTCGGGAGCCTTCGACGCCACCAGCGCGGTGCCGATGGCCACCATCATGGTGATCTGCAGCCTCGCGTCGTTGACCTTCTTCTATCTGCTCGCCCGCCCCCGGCAGATCATCGCCGACATGCCGTGGGGCGAGGACGCCGCCGTCTCCTAGTCGCTCTTGGGCATGATGATCCATAGCACGATGTAGGCGACGAACTGAGGGCCGGGCAGCAGACACGACAGCACGGCCAGGATGCGCACGGCGGTCGCGCTCATCCCGAAGCGGTTGGCCAGTCCAGCGCACACGCCGGCGATGATCTTGGTGCTCTGCGGACGCGACAAGGTAGGTGATGGCATGACATCGACGATATGCCGAGTCGGGTCGCAGCACCATCAGGGACGTCCCTGAGGCGACCCTGAGTGTGGCGGCGTGGCCAGGGCAGATGGGCCTGCGTCCCAGGCATGGTCGGGACGGGCGGGCGGCGTCGGGCCCGCTCGGGCTCGCCTGGTTCGCTACTTCACCCGCCGTCTGGTCGGGTGAGCCGGGGTCGGCATGTTCTCCGGTTGACTGTCGGACATCTGCGCGAGCTGGGCGCCCAGACGCGCGGCCCATGGGCTGGCGCTGAGCCCGTGGGCGTAGACGCTGACCAACACCGTCCAGGTCGCGATCGTGAAGATCATCTCCGCGTTCGCCGTGTCGATCTCCTCCACCACCAGCAAGGCAAACAGGATCGAGGCCAATCCCCGGGGTCCGAACCACCCGATGAACCACCGGGTGTGCCACAGGGTCCCCGAGCCGACCAAGGCCAGCGCCACCGGGAGCATCCGCACCACGGTCAGGCTCAGCACGACATACGCCGCGACCTGCCACGTCATCTCCCCCACCAACGGTCCGGCGATGACCGCGCCGAAGAGGATGAAGGTGATCGCGGTCAGCAGGTCTCCCTCGTCCTGAGTGAAGTCTTGGACGTCGCCACACTGACGCCGAGCGACCACCCCGAAGGCCATCCCTGCGGTGAAGGCCGCAACGAA
>JBASAZ010000066.1:0-3566 GCA_049650845.1 Ornithinimicrobium sp.
GTGAACGCCCACGAGGCTTACGAAGCCACCGGTATCGAGGAACCGGCAGCCGCCGGACGCCGGCTCTGCTCGCTCGGCGCGACCGCGGCGCTGGTCAGCGACGGACCGCGCGGCGTCGTCGTCGCGGTGGACGAGCACGGTCCGGTCCTGACGGCGCGCCTGTCCACAGTCCTCACGGGCAACCCGACCGGGGCAGGAGATGCCATGACCGCGGCGTTGTGTGCCACATTGCACGGGCACAGCCTGCCCCCCAGCCTTGCGGGTTGGACGAGCGCAACGCGGACCGCGGTGGCCTGGGCCGGTGCCGCCGTCCTGGCCCCGCTGGCAGGCACCGTCGACCCCCGCGACGTGAACGCCCTGCTCCCCACCGTGAAGATCGAGGAGAACGCATGAGTCTGTCGCCCTTGTCAACAGTGCTCGAGGACGCCACGTCCGCCGGTCGAGGTCTGGCCGCGTTCAACGTCATCCTGCTGGAGCACGCGGAGGCCTACGCCACCGCGGCCGAGCAGACCGGCCAACCGGTGGTGATGCAGCTGAGCCAGAACTGCGTGCGGTACCACGGGTCGCTGCGGCCCCTGGCCTTGGCCACCCTGGCGGTGGCCGAGCAGTGCGACCAGTCCGTGGTGGTCCACCTGGACCACGCCGACGACCTGGACCTGATCCGCGAGGCGGTCGGGCTGGGCGTTTCCTCGGTCATGTACGACGGCTCCGCGTTGCCGGACGCGCAAAACCGGGAGCGGACCCGCGAGGTCGTTCGACTGTGCCGAGCCGCGGGGGTCGACGTGGAGGCCGAGCTGGGCGAGGTCGGAGGCAAGGACGGCGTCCATGCGCCCGGAACACGCACCGATCCCCATGAAGCCGCCCAGTTCGTGGCCGACACCGGGGTCCAGGCGCTGGCTGTGGCAGTCGGCACATCGCACGCGATGACCGACCGGACCGCAGTCCTGGACGACCAACTCATCCAGCGACTGCGTTCATCAGTGCCCGTGCCGCTGGTCCTGCACGGCTCCTCGGGCGTCTCCGACGACGGGCTGGTCGCCGCAATTCGGGCGGGCATGAGCAAGATCAACATCGCCACGCATCTGAACCAAGCCTTCACCGAGGGGCTCGCAACCAGCCAGCGGCAGCGCCCCACCTCCGACCCGCGTCGCTACGTCGGCGCCGGACGAGCGGCCGTCACTGCTGAGGCGGCCCGGCTCATGGAGCTGTTGGCTAACCCCTGACCGTCGCCGGTGAGCAGAAGGCAGGACCCGCTCAGGTGAGGACGATGCTGCGGGTCAGGTTGCGCGGCTCGTCGGGGTTGAGCCCGGCCAGCCGTGCCCGGAGCAGGCTGTAGCGGTGTACCCGCACCAGCTCGGCCATCGGATCGATGCTGCGATGCTCGAAGTGGGCTCCGGTGGCTTGGACCTCCGCGCCCAGTCCGTCCGGGACGGCGCCAAACGCCCAGACGGCACGGCCGGGTGCCGCGATGCTGATCGGACCGTGGCGGTACTCCATGGCCGGGTATGACTCGGTCCAGAACTGCGCCGCCTCCCGCAGCTTCAACGCGGCTTCGTTGGCCAGTCCCACGGTCCAGCCGTGGCCGAGAAAGGTCACCTGGTCAACGTCGACCAGGTTGCTCAGTGCCTCCTGCTCGGGCTCGTCGAGCACAGCGCGCGCGTCCGCGATCGCCGGCGCCAGATCATCGCCGAGCGAGGCACGTAGCACCGCCAACGCCGTGGTGGCGAATCGCGTCTGCACTACCGACTGCTCGTCGGCCTCCGGCAGCACGACGACGGCGGCCGACCGCTGGACCACCGGGGTGCCTGGCGTGGCGACGATGCTGACGTGAGCCGTTCCGGACTCGCGCAGCTCTTCCAGCACCCGACATACCTCGGTGGTGGTCCCCGACCGGGTCAGCAGGACGACCCGGTCGTAGTCCCGAGCCAGCCGGTGCTCGCTGGCGCTGTAGGCATCGGTCAGGCCCTGACCACGCTCCTCGCGCAGCGCCGCGTAGGCCTGTGCCATGAACCAGGACGTCCCGCAGCCCAGCACGGCCACGCGCTCCCCGTCACGGGGCAGGAACGGAGCGAACTCCTCGAGCCGTGCGGTGGCGGCGCTCCATACGTGGGGTTGGCTGAATGTCTCTGCGGTCATGTGGGTAGCCACGGCCAGCTCCTTGGTCTCAGTGAATGGCAGGCCGTCAGACTACTCCAAGAATGACTGTTACTGCATTAATCCTATTCAAAACGTCACTAAAACTCTTGTGATGAGCCCTGATAGGCGCTACCGTGTTCTTCGTCCGGCGACCGCACAGAGGACCGGCCGGCCCGATAGGAGGACCATGAAAACCACGATGGCAACCCTGGTCGCAGGGAGCACTGCGACCCTGCTGGCGCTCAGCGCCTGCAGCGGAGGCACCGGCGCCTCACAGAGCGAAGGTGGCGGCGGCGACGGGGACTCGGGGTCCCAGACGATCAAGCTGGTAGCCGCGGAGTACTCCAAGGACAACACCAAGGCGTTCTGGGACTCGTTCGCGGAGACCTACAACGAGGAGACCGGGCACACGCTGGAGGTCCAGATCGTCAGTTGGGAGAACATCGACCAGCAGTCCTCGACCATGATCCAGAACAACCAGGCCCCGGACATCCTCAACCTCAACACCTACGCCAGCTACGCCAAAGACGACTTGCTTTACGGTGCGGACGAGGTGCTCAGCGATGACGTCCAGGCCGACATCCTGGACACGTTCGTGGACTCCGGGACGTACGACGGCACGTTCTACGGCTTCCCTGACCTAGCCAGCGTGCGGGCCATGTTCTACAACACCGACCTCTTCGAGCAGGCCGGTATTGACGGTCCGCCGACCACCTGGGACGAGCTGGCGCAGGACGCCCAGCAGATCAGCGACCTGGGCGAGAACAACGCGGGCTACGCGCTGCCGCTGGGCCCGGAGGAGTCCCAGGGCGAGTTCTCCATGTGGCTGTACAACAACGGCGGAACCTGGAAGGACGGCGACACCTGGGCCATCAACTCCGAGCCGAACGTGGAGGCGCTGAGCTTCCTCAAGCAGCTCAACCAGGACGGAGTCACCCAGAACAACCCGGCTCGCACCAACCGGGCCGACGCGTTCGACCTGTTCCGCTCGGGCAGAGCCGGCATGGTCATCGGCTTCAGCCCGCTGGCCGACTCGCTGGATGAGGAGGGCAACGTCAACTACGAGGTGGCGCCGTTCCCGACCAACGACGGCTCGGAGTCCAAGACCTTCGGTGTGACGGACTACCTGATGGCGTTCAAGAAGGACGGCAACCAAGAAGCGGTCAGGGCCTTCTACGACTTGTACTACCAGCCCGACCAGGTCAACACCTTCATCAAGGAGGAGGGCTTCCTCCCGGTGACCGAGTCCGGTCTGGAAGAGTTCTCCGACGACGAGGACCTCAAGGTCTACCTGGACACCTTGCCCAACGCGCGGCTGACACCGACGGACGACCCCACCTGGGACCGGATCAAGCTGGCCGTGCAGCAGAACCTTGGCACCGCCGTGGACGAGGACGGCGACCCGCAACAGGTGCTGGACCAGCTGCAGC
>JBASAZ010000067.1:0-6948 GCA_049650845.1 Ornithinimicrobium sp.
CCTGCACAGTTTCCGACAGTCCAACTCGCGCTCTCTCGGCGTGACGCACAGTAAGGAGTCCTCGTGGCAGCACTGACGTTTGACGGCGTCTGGAAGCGTTATGACCGGGTTGAAGCCGTCAAGAACATGGACCTGGACGTGAAGGACGGTGAGTTCCTGTGTCTGCTTGGGCCCTCGGGGTGCGGGAAGTCGTCATCCCTGCGGATGATCGCCGGCCTTGAGTTCATCTCCGAGGGTGAGATCCGCCTCGGCGACAAGCGGATCAACGACCTGGAGCCCCGACACCGCGACATCGCCATGGTGTTTGAGTCCTACGCCCTCTATCCGCAGAAGAGCGTCTTCGACAACATGGCGAATCCGTTGCGGCTGCGCAAGGTCCCCAAGGACGAGATCACCCGGCGCGTGCAGGACGCGGCGCGCATTCTCGAGATCGAACGGCTGTTGGAGCGCCGCCCCAGCCAACTCTCTGGAGGGCAGAAGCAGCGCGTCGCTATCGGCCGAGTGTTGGTCCGCGAGCCACAGGCGTTCCTTTTCGACGAACCAATTGCGCACCTCGACGCGAAGCTACGTGCCCGCATGCGTGGAGAGCTGAAGCACATCCAACGGAGTCTCGGTACAACCACGGTGTACGTCACGCACGATCAGCTCGAGGGCATGTCCATGGCGGACCGCATCGCGATCATGCGGGACGGCGTGCTGCAGCAGATCGGCACCCCCCATGAGGTCTTCAGCAGACCGTCCAACGTCTGGGTGGCGACCTTCGTGGGCGACCCGCCGATGAACGTCCTTGACGGTGAACTGCAGGCTCAGGACGGAACCCTGACGGTCCGCGGTGCCGACTTCAGCATCGAGGTTCCGGACCACCTGAGCGCAACGCTGACCAACGGTTCGCTGCAGGACCGGTGGGTGCGGGTCGGAGTTCGTCCGGAGGCGCTTTCCCTGTCGTCGACGAGCGACAGCAGCCATCCCATTGATGGCCGCATCTATGCGGTCCAGCCCCTGGGGGACGTTGAGATCGTCGACATCCGAGTGGGTAGAGACCGGCTCCTGGTCAAGGCTGAGCTGGGCACCGTGACCAACGACGATGTGGACGCGCCGGTCCACATCGGTTACCGAAAAGACCGGCTGCACTTCTTCGATCCTCGCACTGGCCTCGCGCTGTACTGACAGTGTCCTCCTCACCAGCCCACCGCGCCCGTGCTCGCGCAACCTCTCCATCCGCCGTTGGCCACACGCTGACAGAACGGGAAGAAACGCATGCCTAAGGTCACACCTCTTTGTCCGGCCAGTGACTGGGTCGAGCTGTCCTCCACTGACGAGGACTGGGCCGAAGTCTCGACAGACGTCCTGCAGACGATGCTCGTCCAGCTGCACCTGATCCGTGCCTTCGAGGAGGAGGTGCTCAGTCTGGCCGGTCAGGGTCTGGTCCATGGGCCCGCTCACTCGAGCATCGGCCAGGAGGGCGGGGCGGTTGGGTCCTGCCTGCCGCTTCGCTCCGAGGACCAGGTCACCGGTTCTCACCGCGGCCATCACCAGTTCCTCGCCAAGGCCATCGGCCACGTCACACCCGGTGGCCTGGACGCCAAGGCCGAGGTGCCCGCGGAGGTGCGGGAGATCCTGGAGCGTTCTCTGGCGGAGATCTGCGGTCTCGCGTCCGGTTACTGCCGGGGCCGAGGGGGCTCCATGCACCTGCAGTGGCAGGAGGCAGGCGCCATGGGCACGAACGCCATCGTCGGGGGCGCCGTGCCGCAGGCAGCAGGATTCGCGTGGTCTGACAAGGCGGCCGGCACGGACGCCGTATCGGTGACGTACTTCGGTGACGGCGCCGTGAACATCGGCTCGGTCCTCGAGTCGTTCAACCTCGCCGGCGCCTGGAAAGTGCCCGTCTGTTTCTTCATCGAGAACAACCACTACGCGGTCTCCACCACACCCGAGGAAGCCACGGGTGAGCCCCGTCTATCCGGGCGAGGTCTGGGCTTCGGCATTCCGAGCTGGCGGGTCGATGGCATGGATCCGCTTGCCGTGTACCTGGCCATGCAGCAAGCCCTCGAGATCATGCGCTCCGGCGGCGGGCCCACGCTCATCGAGGTCGACGTCTACCGGTACTACCACCAGAACGGCCCTTTCCCCGGCAGTGCCTTCGGCTACCGCACGAAGGAGGAGGAGACGAGCTGGCGTGAGCGCGACCCGCTCATCCGGGTAGGAGCTCAGCTCGTGATCCGCGGACTCCTGACCGAGGACGAGCTTGCGGCCCTGTGGAAGCGGGCCAAGAAGACCATGCAGGACATTTCGGCACAGGTCCTCGAACCGGACCCGGACGGCAAGCCCGGGTCCAACCGGTATCGCCCGGAGCTGCTTCCGGACCCCGCGTTCGTCGACGTGGGCGTCCGCGGCGACCTCTCGGAGCTCGATGGTGTCAGGTACATGGAGCCGGCCGAGCACGACGGTGAGACTGTGACGAAGAAGTTCGTCGATGTTGTCGCCGACGTCATGCACCGGCGAATGGAGCAGGACGAGCGCATCGTCGTCATGGGCGAGGACGTTCACAAGCTCAAAGGAGGGCCCCGCGGGGCCACCCGAGGTCTGAAGGCAGCGTTCCCGGATCGGGTGCTCGGCACACCGATCGCCGAGAACGCGTTCGTCGGCCTGGCGGGGGGCATTGCTCTGGACGGACGATACCGGCCGGTGGCAGAACTGATGTACGCCGACTTCATCTGGGTGTCCGCCGACCAGCTGTTCAACCAGGTCGGCAAGATGCGCCACATGTTCGGTGGGGACAGTCC
The DNA here is from genome assembly GCA_049650845.1 of Ornithinimicrobium sp. Taxonomy (GTDB): domain Bacteria; phylum Actinomycetota; class Actinomycetes; order Actinomycetales; family Dermatophilaceae; genus Ornithinicoccus. The sequence goes on from JBASAZ010000067.1 coordinate 2,784, forward strand.
CGTTCCGTACGTACTCAGAATAAAGATCGGCACCGGCACCGGTTATGGGTCCCAGCACTCGATGGACCCAGCCGGCATCCTGGCCACCGCAGCGGGCTGGCGCATCGTCGCTCCCTCGACGCCGTACGACTACGTGGGGCTGATCAACACCGCACTGGCGTGTGAGGACCCGGTCGCCGTGCTGGAGCACGACCTGGACCTCTACTCCGCGATGGGCGAGGTGCCCGCCGACGACCTCGACTACTACCTGCCCCTGGGCAAGGCCGCATTGCGCTGCGAAGGCAGCGACGTCACCGTCATCTCCTACCTCTCCATGGTGCCGCGGTGTCTGGACGCAGTGGAGCAGGCCGGAGTCTCCGCCGACGTCATCGACCTGCGTTGGCTCGATCGTGCGAGCTTGGACTGGGGGCTGGTTGAAGAGAGCATCATGAAGACGAACAACGTCATGCTCGTGGAACAGGGGGCGCGTGGCACGTCGTACGGCTCGTGGTTGGCCGATGAGATCCAGCGGCGGTACTTCGACTGGCTCGACTCGCCAGTCGAACGGGTCACCGGCGGTGAGGCATCACCCAGCGTCAGCAAGGTACTGGAACGTGCCGCCCTCGGACAGACCGAAAAGATCGTCGCGGCACTTCTTGCCCAGCTGGGGGAAGCATGAGGTCACCTCGCGGCATGTCGCGCTCGTCGCGGCACCTGCCCTTACCTAAACCCACCTCTCGGAGGAAGTAGTGACATGGCGACTGTTCTGAGGATGCCCGGCGTGTCGGCCGACGCGAGCGAGGCCGCGCTCCTGGAGTGGGCGGTCTCCCAAGGAGACGCCGTCAAGCGAGGTGACGTGGTCGCCACCGTGGAGACCGAGAAGGCCGTGGTGGACCTCGAGGCGGAGGACGACGGCGTCCTGCTGAAGACCTTCGCTTCAGCGGGGGAGTCGGTTGCCATAGGTGGTCCCATCGCGGTATTCCTCGAGGAGGGGGAACAGGCCGAGGACGAAGAGGCGATCCTCGAGGCCCTGGGCCTCGGGCCCCAGGATTCCGGGCCGCTGCAAAGTGCCGAGGAAGAGCGCTCTCAGGACACGCTCATGCCCGACGCGGAGCCGGAGATCGAGCACACTGCCGACACCGTCGTGAACGACGACAGGCAGCATCGCGGTGACAACCCAGAGCACAGCGACAAGGGGGGCAGGCGCATTTTTGCCACCCCCCTGGTCCGTCGCCTTGCGGCGGAGGCCGGGGTGCCGTTGGAGGACCTCAAGGGGTCCGGACCGAACGGGCGCATCAGGCGAGGCGACCTGGACGCCGCCCTGGCGGCCAGGAGCGAGAAGGCCGTCGAGGCCGCCCCCCAGCCGGAGAGCTCCGAGCCGGCGCCGACTCGTGCCAGCGAGGGGCACGGGCAGGCACTCAGCGGCGACGGGTTCACGGAGATCCCGCACAGTACGGTCCGGCGGGCAGTGGCGAAGGCGCTGACATCCAGCAAACAGAACGTGCCGCACTTCTATCTCAAGGCGACGTGCCGAGTTGACACGCTTCTCGAGCTAAGGGCCAAGGTCAACGCCGAGGGCGGGTCGAAGGTGACGATCAACGACTTCTTCGTCAAGGCGGCCGCGCTCGCCCTCGCGGAGATGCCGGAGATGAATGTCGTATGGACCCCGGACGCCGTCCGCCAGTTCGATGCAGTGGACGTTGCCGTCGCCATGGCCACGGAGCGCGGCCTGATGACGCCCGTGGTCCGCAGTGTCCCGGCTCGGGCGCTCTCCGACATCTCCGCGACGATCAAGGACCTCGCCCAACGAGCCGGCGCCGGGACCCTCAAACAGAAGGAGCTCGAAGGTGGCTCGCTGACGATCTCCAACCTCGGGATGTTCGGCGTCGAGGAGTTCGTCGCCATCATCAACCCACCGCAGGTGGGCATCCTGGCGGTCGGGGCCGTGACACCGCAAGCGGTCGAAGGCGCAACGGGTGAGCTGCATCTCGCCCGTTGCGTGAAGGTCGTGCTTTCCGTCGACCACCGGTCCGTCGACGGGGCGTTGGCCGCCCAGTGGCTGCACCGCGTGAAGGAACTGGTCGAGAACCCCTTCCGAATTCTGATTTGAGCCCGATGTATGTGACGAGCACGACGCAAGCGCCGCCATCCACCATCCCAGAAAGGCCGCACCATGACATTCCTTGTCAACGACCCCGCTGACTTCCCGAACCAGCTTGCGGACGGCTTTATCGCCGCCAACCCACGTTATGTACGCAAGGTCTTCGGTGGTGCGGTCCGCGCAACCCAGAGCAGGTCCGGCAAGGTCGCCCTGATCGTCGGTGGAGGCACTGGTCACTACCCCGCCTTTGGCGGCTGGGTCGGCCAAGGGCTGGCCGATGGTGTGGTTTTCGGCAACATCTTCTCTTCCCCGTCGGCCAGCCAGGCGGTGAGTGTCGCGCGGGCGGCGAACCGCGGCGGGGGCGTGCTCATCGCGTTTGGCAACTATGCCGGTGATGTCCTGCACTTCGGGCAGGCCGCGGAAACTCTGAAGGCGGAGGGAGTCGAGGCGAGCATCGCCGTCGTGACCGACGACATCGCCTCAGCGCCGCAGGAGGAGATGCACAACCGGCGAGGGATCTGTGGCTGGGTCACCGTCTTCAAGGTGACCGGCGCCGCCTGCGAGGAGGGCAAGTCCCTCCAGGAGGTCGTCGATGTGTTCGACAACGTGAACTTCCGTACCCGCACTCTGGGGGTGGCTTTCTCCGGTTGCACACTGCCCGGGGCGGATGGGCCCCTGTTCACGGTCCCCGACGGCAAGATGGGTGTGGGGCTCGGTGTGCACGGCGAGCCGGGCATCTACGACGCGGATCTGGGAACCGCCGATGAGGTCGCTCAGGTGCTGGTCGATGGGCTGTTGAAGGACAGGCCGGAGGACGCGGGGGAGCGAGTCATCGCTCTGCTCAACGGCCTCGGCTCGACGACGTACGAAGAGCTCTTCGTGACCTATGGCGCCGTCGAGAGACTGCTAGGCGAGGCGGGCGTCACCGTTGTGGACTGCGAAGTCGGCGAGCTGACCACCTCGATGGACATGGGGGGCGTGTCCTTGTCGCTCACCTGGACCGACGACGAGATCGAACGGCTGTGGAACGCCCCCTGCGACACACCCGCCATCCGTCGCGGCGCCATGGAGGCGCCTCCCCAGATCGTCGACACTGAGCTGTCCGTCGAGGCGCCGCGGATCACCGTCCAGCAACAGGGAAGCGATGAGTCGCAAGTCGCTGCCGGTCACATCGTCTCAGGTCTGGAGTCAGTGCTCGGCATGCTTCGCGACAAGCAGGAGGAGCTCGGGCAGTTGGACGCTTTCGCCGGCGACGGTGATCACGGTGTGGGCATGGTGCGCGGCGCCGAGAACGCTCTGGGCGCGGCCCGTGACCTGGCCGAGAACGGGGGCGGTGCTCAAACCGTGCTGGCCGGTGCCGGGGCCCTGTGGTCAGAGCGAGCTGGCGGCACGTCCGGAGCCCTGTGGGGAGCTGCGTTGGCCGCCGCCGGCAACGCCTTGGGAGACTCTCAAGGCGTGGACGCCTCCGCCCAGGCCCGGGCGGTTCGGCAGGCGCTGGACGCATTGATCAGGATCGGTGGTGCGCAACCTGGCGACAAGACGATGCTCGATGCCATGTTTCCTGCCGTGGAGGCCCTCGAGGCCGCGGTCGACAGTGGAGCTTCAGCGCAGGAGGCATGGCGCAGCGCGGCAGATGCTGCCGAGCTGGGTGCCGAAGCGACCGCACCGATGCGGCCTCGGATCGGTCGGGCCCGCCCCCTGGCCGAGCGCAGCGTGGGACATGCGGATGCGGGTGCGGTCTCGTTCGCGCACATTGTGCGAACCATTGCGGATCGACTGAGTGCATAGTCCCGAGCCACGCCGTTCCCGGCGCCGGGGGCATGGTCCTTCACCCGGAACGCGTGCTGCGGAAGTGACCATGACATGACCATCCCTCCCGCGGCTCCCTTGTCGGTGGGCAGCGCAGAGCCGCTGCTCGAGCGGCACGATGCGGCGTTGCTCGACTTGGACGGGGTGATCTACACCGGTGAGCGAGCGGTGCCTGGTGCCGTCCGAGCAGTCGGCGCGGCTCGAGCCGCCCGGCTACGGACGGTGTTAGTCACCAACAACGCGACCAGGACGCCCGAAGCGGTGGTCAACCACCTC
>JBASAZ010000068.1:0-2071 GCA_049650845.1 Ornithinimicrobium sp.
GCCCAACTCGGTCGCCTCTCCAGGTAGAACGGTCGCGGGGGCGGATCAACGTACCCGGGCTCCTCTACAGTAACGGCGTCCTCTGGGTCGAACCACGCGCCTCCAACCCGTACGACCGGAAGGCCGCCTAGCGAGTCGGGGGCCTGCTCGCGGCACGGCGTGAAGGTGCTCTCCTCGAACGCGAAGTACCAGACCCCGTCAATCGCGACGTGAGTCGAATCGGCGCTCCCGGGCTGCGCGATCGCAGAGACCGCACCAGCGAACAAACCGAGGAAGAGGAATGATAGGCGAAGCAAGGGGGTAGGGAGTGCAGCGAACAGTTGGACGCTCAGCCGCGTGAAGCTGAGGGCACAGCGTTGAGTCGAAGCGGTGGAGACGCCGAAGCTACGGACGACCGAGGACGCTGGCGCTTTACGTCGGCCTGCAGCGGCGAGTTATACCGCGCCCCCGGCAGGGGCTACGCATCACTCTGAGTAGCGTAGGAGCCGGTTTCACCCCGCTCCACCGCTCATGGCGCTCCTCGGAGGTCACTTCGACCTCATCCCTGACCCCCGCCGCGACCATGGCAAGCGTCACGCACTCTCCGACATCTTCGGCCTCGCGCTCTGCGCCATCACCGCCGGCGCCGACAGCTTCCTCGCCATCGAGGCCTTCGGCAACGCACGCCTCGACTGGCTCCGGCGCTGGCTGCCGCTCGCCGACGGCGTGCCGTCGCACGACACCATCCGCCGCGTCTTCGCGCTCGTCGACCGCCGCCACTTCGAGCGCTCATTCGCGGCTTGGGCGCACGACGCCTTCGACCGCACCAAGGGCCGTGTCGTTGCCGTCGACGGGAAGCGGTTGCGCCGAGCACGCAACGCTGGCGAATCGATGATCACCGTCGTCTCGGCGTGGGCGAGCGAGGCTGGCGCGGCGCTTGGGCAGGTCACCACCGACGACGGCGAGGCGGAGGTCTCGGCGATCCCACGTCTGCTGGCGCTGCTCGACCTCTCGGGCTGCATCGTCACTACCGACGCGGCCGGCTGCCAGACCGACATCGCGAAGCAGATCATCGACGGTGGCGGGGACTACGTCTTCGGGCTCAAAGGCAACCAGGCCGGGCTACGCGAGCAGGCCGAACGCTGGATGATGGACGCTACGCTCGTGGGCTCGGTGGACGCCTTCGAGACCTCCGAGCGGGGGCACGGGCGCGTCGAGACCCGGAAGTATTGGTCGGCAGCCGTACCGCAGCACGCGCTGCGCAAACTGCTCTGGAACGGGCTGGCGAGTGTCGGCATGGTCGAGTCCACCAGGACGCTCGGTGGCAAGACCTCGACCGAGCAGCGCTACTTCGCCACCAGCCTGCCCGTCGACGCCGAAGCGCTCGCGCGAGCCGTCCGGGGGCACTGGGGCGTCGAGAACGGGCTGCACTGGTCGCTCGACGTCAGCTTTGGTGAGGACGCGAGTCGTACGAGAACGGAGCACGCCGCGGCAAACCTGGCCGCGGCGCGGCGCCTATCGCTGACGCTGCTGGGTGCCGAGAGGACGGCTGAGGGCGGCGCACCGACCAAGCGGATGCGGTGCGCGTGGGACGCCGACTACCTCGCGACGGTGCTCCAGCTAGAGTGATGCGTAGCCCCTGCCGCTACCGCCGTCTAGCCCGGTGATCCTTTCCCGAACTGGCGGGTTCGAGCCTGCCACACCCTCTCGGTCCCATGACCTTGCGCGCGTTCCTCTTCGGCTCCGGCGACACGTCCCAGTCCACCGACATCGGCCTGCTGGTGCTCCGCGTGGGCGTGGGGCTGACGATGGCGTTCGCGCACGGCCTGGGGAAGATCCCACCTTCGGAGGGGTTCATCGGAGCGACCGGGATGTTGGGCTTCCCTGTCCCGGTCGTGTTCGCCTGGGCGGCGGCGCTCAGCGAGTTCTTGGGCGGGCTCTTCATCGCGGTCGGCGTGCTGACGCGCCCGGCGGCCGTGATGCTGGCGGTGACGATGGCGGTCGCCCGGTTCGTCCAGCACGGCGCGGACCCGTTCGGCGACGGCGAGCTGGCGTTGGTCTACTTGTTCGCCGCGGTCGCGCTGGCGTTCAC
>JBASAZ010000069.1:0-3900 GCA_049650845.1 Ornithinimicrobium sp.
CGCTATCGGTCTGCGGGACGGCGAACGTGTCGTACAACGTGATATCCACCTGCTGGCCCGGAGTCCGATTCACGTCAAGCTCGACCACCCGGACCCGGTCGGCATAGGGGCCCAACATGTGGGCGACGCCGCGTACCACGACCTCGTAGTCGTTCATCACCGCGACCGACAACACCCTCGACTCGGCGTCGTGCCCTGCGGGTGGACTCAGGCCAGCGGCGACGGTCATACCCATGACACTACGCCCACCCGCAATGGCAGCTGACCCAACAAGAATCCCCGGGACTCCAGTGCCTATTCGAAGCGTGCCGGCTGACCCGTAGCCTCGAGCACGGACATCCATACGTCACTCGCCGGGTCCACCTGGTTTGTCCGGCCCACGACCAGGCGCATCGGCAGGTGCACAAACCGCCGGCGTCTGCGCCCCACCAGGACCTCGGTGCGACCGGCCATCGCAGCATGCACAGCAGCGTGTGCGAGGCGCAGACAGTAGGCGCTGTCGAACGGGTTCGCCGGGACGCTACGGATGGCATAGCTCGGGTCGAAATAGCGGACGTTCGCCTCCATCCCGTGGGCGTGGAAGTCCTCAGTCACCAGCTTTCGCAGAAGCCTGCCGACGTCACCAAAGCGGATGTTTCCGGAGGCATCGGTGCCCGGTAGCTCCCGCTGCACATGCTCCTGACCAGCCCCCTCGGCCACGACCAGCACGGCGTGACCCCGCTCGCACACCCGTCGACGCAGATGCGCAAGGAGCCCGTTGGATCCCTGCAAGGCGAAGGGAACCTCGGGGATCAGGACATACTGGGCGTCGTCCTGAGCCAGCGTGGCGTAGCACGCGATGAAACCAGAGTGTCGCCCCATGAGCTTCACGAGACCCACTCCGTTCGGGGCACACCGGGCCTCGACGCTCGCGGCGTGGATCGACTTCGTCGCCTCGCCGACCGCCGTCTGGAAGCCAAAGCTCTGGTCGATGAAGGGAATATCGTTGTCGATGGTCTTAGGTATGCCCACGACGGCCACCTTGAGGCCTCGCTGCTCGATAACCCGAACCACCTCCATCGCTCCTGCGATGGTGCCGTCCCCGCCGACGACGAAGAGGATGTTGACGCTCAGGCGTTCTAACGCGTTGACGATCTCTTCGGGGTCCTGTGGGCCCCGCGACGTTCCGAGAATCGTCCCCCCTTCGCCACCGATGTCGGCGACCATGTCGGGCGTGAGATCGACCACGTCCTGGTCATACCCGGCGACGAAGCCACGGAAGCCGTGGCGTAACCCGATGACCTGTTTCACCCCGTAATGGCGATGCAAATGCAGGACCAGGCCGCGGATGACGTCGTTGAGGCCCGGGCACAGTCCACCGCAGGTCACGATGGCAGCGCGCGTCTCCACGGGGTCGAAGTAGATCCTCTTCCTGGGCCCTCCTGGCTCCAGACTGGGAAGCTCCGCGACCGGCACGCTTCGGCCGCCAGCGGTATGCACGGTGTCGTCGAACAGGACCCGATCCTCTTCGACAACCACGTGCTGCGACGTCTGTCGTGCGCTGAGCCGAGGCGCCAACGGCGACTCGATACGACAAGGCCCGAGGGTCCGCACCGCCAGGTCCTCGCGTTCAACGCTCACGGATGCCTAACGTGGCTTTCGATCCGGCGGTGCACCGGCTTCGATGCATCGCCGGAGCGTGTCCAGCCTCACGTGGTGGTCGATGGCCACGTCGTTGCTGTTGGCGATTACTTCCACCGGCGATCTGTCCGGCTCCCCGAGCTCTGATACGACGAGCACAGCCTCGTCGAAGTTCTCTTCGCGCGTATAGCCGTTCACGGTGACCAGGCAGGGCAAGCCGGCGCCCGCGGCGGCGAGGAGTCCGTTGCGGGAGTCCTCGATCACGAGGGCGTCCCCAGCGTCGACACCCAGAACCCGCAGGGCCAGGAGGTAGATGGCCGGGTCGGGCTTCTTCGCCGGCACCACGTCACCGGCGAACACAGGGATCGACCCGGCGACGGTGGGCCCGACGGCGTTCTGAAGCACCGCGCGGACCGAATCCTCTGCCGAGGTCGAGGCCACCGCCACGACCCATCCCGCGTCCAGCGCCTCGCGAATGATGCGGCCGACACCAGGTCGCGGAGGAAGCACGCCCGCGGCTACGAGGTCACGGAAGGTGCGTGTCTTCGTCTTGTGCCACCGGGCGAGCAGCTCGGCCCGTTGCCCCTCCTCTTCGGGTATGCCCGCGGAGCGCACAAACTCGGGGTCGTTGAACAGGCTGGCCATCCGCTCCTTGCCGCCACCGATCCTGAGGCGCTTCGCGTATTCTTCGGCGTCCCACCGGGCCGGGAGCTCGTACTCGGCGAACGTGGCGTTGAAAGCGGGGAGATGGCCGTAGCGCTCCGTGTCGGCGAGGACCCCGTCACAGTCAAGGATCAGCGTGGTCATCGCGCCCGCCCGGAGCTGCCGAAGATCCGCATGTGTTCGCGGGCCATGTCGATCACGGCAGCCCTCTGGTGCCGGAAGAGGGATGGAGGGTCCCATTTGCCCTGGTCCTCGGCCCCCCGCAGGAACTCCAGGCTCGACTTCATGTACGCCTCCTTGAGCGCCGTGGAGATGTTGACCTTGGCGCAGCCACGCGCAATGAGGTCCTGGAACTGCTCCGTCGACAGGCCAGTGCCTCCGTGCAACGCCATCGGGACCCCCGTCGCGTCAACCAGGTCGCTGACGCGCTGATGGTCCAGAACGGGCGCCGCGGAATACTGACCGTGGGCATTTCCGATGGCCGGGGCGAAGCAGTCCACGCCGGTGCGCTCGATGAAGTCGACCGCCACCTCCAGCGACTGTTGCTCGGATGCTTCGTCGGATCCGATGCCGTCCTCGACACCTTGGATTCCTTCGATCTCCCCCTCAACGTGAGCACCGCGACGACGGGCTTCCTTCACCACCTCCCTGGTCTGCCGAAGGTTCTCCGAGACCTCGAGCTCATGAGCATCAAAGAGAACGGCGTTCCAGCCGGCCCCGAGGCAGTCGCTGATAACCGAGCGCTCAGGGCAGTGGTCGAGATGCAGGGTGACCGGGACGGGCACCTCGTGTGCCAAGGCGGAGAACATCGAGTACAACTGCGCCTGGCCGTACATTTTCACTGTCTTTACCGAGGTCTGCAGGATCACCGGGGAGCGCTCTTCCACCGCCGCGGACAGCACGGCTTCGATGGTCAGGTCGTTGACGATGTTGATGGCAGGCACGCCGTACCGGTCGGTCAAGGCGCAGGAGAGCGTCTCCTCGAGTGGGACGACGGGCACGATAAGCTCCTTCGCGTGGGGTTGGCCTCGGCGGCCGCCGGGACAGACAGAAGTCTGCTCTCGAGCCGGTCCTTTGGCGATGGGGGAAACCCCCCGGAGGGGCCGTCGGTTCACTGAGGCTATACACCGCCGGGGGAGCTCAGAGCCAGCCCATCTCAATGCAGCGCACCACAGCGGCCGTACGGCTGCTCGTGCCGGTCTTGCGAAGGACGGCGCTCACGTGCTTCTCCACCGTCTTGGGCGAGAGCCACAACTCTCTCGCGACCGCGCGGTCACTCAGCCCGCGTCCCATCAGGCCGGCTACCTGCTGCTCGCGGGTCGAGAACGGCGGGGGTTCGACGGTGGCCGCGGGCTCTGCTGTGCCCGTGCCGTCCGCCGCCCAGTGCTGCTCTCGAACGACACCGGACACCACCTCCTGGATCGCGAGCCCTCCGTCCACATCGTCGCGTAGTTCGTCCCAGACTTCGGACTCCTTTCCGGCCACCTGCAGCGAAGCGGATTCCCGCCGCATCAGCAGGCGCGGCTGCTCTCCCCCCAGAGCGGCGATCTGCAGGTGCCTCGTCGTTAAATCGTGACCGGGTAGGACCTGCTCCGCCAGACTGACCAACCCCTGAAC
>JBASAZ010000070.1:0-1576 GCA_049650845.1 Ornithinimicrobium sp.
TGGTCCACGTGTTCGGCCAACAGCAGCTGAGCGACCTGGATCTCCAGCGGCTGTCCGAGCAGGCTCGTCAACCGGGAGTGAGATCGCGTGAGGCGCTGAGACACGCTGGTCAGCCACCGCCGCGAGACCTGGGGGTGGGCCGCCAAGAGCTCTTCGAAGTGGCTACGACTGACCATGAGACAGGTGGTCTTGGTTATGGCCCGCGTTTCGTACGCCATCGGCATACCCAGCAGGATCTGGATGTCACCGTCGATGTCACCTGGTCGCAGAGTCTGAATGACCATCCGCCCCGCCGGACCGTGCACCGCCAACTCCAGGGCACCCTCGCGGACGATGCTCACCGCCGCCGGCACCTCCCCCGCGCGCTGCAGCGGCTCTCCTGCGGCCAGGGTCCGAACCGCAATGAAGCGCGCAAGTCCGTCCACGTCCTCAGGTCGTAGGGGCGTCGTCTCCGCGTGCCCGACGCACCGGGAAACCCAGAGGGCGTCGCGTAGGGATGCCGAGTGCTCGTGGTCCTTGCGCATGGTTCTCCTGGGGGTCGCCGCGAACGGGAAGGTTCAACAGTGTCACCGAGAGGACACTTCGGGATGTGAGCGGGACACCTCGTGCTTGTACGGACGTCATTAACCATCCACGTCCCAAGGAGAAACACCCATGGCCCGAATTCCCGTCCACACGACTGAGAACGCCCCCGATCAGAGCCGCGACGAGCTGAAGGCGCTGGAGGCGAAGTACGGCAAGGTCATCAACATCCACGGCGGAATGGCCCATTCGCCGGTGGTGCTCCAGAGCTACGCCGCCATCCAACAGGTCATCGCCGACCACGGTTCCTTCGATGCCGGAACCCGAGAGGCGATCGCACTGGCCGTCGGCAACGCGGACGGGTGCACCTACTGTCAGGCCGCGCACACCGGTGGAGGCAAGGCTGCGGGCCTCACCAGCGACCAGATGATCGCCATCCGACGCGGCGAGGCGGAGTTCGACGCCAAGCTGGACGCCCTGCTCACCCTCGCCCGCCAGTACACCACCAACGTCGGTGCCGTCGAGGATGCTGCCTGGCAGGACGCGCTTGACGCCGGGTGGACCGACGAGCAGCTCACCGAGCTGTCCGCGCACGTCACCCTGAACCTGCTCACGAACTACTTCAACCACTTCGTGGAGACCGATCTCGACCTGCCGGCGGCTCCGGCGCTCTGACCGGCGGCTTCGGCCTCGAGTCAACCACCCGTGCCGCCCGGACGGCCTTGTCGTTCGGGCGGCACCCGCTCGTGAGGGAAATCCTCGGACGGGCGCACCAAGGGCACGATGTATCCCGGCGAGAAGAGCCCTGCTGGCGGGGGTGTGACGCCGGCGTCCTCGAAGACGGTCCGCGGGATGCCGATGTCGCTCACCCACAGTTCGCCGACCGCGTCCACGTGCAGGCCGGTCTTGGGCAGTGCCAGGGTCATCGTCGCGGTCGCGCGAACGTGGCTTCCCGGTGCGTCACCGGTCGAGGCATCGATCCCCGAGGGAAGGTCGAGTGCGACCACCGGAACGGAGACCGACGACATCCATCCGATGGCGTCGGCGGCCACGC
>JBASAZ010000071.1:0-9961 GCA_049650845.1 Ornithinimicrobium sp.
TAAAAGACGTCGTCGTGACCGCTGTCTTGGTGGCTCGCGTTGGTCCACCATTCGGAGAAGAGCTCGCCTGGCGACGGAATCATCGCGGCGATGAGGACCATGAGCTCGGCGGGCACCCGTGAGCACACGAGCGGTGCCGTAAAACCGCCGAGCGAGTGCCCCACGACCACGAGGCCGCCACGACTGTCTACTGCGTGGACGACGGTGTCCACGTACTCCGACCATCCGGCCGTCGGGTCCTCGTTGGGGAGGTCGATCGCGACCACCTCGTGCCCGCGATTGCGAAGCCGCGGCCCGACGAGATGCCAGTCCCAGGCGGTCCCACCGCCGCCGTGGATGAGGACGAACGTGGCCATGACCTCACATTAGCCTCGGATCATCCGGGCGCGGTGGGATCACCTGGCCGATGACGGCTTCGTTGCCCGCGCCTGCCCGGTCGCCGAGCCGTGGTTTGGAACCGACGATGTGAATCGCTCCCAACGCTGCCGTTGAAGGGGGGCTTGGCTGATGAACGCGTGAACCTAAGATGAGGAAGGCCTCCAGGTCCACGCCTTCCAGACGATGACTGCAAGTGCTATCAGCATCAGCCCGACGTGGAAGTAGTCATCGAGGTCGCCGGGCACCGCGATCAAGGTGAGCGCCCAGATCGGCGCCAAGACCACGTTGGCCCATCGGTTCGCTCGGATCGGAAGCACCCACGCCATCAGCACCATGGCAATCGGTACTTCGACCATGATGCCTCCGAGGAGGAACATCGCTTCGGTAACCTCTTGGCCGTTGTAGATCCCCTTCAACGCATCTGCCAATATCTCGGGCTTCACAATTTCGTGGAGGTCGCGAAAGATGAAGTTCAGAAGGACGAAAATCCACAAAGCGGAAAGCAGCGCCCTTCTCTCCAACCGGTCGATACGCTCGCTCGGGCCCACGACAGTGTCGCTTCTTTCTGTTGCCGTGCTCACGACGGGGACCCCGCTTCGGTGTTCGCTTCCATCGACTCCACGTCACGTGCTGCTGTCACATCGACGGCCAGCTTGCCAACGGTATGACCGCTCTGAATACGTTCGTATCCCGCCCGCATCTGGCCCAAGGTGACTGTTTCGCTCAGATGCGAACGCACCAACCCCTCCTCCACGAGAGCGGTAAGTTCCTCGAGATAGCGCACTTTCTCGCCTTGGACGAACCAGTGACACGACTGCGACCCGAATTGCCAGCGCATCAACCGCACGAGCAGGCGAGGGAGCGGGCCGAGTAATCCGTCCATTTTCTTATCGCCGACCACGATCCATCGACCGTCGTTCACGAGCGCCGCCCGGATCTCGGAGTCGCTGCGGTTCCCGATGCAGTCGATGATCACATCCCATTGCTCTGATGTGAAGTCCTCGGAGCCGTAGTCGATGACTTGATCGGCGCCGAGACCGCGCACGAAGTCGGTGTTGCTGCTGGAAGACACGCCAGCAACCCAGTGCGCTCCGCGGGCTTTGGCGATTTGCACGGCGTAGTGCCCGACCCCTCCAGATGCGCCGTTCACGACGACTCGCTTGCCTGGGACGTTGCCGAGTTCGACTGCTTGCAACGCAGTCGCGCCGGCAACCGGTAGTGCCGCGCATTCGAACGCGGTCATCGCTGGTGGAGCGAGCCACATACGATCAGCCTCTGCGACGGCGTATTCGGCAAAGGCACCGGTCAGCCAGCCGAACACTGACTGGCCGATCTCGAAGTCTTTGACGCCAGAGCCCACCTGGTCAATCACCCCGCAGGCTTCACGGCCGGGGATCGGGTGCTTGGGGCGGCGGAAGCCCTCGACCAGTCGCACGAAACCCGGCGACCCGGTGGCAAGGTGTAAATCCATCGGGTTGACTGTGCTCGCAGCGACCTTGATCCGCAGTTGTCCTGGCCCAGCCGATGGCACTGGGCGCTGGGCGGTCTCGATCGCACCCAGCCCATAGGCATGCTGCACGACGGCGGTCATGCCGTTTGACGGATGCTGGGTGTTGGCCGAGGTGTCGGAGGAGGGGGAGGTGTTGGGTTTCTTATCCATGAAACAACCGTCCGCTTGGGTGGTTGTCGATGGGTGGCAGGTCGGTGGAGGGGTGGTGGAACCGAGAAACGAGCTCACGATCGACGGAGCTCGACTATCAAGACATCGAGGATGTCCTGGATCACGCGTAAGGTGTCGCGCTGGTCGAGGTCACGGGATTGGGCCTGCTCGGCGATAGCCCGGGTTGTCGGGTTGTTGTCAACGCGCACTGCGACGTCGGCGATCAATGCAGCAAGGCCAGTGTTGGGGTCGCGCAGGAATCCTTCCGATCGCAGGTGCCCGACGACGATCGCGGCCAACTCCAGCCGATCAAGTGAGTTCGTCATCGTGACGAACTCGAGGCCCACAAGTACGAGGCCACTGTGGTTCCCGGCGTAGAGCAACTCCTCGACGTAGGACCGCAAGATCGAGAATGCTCGATCGTGGTCACCTTCGTTGAAGGCTTGGCGAGCGGCGAGCGTCTCGTTCGGAGTATTCGTTCGCGGCGGTACGTCAACTGACGCAGCCGCCAGGTAGAGCCTCTCGGCGCCTTGGTCATCGCCTCGCATCGCGGCGGTCGCACCGGCCAGGTACAGCGCCCAGGTCATGTATGTCGGGGGTGCCGACTGCTCGCGAAAGCGCTCAGTGAGATCGTCCATGAACGTTGCGGCCTCGGCGAGGTTGTCGGCTTGGAGCATGTTTCCGCCGACGAATATCTCGAACAGCATGGCCAGGGATGACTCGTTGCGTGCCTTAGCTGCGGTGATGGCCTCTGGGCCTAGGTCGAGGATTCGCTGTCGATCACCCTTGATAATTGCCATGCCGAAGCGACCGAGGACGCCGTCGGGCGCTGGATGCGATTGCGCAACGGCATCGAAGCGATCGACATCTTGGGTCATGGTGTGGTGCAAGGCGATCCAGAGCAGGGCGTGGGTGATCGTTTCGTCATCGGAGTCCTCGACGATGTCGAGAAGTCGTTCTGCCCAGTCAGAGATTTCACCGACGCCGCGCCGGAAGAACACCTGGGTCGAGATGGGGGCGATCAGTGTCGTGGTCAACGTGACATCGCCATGGGCGAGGGCCCAATCCACCGCAGTCCGCAGGTTCGGCCACAGCTCGCTGAGCTCGTACACACCGCGCACCTCGTCGCGGCCGTCGAGAAGCACCGAAATCCGCTCGACCTCGCCGTTGACGAACGCCGCGTGCCGGCTTGCGATCTGTTCCGTCTCCCCGGTTTCCGCGAGGGACTCGGCACCGAACTGACGGATGGTTTCCAGCAATCGGTACCGCCGTCCGAAACCGGCTGACTCGACGCCCACCATCGAGCGGTCGACAAGATCACCGACCAGGGCCGTGACGTCGTCAACGCACAGAGTTTCGTCAGCAACTACGGACTCCGCAGCACGCATGTCAAACGGTCCAACGAAGACCGACAGCCGGCGGAACACCAACCGCTCGGCGTCATCGAGCAGATCGTAGGACCACCGAACCGTGGCCTGCAGTGTGCGGTGCCGCTCGACGCTCGCCCGGCGTCCACCAGTGAGCAGCCGGAGGCTGCGGTCAAGCTGGGCCACGATGTCTGCCGGCGCATGACTTCGAATCCGCGCCGCCGCAAGCTCGATCGCAAGCGGGACGCCGTCGAGGCGGCGGCAGATCTCGACCACCGATTCGGGGTCGTGGGTGATGTCGAACGAGCGGTCCGCCGCGAGAGCGCGTTCGGTGAAGAGCTCGACTGCTGCCATGGTGGGGTCGAGGGGTCCGACAGCCACGAGTTGTTCTCCCGGGACACCGAGGCCCTCGCGGGAGGTGCACAACACCGTCACGTCAAGACGCGACGAGACGATCTCATCGACGAGTGCTGCCGCGCCGTCGATGACGTGCTCACAGTTGTCGATGACGAGCAAGCCACCAGGATGCGCGAGCGCACGCAAGATCGCGCTCAAGAGTGGACGCGCCGGGGCCTCCGTTACCTGGAGTACGTCGGCAACGGTTCGCTCGACGTCGGTCGATGATGAGACTCCTGCGAGTTCGACGAACCACACCGGTGTGCGCTCGCGCCGATGTGCAAGTTCGAGCGCCAGGCGGGTCTTTCCGATCCCACCGGGACCCACCAGGGTCACGACCGGGAAGGCATCGGCGGCGGCCATTGCGGCATCTATCGCGTCGGTGCGGCCGATGAGCCGGCCGGCGGGACGCTGTGGTCCCACCCGTTCTCTCGAAACGCGCAACGGGGGAAAGCTGGAGTCACCGAGTTGGTGAACGCGCTGTTCGTTCCATGTGTCCGTGAAACGGACCGCTCCGAGGTCAACCAGTATCTCGTCGTCGACCAGCGCGGCGGCGCTCGTCGAGAGGAGCGTTTGCCCACCGTGGCCGGCGCCGGCGAGTCGAGCGGCGAGATCGACAGTTGGGCCGAAGTAGTTGCCGTTGCGCTCGTCGGCCTCACCGACGTGCAGGCCGATCCGGACGAGCAGGCCGCCTTCTGCTGTGAGGGCATCGGCCGCAGCGTGCTGGATCCGCTTGGCCCAGCTGAGCGCCTCGCTCGCCTTGCCGAAGGCGACCGACACCGACCGTCCGTTAGTCGCCCAGACCTGTCCGGCATGTTCTGCTGCAACGGTCCGGGCGAGCTCGTCATGACGTTTTGCCGCTGCTGCCGATCCGGAACGATCGTCGCGCCAGCGGCGGTGAGTGGTGTCGATCTCGGAACACCCGAACGCGATCATCCCGGTCGGGAACACCGCGCCTGTGGCGCGTGGTCCGGCGGATGCCAGTGTCGGGTCCTGGGACAGCACAGCCGTCTCGAGTGCCTTGAGGCGGGTGCCGGGTTCGACACCGAGATGATCGACGAGGTGATGCCGGGCGGTGCGATAGGCAGCGAGCGCGTCGGCTTGGCGTCCTGTGCGGTACAAAGCGGTCATCAACAGCACCCAGAGCCCCTCACGAAACGGGTAGTTTGCTGTGAGCTCTGTTAACGCGCCAATCGTGCTTGGAGGGTCCTGTTCGAGGCGGTGAGCCAGATCGAGCTCAACCGCGCTCAGCCATTGCTCGGACAAACCGTCCACGATCGGAGTCAGCGTTCCGGCATCCAGCCCGGCTAACGGAGTTCCCTTCCACTCGGCCAGGGCCGCCTCGATATCGCCGAGGTCGAGATGGTGTTGGAAGCGCCGCACATCGACTGAGTCGGGCCTCACGTCAAGCAGGTAGGCGAGGCCAACCCGAACTACGGTGTCCCGCCCAAGGCCCTGACGAAGACGGGCTACGTAGGACTGCAGAGTCTTGTCGGCAGTGCGGGGGGGCTCAGAACCCCATACCAGCTCCACCAACCGGGACACCGGTACCGCAGACCCCACTGACAACGCCAGCACGGCTAGAACGGTCTGGCACTTTGGCGGACCCACATCGACAGGTCGCCCAGCGTCGGTGGTTGCGCTGACCCCACCAAGGAGACGAAATTGCATCGTTGGCCTCTCCTTTCAGCGCATCACTGTCGAGTGTGGCATGCCCACGATCGTCCTGGACCGATCCTTCGGCGCCCTGGTTGCGTCCCACTGCAGGGCTACCCGCGATCCGGTGGAGCCGAAATCAGCGGTCTCCACCGGGATCACACTGATCGAGCACCGCCAGCCAACCCGCCTCGGTCATGGTCGGTTCACGCGATCCAGCGAGGGTCGCGCATGGACCGCTGAGGAGCCGAGAATGTCACATCGTTTGTACCGATTGGGCAGATATGCCGCCCGCCGCCCGTGGACAGTCATCGGCACGTGGCTGGCGATGGCTGCACTCGTCATAGGTTCATCCAGCCTTTTCGGTGCCGACCTCGAAGACTCCTTCGAGGTACCCGGTCTTGATTCCTCTCAGGCCGCCGACTTGCTGGCAACTGCCGCGTCGGACGAAGCCGGGCTGAGCGCGCTGGTGGTGTTGACACCGTCCGAAGACGGTGTGACCTTCTTCGATTCCGCCGAAGCGAAAGCCGAAGTTTCCAAGGTTCAGACCGGCATCGCGAACCTACCCGACGTGCTGGGCACCAGCGACCCGGCCGGTGAGTTGGAGCTGGAGCAGAAGGCGGCGACGGCCAGTGGATCAGTCTCACCTGACGGCCAGGTCGCTCTGGTCCGTGTCCAATACCCGGTGATGGAAGAACTGTCCGAGAGCAACCTGGATGACCTGAAGGACTTCGGTGTCAGCGCCCAAGAGGGTTCGCCGTTGCAGATCGAGATGAGCGGGGACTTGTTCTTTGCTTTCGAGGATGCCGAGACAGGCATGGGGGAGATGATCGGGCTGATCGCCGCGGTGATCATCTTGCTCCTCGCGTTCGGTTCGTTGATCGCCATGGGCTTGCCTATCGCAATGGCGATCTTCGGCCTGGCCATGGGCATCAGCTCGATGTCGTTGATCACCTACCTCGTCGACATACCCAACTGGGCCCCGCAGATGGCCACCATGATTGGCCTCGGCGTGGGGATCGACTATGCCTTGTTCCTGCTCACCCGATACCGCGACTTCTTAGCCAGAGGGATGAGCGTGGAGGAATCGGTCGGACGTGCCGTTGCCACCGCAGGCCAGGCCGTGATGTTCGCTGGCGGCATCGTGGTTATTGCCGTCCTTGGTCTCGCAGTCGCTGGCGTCCCGGCCCTCACCGCCGCTGGCATCGCCACGTCGGTCATCGTGTTGATCATGGCGATCGCGTCCGTGACTCTGCTGCCTGCCTTCTTGGGGCTCGCGGGCCACCGGATCAACCCACGCAGACGCCGCCGACGCCCGGCATCAGATAGCCCCACGGTTAGCCGGGGCTGGCAGCGATGGGGTGAGCACGTGTCCGGCCACGCCTGGGCGTATCTCGTCGTCGTGTCCGCCCTGCTGTTGGTCGTGACTGCGCCGGTGCTGGCGCTGCGGATGGGTACCTCCGATGCTGGCTCACTGCCCGAGACACGTACCGAACGACTGGCCTACGATCTCATTGCCGATGGCTTCGGCGCCGGCCATAACGGCCCGCTGGTTGTCGCCGTCGACATCGCACAGGACCGCAGCGTCGTCGAACCTCTTCTGGGCGCCATCTCAGATGACGAGGGGATCGCCGCCACGGCGCCCGCGGACGTGAACGTAGAAGCCGGGGTGGCCACCCTGCTGGCCTACCCGACCACAGGACCACAAAACAGCGCCACATCGGACACGATCAAACGTCTGCGTGCGGATGTCTTGCCAGCAGTGCTGGATCAGAGCCCGGCTCGTGCCCACGTCGGTGGATTGACGGCCAGCTTCGCGGACATCGGCGACCAGGTCAAAGATCGCCTTCCGTTCTTCATCGCCGCGGTGATCTTGCTGTCGTTCCTGTTGCTGACCCTGGTGTTCCGGTCGGTCTTGGTGCCGCTAAAGGCTGCGCTGCTGAATCTCCTCAGCATCGGCGCCGCATATGGCGTGATGGTCATGGTGTTCCAGTGGGGGTGGGGCATCAGCCTCATCGGTATGGAGTCGACGGTGCCGATCGACCCCTTCCTGCCCATGTTCATGTTCGCGGTTCTGTTTGGCCTCTCAATGGACTACGAGGTCTTCCTGCTCTCCCGGGTCCGCGAGGAGTACCTGCTCACCCGCGACAACATTCGCTCGGTAGTCCATGGGATTGCCAGCACGGCCCGAGTGATCACATCAGCAGCCCTGATCATGATCGCGGTCTTCCTCGGCTTCGTTCTCGGTGAGGCCCCGATCATCAAGATGATGGGTCTGGGCTTGGCCACCGCCATCCTTGTCGACGCCACCCTCATCAGGCTCGTCCTGGTGCCGGCGACGATGACGCTCCTGGGCCACGCCAACTGGTGGCTTCCGACCTGGCTTGATCGCCTGCTGCCAACCATCGACATGGAAGGCGAGACCGGCCTACCCAACCTCGGTAACGAAGCCGAGAAACTCTTGCCTCACCCAGATGAAGTACACGTTTGACCAGTTACTCAAACGCGCTATCGGCAGCAACATAGGAGCACACATGCCACCCGAAAGGCCCACGCCTCCCGGGGGCAATCGTCGCCACCGAACTCGGCCGGGACTTCGGCGGCATCCCCGCCGTCCGTTCACTCGATTTGCACGTCGAGCCAGGAGAGATCTACGGGTTTCTCGGACCTAACGGGGCCGGCAAGAGCACGACCGTGCGGATGTTGTGCACGTTACTTCGCCCCACCCGGGGCCAGGCCACGGTCGTCACATCGACACCGCGACAACCCGAACTGGCTCATGGGCCGCGAGATCGACCGCTGCTGAGGCCCATCCCCACCGATAACCGAACACACCCAGCCCCTCGACCGAACGGCCCACCTCAAAGGAGCCAGCCCATGACCGTCGACCCATCCTCGCCAAGGGACCTGCTCGAGCACAACAAGGACGCACCGCGGTCCAGTGCTCCCCTCGCGAACGACTCGGGCAACGTGCCCCACCAGCCCGCGTCGATGGTGATGTCTGTGAAGATTGAAGAACCAACCGCCGATGGCCAACAACGACGAGCGCGCCGACGGTCTGCGCTGATCCCGGTGTCGCCGAACTATACGACTCGGACAGCCGGGCCGAGTTCCGACACGGCGACGCCGACGCCGCCCTCGACACGCCGGAACGCTACGACCTCATCACGGCGACGTGGCTACTTTCACACCACCCCGACCCCGGAGAGCTAATCCGCAACGCGACCACGCGACTCCGCCCCAACGGACGGTTCATTGCCCTCGCTATCACCGACAGCGACAGACCTGGAGCGCGCCTTCACGGCTGGCGTTTCAGGCGCTTCCCCCACTCCCACCCCGTACCACCGGAACGCCTACGCAACCGCACGGTGAGCCTCGAGCACGTGAGCGCCCACGGGCTCATCAGGCTCACCGAATACCGAGCGCCCATGGCGGCCCCCCGATGATCACGACCCACTCAGCAGCGACTGCACAGCCCCACACCTACAGGTCGGTCCACCACGTCTGGCCAGTAACCGATGTCCACCAAACGGGGGCAACCCCACCTAAAAAGGAGAACACTGATCAAGGCCGGCGAAGACGGTCGCCGCCTCTCCGTTCTGGTGGCATTGGGGGGAAGAGTCTCCTTGGTTCACCTCCCAGGAGCGTGCCGCGCTCGCCCTCACGGAAGCAACCACCCGGCTCGACGGCGGCGTCGATCAAGAGGTCTGGGATGCGGCCATCGGCGCGTTCGGAGAGGCTCAGACCGTCGAGCTAGTGTTCGCCATCGCCACCACCAACGTATGGAACCGCCTGGCCATCAGCACCCGTATGGCCGCCCCACCGCTCGTATCGTCGTGAACACGACGGAGGAGACCAGAGCCTCCACCAAACGCGGGGCGAATCAAGGTACGCCACCGTATACATGGGAGCGACAGATGTCTCAACGCCTACCTGCCTCAGCGCACACCACCCGGCCGTGGCGAATCCATCAACTTGCCCCGGACTTCGAGCTCGAAGACGTGTGGCGGGTTAGCACCCCCGACGCCGGTGAGGGCGACTTCGCTGCCGTCGTGGCTGCGATCTTTGGCAATGGTGGTCGGCCCGAGGGTGAAGGTCTCATCGGCCGTTTGCTGTTCAGTGTGCGCTGGCGGCTCGGTGCACTACTTGGTTGGGACAAGCCAACACACGGCCTGGGGACGTGGACATCGCGCGTTGCCGAACGAACCGACGATGCACCGGTCCCGTCGCTACCGGGGTCGCCGTTCACTCCTATTCATCGCTCTCGCAGCGAGGAGGCAAGCGAGATGGCGAACGCGACCATGCACGGGATCATGCACCTTGGCTGGGTGCAGGGACCCGGGGCTGACCATGAACTGCGCGTGGCTGTGCTGGTCAAGCCTCACGGGGCGCGCGGCCGGAGCTACATGCGGCTGATCACACCATTTCGAGTGCTACTCGTGTGGCCGCCGATGATCGCGGCATGGGAGCGCGCGTGGCTCGAACGAGATGATGTGACGGGGGG
>JBASAZ010000072.1:0-4594 GCA_049650845.1 Ornithinimicrobium sp.
TCACCCGATGCCACCGCGGACCCTGCTGCGCCGACCGTGCTGGCGCAGGTCGAGTCGGCGCCGGTGCGCGACGTGTTGGCGTTGGCGCTGACCACGAGCGACAACGCGATGATCGAACAGCTGAGCCGCCAGGCCGCCGTGACGGCAGGGGTGGAGCCCGACCAGGAGTCGGTCAACGCGTGGGTGTTGGCTGCGGTGAGCGACTTCTACAGCATCGACACCGACGGTGCCGTGTTGGCCGATGCCTCCGGGCTTTCGGATGGCACGCTGGTGCCGATGCGCGTGGTTGCCGACGTGCTGGTCGCGGGGGCCAGCGGCCGGTACCCCGCTCTTCAGTCGGCGTTGACCGGCCTGCCGGTGGCCGCCTACAGCGGCACGCTGGCCGATCGATTCATCCTCGAGGAGGCCGAAGCCGGCCGCGGGGTGGTGCGCGCCAAAACAGGATCCCTGCCGTCGGTGACGGCGCTGGCCGGGACCCTGACGACCCGGGACGGCAGATTGTTGGTCTTTGCCCTGACCGTCAACGATGTCGGCTCCGGAGGGGCTGGTGTGGAGGCCCGAGCGACGATCGACGCGATGGTCTCGCAGCTCGCCGACTGCGGCTGTTAGGCCCGTCGTGGTTACGTTGGAGTCATGAACAGATTCTTCAAGACCGATCGTGGTGCGCCACCGGAGCAGGTCCCGGCGAACTCGGCATCGGGCGGGGATCTCGTGGACTGGGGCTTTGCGGCAACCTCGGCCGGCCGGTTGGTGCGTCCCGGGCCCAAGGCCAGCCGCATCGAGATCAAAGACGCAGTCGCCCAACTGCGCGCGTGCGCTGCGGCCTCGGTTGACCCGGTCGCCCACACCTCGCTGATGACCGCCCCGGACGACGCCCCGGCACCGCTGATCGTGGACCGGCCGGGCTGGATCAGCGCCAACTCGGCCTCCATGCAGGCCATGATGACGCCGGTGCTCGACGAGGTCATCTCCCGACGTCTGCGCAGCACGGGCACGGGCGCAGACAAGAACAGCGGTCACGCCGACCCGTCGGAGTTGGCTCGCCGGGTCGGCGGAGTGGTCAGCGGAGCCGAGGTGGCCGGCTTGCTGTCCTGGGTGAGCACCAAGGTGCTCGGGCAGTACGACCTCGCGCCGCAGGGCACCCCCCGCCTGCTCCTGGTCGCCCCCAACATCATGGCCACCGAGCGGGAGCTCGAGGTCGACCCCAGCGACTTCCGACTGTGGGTCTGCATGCACGAGGAGACTCACCGGGTGCAGTTCACGGCAGTGCCCTGGCTCCGGGAGCACATCATCGAGCGCGCGCAAGAGTTGAGCACCTCACTGATCCCACACGCGGATGACGTCAGCGGACGCATGGGCCAGCTCATCGCCGGCCTGCCTGGAGTGCTGCGCGGCGACATCGACATCACCACGCTGCTGGCCAGCGAGGAACAACGCGTCCAGTTGGCCGACCTGACCGCAGTGATGTCCCTGTTGGAAGGCCACGCCGACGTGATCATGGACGAAGTCGGACCCGCGGTGATCCCGAGTGTGGCGCAGATCCGGGCCAAGTTCACCCAGCGGCGCAAAGGCGCCGGAGCCGTGGACGTCCTGCTGCGCCGACTCCTGGGCCTGGAAGCCAAGATGCGGCAATACCGTGACGGCGCCGTCTTCGTGCGAACCGTGATGGAGCAGGTGGGGACTGCGGGCTTCAACCAGGTGTGGGCCAGTCCGGACGCATTGCCCCGGGCCAGTGAGATCGCCGACCCGGCCGCGTGGGTCGACCGGGTCCATCGCTAGAGCCAGCGCTCGCCATACCGGCCGGCGGGGACGATGAGCGGTCCGGCCGGGTCGACCGCCGCGGTGCGCTCGGCGATCCGCACCGCCCTGCAGCAGCACCACCTGTTGGGGGAGCGAGTGCTCGTGGCCTGCAGCGGCGGCGCTGACTCGCTCGCCCTCGCCGTCGGCGCTGCCTTCGTGGTCCCGCGCCACGCAGGCGTGGCCGGGGCCGTCATCGTCAACCATCAACTGCAAGCGGACTCGGCGCAGACGGCGGCCACCGCGCAGCGACAGTGCCTCGCGCTCGGTCTGAGCCCGGTTCGGGTGATGCCGGTCCGGGTCTCGGACACGGGGAGTGGGGTGGAGCAGGCCTCCCGAGAGGTGCGGTATGCCGCGCTGACCGACGAAGCGCGTCGCCAGGGTGCGCGCGCGGTGCTGATCGGCCACACCCGCAACGACCAGGCCGAGCAGGTCCTGCTGGGCCTGGCCCGCGGCTCGGGGGCACGTTCGTTATCCGGTATGCCGTCCGCTCGGCTCCTGCAGAGCCCTCCTCACCATGATCAGCCAGGCACGACGCCACCCACGCTGTTGCTGCGACCACTGTTGCGGTTGAGTCGGCAGACCACCGAAGGGGCCTGCGTCGAGGCGGGCCTGCAGGCCTGGCGCGACCCGCATAACGAGGATCCGCGGTTTGCCAGGGCGCGGGCCCGGACGCTGCTCGCCGGGTGGGATCGCGAGCTCGGCCCGGGGGTGATCGCCGCGCTGGCCCGCTCCGCGGAGCTGCTGCGGGTCGACGCAGACACGTTGGACGAGCTCAGCCAGACCGCATACGCCGGCATGGGCCCCGTGCCGTGGTCGGTCGAGGCGCTGTTGGCCCACCCGCCGGGCATCCGGACGCGGCTGCTGCGCCGGATGGCGGTCGAGGCTGGCGCAACCCCCGGATCCCTGAGCTCGACCCACGTGGGGGGAATGCACGACCTGCTGGTGCGTTGGCACGGGCAGGGACCGGTCGACCTCCCCGGGCAGGTCCAGGTCGGTCGGCAGTCGGACCGCCTATGGCTCCGATCGAGCATCCCTAGTTAACTGTGCCTACACCCGCCGCGCGGCTGCGCGTCGATGGCCCCACCCGAGAGCTGGAGGAAGACGTGGACGCTGAGCAGATGGGCGCCGATCTGGACAAGGTGCTGCTGACCGAAGCCCAGATCCAGGAGCGGCTGGTCGAGCTCGGGGAGCAGATCTGGCAGGACTATCAGGACAAGAACGTGCTCTTGGTGGGCGTGCTGAAGGGCGCGGTCGTCGTGATGGCCGACCTGATGCGCGCCTTGCCGGGCTCGGCCGAGATGGACTGGATGGCCGTGTCCTCCTACGGCTCAGGCACCAAGTCCTCGGGAGTGGTGCGGATTCTGAAGGACCTGGACACCGACATCACCGACCGTCACGTGTTGATCATCGAGGACATCATCGACTCGGGGTTGACGTTGAGCTGGATCCGGACCAACCTGCTCTCGCGCAGCCCGGCCTCGGTGGAGATCTGCACCCTGTTGCGCAAGCCGGAGGCGGCCAAGGTCGACATCGACGTGCGCTACGTCGGCTTCGAGATCGCCAACGAGTTCGTGATCGGCTACGGCCTGGACTTTGCCGAGAGGTTCCGCAACTTGCGCGAGGTGGGGATCCTGGCCCCGCACATGTACAACTAGCCTCCCGCGCCTACACCTCGCGTCGTGCCCCGGCCGGCGTCGCTGAGCGGCGGGGCGCGCACCGGAGGCGACCCAGGATGAACGCGGTCGGCCGCTGCGTCTGGAACACTGGTTCCCCGCCACGCGTTGAGGCGTGCAGACCGGGTGTCACAATCGTCGCCGTCCTACACACGAGCAGAAGGAGCGGGGCCACGCAGGCTCCGAACATTGATGACCAAGAAGAAACAGCGCCGCAGTCCGTGGCTGTGGGTCGCCCTGATCGTCGGCTTCGGCGTGCTGCTCTATGCCCTGACCGCACCGAGCGCGTACGCCCGGATCGACACGTCAGACGCCATGAAGCTCATCGCGGACGGCAAAGTGGCCTCGGCGACGGTGACCCCCGACCGGATCGACTTGGACCTCAAGCAGGGCGAAACGTTCACCGGGGAAGACGTCAGTGACGCAACCAAGGTCCAGGCGTTCTACGTCGAGAGCCGCGGCGACATGGTGGTCACCGCGTTGGAGACAACGCCGCCGACCGAGGGATACACCGATGACCCGGCCCGGCAGAACTGGCTGGTCTCGCTGCTTTTCACGTTGATCCCGCTGATTCTGATCTTGGGTCTGTTCCTCTTCTTGATGATGCGTATGCAGGGCGGCGGTCGCGGCGTCATGCAGTTCGGCAAGTCCAAGGCCAAGCTGGCTTCCGCCGACATGCCCAAGGTCACCTTCGCCGACGTCGCTGGTGCCGATGAGGCAGTCGAAGAGCTCTACGAGATCAAGGAGTTCCTCTCCGAGCCCAAGAAGTTCCTCGACGTGGGCGCCAAAATTCCCAAGGGCGTCCTGCTCTATGGCCCTCCCGGCACCGGCAAGACGCTGTTGGCTCGGGCGGTAGCCGGGGAGGCCGGCGTGCCGTTCTATTCGATCTCGGGGTCGGACTTCGTCGAGATGTTCGTCGGTGTCGGTGCTTCCCGGGTGCGTGACCTGTTCGAGCAGGCCAAGGAGAACGCACCGGCGATCATCTTCGTCGACGAGATCGATGCGGTCGGTCGTCACCGTGGCGCAGGCATGGGCGGCGGGCACGACGAGCGCGAGCAGACGCTGAACCAGTTGTTGGTCGAGATGGATGGCTTCGACGTCAAGACCAACGTCATCCTGAT
>JBASAZ010000073.1:0-22831 GCA_049650845.1 Ornithinimicrobium sp.
GGCGCGGACCCGCTCGGCCTCGCTTCCGTAGGACGCCCGGCCACCCTCGGCGTCGGCCAAGACCCCGCCCAGGGCTATCGCCGTGTGGTCGGCCCCGGCGCGCTCCAGCAAAGGTATGGCGTTGCGCAGGCACGTGGTCAGGAAGCCGGCATTGCCCGACCTCACCCAGAACTGCACGGTGTCGGCGACCTGCCCGAAGGTCTGCGCGTTCAGCGGCCCGTGTCGGCTGAGGATCGCCGCGCTCGTCGTGAGCGACACCGAGTAGCTCAGTCCCTGGTCGGGTCCGGTGCGGATGGCGCGGCACCGCTCCAGGACCGCCAGTGCTTCGTCCGGATTCTGCTCACCGAGCGCCTCGGCTGTGGCGTACCAGGACATGGCCAGAGCCGAGGGGTTGTCCGAGCGCCGGGCCAGGAGCCGTGCCTTGTCCGCTGCGCTGTGGGCCTCCTGGCCGGCATACGTGCGAGTCAATGCCAACCCGCACAGGCTCATCGAAGCATCGGCTAAGAGTCCTCGGCGCCGAGCGCCCTCCGCAGCCTGCTCGTAATGCTGTTGCGCGCCGGCCAGGTCACCCGTCACCAGGCCCAGGTCGCCCAGGATGTCGTGGGCCAGGTTCACCGCCCTTGCGTGGTGCGCGGCGGTGCCTCCTGCGGCCAGCGCCGCGTGAGCCCAGGGGGCGAC
This sequence comes from Ornithinimicrobium sp., assembly GCA_049650845.1. Taxonomy (GTDB): domain Bacteria; phylum Actinomycetota; class Actinomycetes; order Actinomycetales; family Dermatophilaceae; genus Ornithinicoccus. Next base: position 679 of record JBASAZ010000073.1, read on the forward strand.
GTCGTCGTAGCGGCCGTGCATCCACGCGCCGAGCGCCGCGGCAGTCAGCACCTCGGGTCGCTGGTTGGCATCCCGTTCCACCAGGCGGTCGGCCCAGTCGAGGATCTCGATGCGAAGCGACAGGTAGGCCCACCGGTACAGCGACGCGATGATGTCCGCCACGAGGGCGTCATGCTGCGACCCCAGCGACCAGGTGATTGCCGAGCGTAGGTCGGGCAGCACGGCGACCATTCGCTCGGCCCAACGAGCCTCGTCCGGGCCCTGCAGGCCGGGCTCGGCTTGGACGACCAGTCCACGGGCCCATGCGCCGTGCGCGCCTCGCAACCGGTCCAGCTCCTCGGCCGACAGCTCTGCCGTGCCGAAGGCTCGCATCGTCTCCAGTAGTCGGTATCTCCCCCGTCCTCGGATTCCTGGGGGCACCACCATCGAGCGGCCAACGAGCGTGGCCACCGTGTCGACCACCTGCTCGGCGCTCAGGTCCGGGCCTGCGAGCACTCGCTCCGCGGTGGCCAGGTCGAAGTCGGCGGCGAAGATGGACAGCCGGCGAAACACCAGCTGCTCCCGGGGAGTGAGGAGGTCGTAGGACCAGCGCATGGTCGACACGAGGGTCTGGTGACGGCGGGGCACCAGGGAGGAGGATGAGTGCAGCAGATCGGTGCGGCCCTGCAGCCGCTCGGCCAGGTCTTCCAGGGTCAATGTGCCGGCCCGTGCCGCGGCGAGCTCGATGGCCAGCGGCAACCCGTCGAGGTGGCGGCAGATCGACGAGATGACCGTGCGGGTTTCGGGGGTGTCGTGCAGATCTGGTGTGACGGCGCGAGCCCGGGCCAAGAACAGGTCGACAGCCGGGTTTGCCAGCTCGGCGTCCACGCCAACCTCGGGCGGGAGGCGAACCTCGGGGTTCCCCCGCACGGGAAGTGGCGGGACGGGTAGCAGCTGCTCACCGGCGACTCCCAGGCCCTCACGGCTGGTGGCGAGCACGCAGACACGCGGACAGGAGCGAACCACCAGGTCGACCAGGGTCGCAGCCTCAGTCAGCACGTGCTCGCAGTTGTCCACCACCAGCAGGCCCTGGGCGGTGGACAGGCGGCGGACGAGGCTCTGGGTGGCCGAGGATCCATGCGCGGTCTCGGCTCCCGTGGCGGCGATCACGGCTGGGACCACACCCTCGGCGGAGGTCGCCGTGGTCAGGTCGACCCACCAGCACGTGGGCTGCACCCCGCAGACGGCCAGGGCCAGCGCCGTCTTGCCCACCCCGCCGGGCCCGAGCAGAGTCAACACCATTCCGGGACGAAGACGCTCGATGGTCCGACTCAGCAGCTCGGCTCGTCCGATCAAGTCCTCGGCACAGTCCTCTGGCGGGCCCGGCCCGGGCGGCGGACTCACGTCGGCGGCAGGGGCGCGGTCAAGGACCCAGGACTCGCCGCGCCGTGGGGTAGGTCCGACCGGCGCCGACGGCGCACCATCACTCGCGGGCTGTTTAGGCTGCTCCCGGCGCAGGATCCGGGTATGCAGTCGCTGCACCGCCACCGAGGGGTCCAGGCCCAGTTGCTCGGCCAACGCCTCGCGATGCCGGGCGAAGGCCTCCAGGGCCGAGCCCACGGAGCCGTAGCGATCTGCCGCCTCCATCAGCAGCAGGACCCCCCGCTCACGCAGCGGGTCCGCCACGACGATGGACTCCAAACTCGACACTGCCTCACCGAGCCGCTGCTGCGCCATCAGCGACTCCGCACGGGACTCCACCGCCTGCAACCGCTGCTCCTCCAGCCGGGTCGCCTCGGCGCGGGCCAGGTCGTCGGCGAACTCACCCCACGCCGGGCCGCGCCACAGGGCCAAGGCCGCTTCGAGCCGGTCGTAGTCATCCGGTGGCGTGTGGTTCCGGGCAGCCGAGAGCTGAGCCGCGAACTCGTCGTCGTCGCGCCACACCAGGCCTCGGTCTAGCTGGTAACCCGGTGGCCGGGCCCGCAAGGCCGGCGCGCCCGGACCCAGCGTGCGGCGCAGCCGAGCCACCGTGGTGTGCACCGAAGCCCGAGGATCGGCAGGCAGATCCTCCCCCCAGATGTCATCGGCCACATGGTTCAGCGACACGATCCGGCCGCGTGCCAGCAACAGCGAGGCCAGCAGGCGGCGCTGATTGCCAGAGGTCAGCGGTATCGCCCCGGCGTCCGTGCGCACCTCCACCGGACCGAGCACCGAGACCCAAAGCTTCGGGTCGAGCACGGTGCCGCTCATCTAGCCAGTATGACGGGGGCGGCCGCCCAGCGGCAGGGGTCAGCGCGGGTGACAGCGAGGTGTCAGTGCGGTGACAGTGGCCCCCCGAAGACTGCTCGTCACACGTCCTGCCACCGCGGTGGGGCACCAGATCTGAGGAGTTCACCATGCAGACCGACGACCTCGCCGAGCGCTTGTTCGATTCCATGCTCGGCACGTTCGACGTGCTGTCCATCTACCTCGGGGAGCAGCTCGGGCTATATGCCGTGCTGCACGGCGGCACCCCGGTCACGACCCTCCAACTTGCCGACAAGGCCGGCATCGACCCCCGCTACGCCCGCGAGTGGCTGGAGCAGCAGACCGTCTCCGGGCTGCTGGAGGTCGACGACCCGACTCAGTCGGCCGATGAACGCCGCTACCACCTACCAGCCGAGCACGCCGAAGTGTTAACCAACACCGACAGCCTGGCCTACCTGACACCCTTCGCCCGAGTGATGGCCTCGGCAGCCGTGCAGCTCCCGGCCCTGCTGGAGGCCTACCGCACCGGCGACGGCGTCCCCTGGGCCCAATACGGCGATGCCATGCGCACCGGTCAGGGCGACGCCAACAAGGCACTGTTCCTGCAACTGCTGGGCTCGCAGTGGCTGCCAACCATCCCCGGTCTGGACGCGGCGCTACGTGCCGGCGGCCGGATCGCCGACGTCGGGTGCGGTGAAGGGTGGTCCTCCATCGCGATGGCCTTGGCCTACCCCGAGGTCAGCGTCGAGGGCATCGACCTCGACCACGAGTCGACCGAGACCGCGAGGAGACACGCAGAGCACTACGGCGTGGGTGACCGGGTCTCGTTCCGCACCGCGGAGGCCGGTGGCTCCCCCGGTGAAGAGGATGCGTACACCCTGGTCACCGCATTCGAATGCGTGCACGACATGGCCGGCCCGGTGCAGGTGTTGGCTGCGATGCGGACGATGGCCGCGCCCGACGGGCACGTCGTGGTGATGGATGAGCGGGTCGGTGAGACCTTCACCGGCTCTGGCGACCCCGTCGAGCGGCTGATGTATGGCATGTCGCTGTTCATCTGCCTGCCCGACGGCATGTCGCACTCACCGTCCGCCGGCACCGGCACGGTCATGCGCCCCGCGACCCTGCGCGGGTATGCCGAACAGGCCGGCTTCGCCGGAGTGGACGTGCTACCGATCGATAACGACCTGTTCCGCTTCTACTCGCTGACGCAGTAGGCAGTCACCGACGAGGGTGCCGCGCGTCGAGAAGATCCTGATGACGACAGTCACGTCCCGCCATTCTCAACATATAGCGCGGGCGGGGGCTTGTGGCAAGACCCCCGTCGTGGTCCACACTTCACGGCCAAGGCACACATGAGCTACGAAGATGGGCGTTGGGATGGTCGATGTGAGGGAGCCGAAGCCGTTCGAGGTCTACTCGCCGGGTGTGCTGTTGCACGGAACGAAGGCGGATCTCGCGGTGGGTGATCTGTTGGTGGCCGGTCGTCTCTCGAACTTTGGTTCCGGCCGAATGGCGAACCACGTCTACGTGACCGCAACCTTGGACGCCGCGACGTGGGGCGCTGAGCTGGCGGTGGGAGGGGGCCGAGGTCGGATCTACATCGTGGAACCGACGGGCAGACTTGAAGATGACCCGAACGTGACGGAGAAGAAGATTCCCGGCAATCCGACCCGTTCTTACCGCACCACCGACCCCGTGACCGTGGTTGGTGAAGTTCTGGACTGGGTCGGCCACACCCCTGACAGGTTGAAGGCCATGCAAGACGGGCTTGCCGACCTAGAGCGCAGGGGCCTAGCGGTCATCGACGACTAAGGGCCGCGAAGCCGGTGTTCCCCTCGGCGCGGACCCAGCGGCAGCCGTGGCCGAGATCGCCGCGCGCGTGATGCGGTAGATGGCGATCTGGCCGGGCCTGCTGTCAGCCACTGGTCGCTCTGTGCTTGGGACCGGATTCTCCGTTCTCTGACGTCGTGTGTGACGCTGAAACGGCCCGCCGGGCCTTCATGGGTCCCGCCCAAGGAGTTCCGCGGCTGCGCTCTCCCGGATTTCGGTAGTCGATCTCTGCGCTGCTCACAGCAGCGCTGCCCTGAGCAGCCTGCCCTTCTCTACGGCCGCGGTGACGAAGATGCTGGACCGTATGAGTGACGACACCGACCCCGCATACGCCCTAGACCGTGCGCTGTACCAGTCCCTGTTTGACCAACGGATCCTCCTCCTGGGTGACCCCTTGGAGCAACGCAACAGCAACCGTCTCTGTCAAGGACTAGTGCTGCTTGCCTCCCGGGACCCGCATAAGGACATTCGGCTACTCATCAATTCACCTGGCGGCTCGGTCCCAGGAATGTTGGCTATCCGAGACTGTATGCGGACGATCCCGAACGACGTGGTCACGGTGAATCTCGGTATGGCTTACAGCGCCGGGCAGTTTCTCCTATCGGCCGGCACCCACGGCAAGCGTTACTGCATGCCGCATAGCAAGGTGCTGTTTCACCAGGGATCTGCCGGTATCGGTGGGACGGCGATGGACATCGCGATCCAGGCTGATGACCTTCGCCACACCCGCGACACGGTCTTGGGTCTGATTGCCCAGGACACTGGCCAACCCGTCGAACAGGTCGAGCGGGACTCCCGCCGTGACCGTTGGTACACCGCCGAAGAAGCACGCGAGTACGGGTTCGTCGACGCGATAGTCGAGTCGCTGGAGCAGCTGATGCCCGACCGGCCTCGCACGATAGGGCTGAGTAGCGCGCGGGCAGGCACCCAGTGACTTCTTACGCGATTCCCTACGTTACGACCCAAACCTCACGCGGTGAGCGCACCGTCGACATTTACAGCCGTTTGTTGGCAGACCGCATCGTCTACCTGGGGACAGGAATCGACGACGGGGTGGCCAACGCCGTCATCGCGCAGTTGCTTCACCTAACGAACGAGAACCCGGACACGCCAGTCTCGCTCTACATCAACTCCCCGGGCGGCTCGATCCCCGCGACCCTCGCGATTTACGACGCGATGCAGTTCATCCGCCCCCGAGTCGACACCACGTGCGTGGGCCAAGCCGCAGCCACTTCCGCGCTCTTGCTTGCGGGAGGGGCGCCCGGACACCGAAGCATCCTTACGCACGGTCGCGTGGTGATCCACGCACCTGCGGCCGAAGGCCGCGGCACCGTGCCCGACCTGATCCTGGAAGCCGAGGAGGTAGAACGGGTACGCACCATGCAAGAGGAAATCCTCGCCTCACACACAGGACGTAGCACGGCGCAGATCCGGGAAGACACCGAACGCGACCTGATCTTGACCCCGGCAGCAGCCGTCGACTACGGCGTTGTGGACGCCGTCGTCCAAAACCAAAAGGGGGGCTAGGCGGCCAAGCAAACGGGTCCCGCGGAGCCACCCGTCGTCGAGACGAGGTGACGAGCGGCCCGCTGGGTCAGGTCCAGAACCCTCAACCCGAGCGCGCCCGCGACGGCTGACAGTATTTCGGATGAAGGGTCCTTGAGCCCACGCTCGATCTCCGAGACGTACTGCGGTGACACGCCAGCCCGCTGCGCAACATCGGCTATCCGCTCGCCACGCTCGCGTCTTTCCTCGCGGACCTGGGCGCCAACGGCCTCTCGCCACAGTGGCTCAGGAATCGTGCGGGCAGTCTGTTGACGCAACTCGATGACGTTGTCCACCCGTCAAGCCTAACCCCGCGCCATCGCTCCGACTGGTCCTTCTCCGAGGTCGTTGAGCCATCACTCATCGGGCGCGCCGACCCACGCTGGGGGCGGCGCTGCCCGTTCCCCCGAGGTGTGCTCTACGTCGAGGCCGGCGCCTGCTTCTCGACGGTGGCGTCGACGCCCGCCTCCTTGCGCTGAGCAGCGGTAATCGAGGCCGGTGCCTGAGTCAACGGATCGAAACCACCCCCGGACTTCGGGAAGGCGATCACATCACGGATGGAGTCGACGCCCGCCAACAGCGCCACAATCCGGTCCCAGCCGAACGCGATCCCACCGTGCGGGGGCGCCCCGAACTTGAACGCTTCCAGCAAGAAGCCGAACTTCTCTTCGGCTTGCTCGGCATCCAGCCCCATCAGCGCGAACACGCGCTCCTGGACGTCGCGGCGATGAATACGGATGGAGCCGCCACCAATTTCGTTGCCGTTGCAGACGATGTCGTAGGCGTAGGCCAGCACCGCACCTGGGTCGCGTTCCATCGAGTCCACGAACTCAGCCTTGGGCGAGGTGAAGGCGTGGTGCACCGCGGTCCACGCGCCGCCACCGACGGTCACGTCGCCGGCGGCCACCGCATCGGAGGCCGGCTCGAACAGGGGCGCGTCGACGATCCACAGGAACGACCAGGATGTCTCATCCAGCAAGCCACATCGGCGAGCGATCTCCAACCGGGCCGCACCCAACAGCATCCGCGATGACTTGACCTCACCGGCGCCGAAGAACACGCAGTCTCCCGGGGCCGCGCCGACGTGCTCGGCCAAACCAGCCCGCTCGGTTTCGGACAGGTTCTTGGCCACCGGACCGGCCAGCGTGCCGTCCTCGCCCACCGTGACGTAGGCCAGCCCGCGCGAACCGCGCTGCTTGGCCCACTCTTGCCAGGCATCGAACTGTCGACGCGGTTGGCTGGCCCCGCCGGGCATCACTACCGCGCCCACATACGGCGCCTGGAAGACCCGGAACGGGGTGTCCGCAAAGTATGTGGTGCAGTCGGTCAGCTCCAGATCACACCTCAGGTCCGGCTTGTCCGAGCCGTAGCGGGCCATCGCCTCGGCGTACGTCATCTGCGGCAGCGGCGAGGGGACCTGCACACCGATGACGGCCCACACCGCTCGCAGGATCGCCTCACCCAGCTCGAGCACGTCGGCTTGTTCGACGAAGCTCATCTCGATGTCCAGCTGAGTGAACTCGGGCTGCCGGTCGGCGCGGAAGTCCTCGTCCCGGTAGCACCGGGCAATCTGGTAGTACCGTTCCAACCCGGCGACCATGAGCAACTGTTTGAACAGTTGCGGGCTCTGCGGCAGGGCGTACCAGCTACCTGGTTGCAGGCGTGCCGGCACCAGGAAGTCGCGGGCTCCTTCGGGGGTGGAACGGGTCAGCGTGGGCGTCTCGACCTCGACGAAGTCGCGCTCGGCCAGCAGGTTCCGGGCGGCCGCATTGACCTTGGACCGCAACCGCAGGTTGTTACCGGCCGATCCGGCGCCGGGACGCCGCAGGTCCAAGTAGCGGTGGCGCAGCCGGGCCTCTTCGCCCACGCTGACCCGCTCGTCGATCTGGAAGGGCAACGGAGCCGCTTCGCTGAGCACCGTCAGCGCACTGGCCACGACCTCGATCTCACCCGAGGGCAGATCAGGGTTGGCGTTGCCTTCGGGTCGATGCTGCACCGTGCCCTCGATGGAGATGCAGTACTCGTTGCGCAGATCATGGGCACCGCCCTGGGCCAGCACCTCATCGCGCACCACCACCTGGGCCACTCCTGAGGCGTCGCGCAGATCCACGAACGCCACCCCGCCGTGATCGCGGCGACGCGCGACCCATCCGCTCAGGGTGACGGTCTGGTCGGCGTGCTCGGCTCGCAGCGAGCCGGCCTCGTGGGTGCGCAGCACAGTGTTTGTCCCTCGGTTGATCGGTGGGTGGAGTACGGAAAGGTTAAGCGTATGTCGCCTGGCCGACGTTGCGTGTGCCCGCCGGACCCCGCAACGCGCCCTAGCCTCGGCCGTGACGGGGATGAGTGGTCCACGGCTCGTCGGCACGGCGCAGCGTGGACCACTGCATGGACCGACTGACGTATGCCGCGAGCAAGCCGATCGTGGCTGCTGAGTTGCGCATCTGCCCGGCCAGGATGGCCTGCACGGCCACGTCCAGGTCGACCCAGCGCACCGGCATACCCCGTTCTTCGGCCTCCCGCTCGAAGCGTTCGGACGGGGGCACGTCACTCAGCTCGCGAGCCAGATAGATGCGCTTGGCCTCGTTCAGGCCCCCCGGGGAGGAGAAGTACTCGCTCAGCAGATCCCACTGCTGCGCGCGTAGGTCGGCCTCTTCGGCAAGCTCACGAGCAGCGGCTTCGACGCCGGGCTCGCCCGGCACGTCCAGCAAACCGGCGGGCAGTTCCCACTCGTAGCTGCGCACGGGGTGGCGATACTGCTGCAGAAGGAGGACCTCCTCGCGGCCGCTGGCGGGGTCCACGCGTAACGCCACCACACTCACCGCCCCGGGGTGGTCGACGTACTCGCGGGTTACCTCACCGGCCTCGCCCAGGTCCACGACATCTCGCAAAACGTCCCAGATGCGTCCCGACATCACGGTCTCGCTGGAGGAGACGGGCTGCGGCTCGATCCGGTCGACCAGTTCCTCCGCACTCGCTCGAGGGGCCTGCAGGCTCATGCGGTGGGCGCCGCTTCGACCTCGACCAGGCGTTGGGAGCGCTGCATCTGCACGGCGGCCGCAACCAGCCCGGCGAACATCGGGTGCATCCGATCCGGGCGCGACTTGAACTCGGGATGGGCTTGAGTCGAGACGTAGTAGGGGTGCACCTCGCGAGGCAGCTCCACGAACTCCACCAACGTTCCGTCCGGCGATGTCCCGCTGATCACCAACCCGGCCTCACTCAACTGCTCGCGATAGGCGTTGTTGACCTCGTAGCGATGCCGGTGGCGCTCGCTGACTTCGGTGACGCCATAGGTCTGTGCCAGCACCGACCCTTCGGTCAGGCGAGCAGGATAGGTGCCGAGACGCATTGTCCCCCCCAGGTCACCTGCCCCCTCGACGAAGGCCTTCTGCTCGGCCATCGTCGCGATCACCGGCGCCGGGGTCTGCGGGTCGAACTCGGTCGAGCTTGCCCCCTGAACGTTGGCGACGTGCCGGGCGTATTCGATCACCATCGCCTGCAGGCCCAAGCAGATGCCCAACGTCGGGACCCCGCGTTCGCGCGCCCACCGCAGCGCACCGATCTTGCCCTCGATCCCGCGGACCCCGAAGCCGCCGGGAACCAGAATGGCGTCAACGCCCGACAGGGCCTTGATCGCGCCGGACTCGGTCTGACACTCATCCGAGGCGACCCATCGGATCGCCACCTTCGCGTTGTGCCCGAAGCCACCGGCTCGCAAGGCTTCGGTGACCGACAGATAGGCGTCGGGAAGGTCCACATACTTGCCTACTAGGGCGATCTCGACGTTGTGCTCGGGATGGTGGACGCGCTGCAGCAGCGCGTCCCAGTCGGTCCAGTCGACGTCCCGGAAGGGCATCCCCAGATGGCGCACGACGTAGGCGTCCAAGCCCTCGGTATGCAGCACCTTCGGGATGTCGTAGATGCTGGCGGCGTCGATGGCGTTCGCGACCGCATCGTGGTCCACGTCGCACATCAGCGAGATCTTGCGTTTGATCGACGTCGGAATGTCACGGTCGGCCCGGCAGACGATCGCGTCCGGGCTGATGCCCACCTGCCGCAGCATCGCCACCGAGTGCTGGGTCGGCTTGGTCTTCAGCTCTCCGCTGGGGGCCAGGTAGGGCACCAGCGAGACGTGCAGGAAGAAGCAGTTGCTCCGTCCCACGTCCTGCCGGACCTGTCGGGCCGCTTCCAGGAACGGCAACGACTCGATGTCCCCGACGGTGCCACCGATCTCGGTGATGATGACGTCCGGGGGGTCGTGCTGCTCGGCGTCCGCGCGCATCCGCGACTTGATCTCGTTCGTGATGTGCGGGATGACCTGCACCGTGTCCCCGAGATACTCCCCTCGACGCTCCTTGGCGATGACGTCGTTGTAGACCTGACCGGTGGTGACGTTGGCCCGCCCGCGCAGGTTGACGTCCAGGAAGCGTTCGTAGTGCCCGATATCCAGGTCGCACTCGGCGCCGTCCTCGGTGACGAACACCTCCCCGTGCTGAAAGGGGTTCATCGTCCCCGGGTCCACGTTGATGTAGGGATCGAGCTTTTGCATGGTGACGCGCATGCCACGGGACCGGAGCAAGAAGCCGAGGCTGGACGCCGTCAGACCCTTGCCGAGGGAGGAGGCAACGCCCCCGGTTACAAAGATGTGCTTCGTTGTCTCGACCACGGGCCGTCAGTCTACGTGAGGTCTGCGGTGGTATGCCGCAGCGCGCCGATAGCTGGCCAGCACGGCCTGGGTTGCGTCCTGGCTGGTGGGCAGGTGCTCAGCTCGAGCGCGGGCCTGGTGACGCAGCCGCTCGAGCGCCGTGGGGTCATCGAGCAACACCATGACCTGTTGCGCAATCCGTTGTGACACAGCGTGCTCGACGAGATCAGTGACCGCTGGAGCGGAGCTGGTCGCGGTGCCTGCGGGATGGTCGTCAACCCACAGTGCTGCTTCGCCGAGCAGATGTTTGGTGCCACCGACATCGGTGGCCACAACTGCGGATCCCACCGCGAGCGCCTCCTGCAACCAGACCGGTTGGCCCTCCCAGTGGGCGGTGGAGACGACGATGTCGGCGGCGGCGAGGAGCTCGGGCACGTCGTCGCGGTGCCCGACCAGGCGCACCGCCGCCCCCGAGCTGTCGATGAGACGCTGCAGATGCTCACGTTCGGGTCCCTCGCCCACGATGAGTCCGCTGACGGCATACCCGAGCGCGTGGAGGATGGCGACGACGTCGACGAAGCGGTGCAAGGCCTTCTGCGGCGCCAACCGGCCCACGCTGAGCAGCAAGGCGCTACCCGGGGGAAGGCGCAGCTCGGCTCGGACCGTGGCTGCGCCGGTGGTGAGCTCGCGTCGACCGGCGGCCACCACGGCCATCGCGGCCGGCATCGTGTGTCGCCGCGGACGTGATGGATGCAGGTCGGGCGACACGACCAACAGGTCGTCGGCGCCCGAGAGCACGATGCGTTCGAGCACTCGATAGACGCCGCGGGACGCCGTGCCGGTCGGGGGCGCATTGTGCGAGGTCACCACCAGTGCTGGCGTGTGGCTTCTCGGTCTTCGACGGCGCCCTACCGGGCGCATCGAAGCGCGCGCCAGGACGGCAAGCGCGCCGGCTCGCAGGCCGTGGGCATGCACCACCTCGACGTGGCCCATCCGCTGGCGAAGGGTCGCGATCGCCAACGCGTCGGCGATCGGGGACGGACGCGACCCCACCCTCACCGGGTACACCGCGGTCCCGTCGCCATCCAGACCGAAGCGTGCGAGCACGGCCGCCGGAGCTGCCACGCTGACCTGCCACCCCGAGGCCCGCACACCGCGGGCAACGTCGGCGACGTGGGTCCCCACTCCCCCGGCGACCAAGCCGGTGACCAGCAGCACCTCGCTCACCGTTCTCGGCCTCCGGCCCCGGTGGTCGCCAAACGCCTGCGGATGCCGTCGACCATGGACACCAGCGCAGGACGATCCACTGTGCCGACCGCCAGCGCGACGGCCGTCACCAGCACCATCGACAGGATCGTCGCGCTCAGGATGGCCGACCAGGGCCCCTGATGCACGCCTGGCCACACCCCGAGGAACGCCAGGATCTCTCGGGCCGCGAAGACGACAGCACTGGCCACAACGGCCGCAGCCACCACCCGCCCGGTGCCACTGAGGGCTGCGATGTGCCAGGTGACCCGCACCGCGCGGCTCAACATCAGCGCGGTCACGGTCATGCCCAGCGAGCTGCCCAGCCCCAGGATCACCAACAGGGACTGCGGCGAGTCCACGTTCAGAGTGGCGAACAGCACCACGGGCAGCACCCCGGCCACCGCCCACCCGGTGCTGATGGCCACTGCGGCTCGCAGCGGGGAGCCCACCGCATAGAGCGCTCGGGTGAGCACTGCCGCCACGGCGAAGCCGACCAGCCCGGGGGCATACGCGGCCAGCGCCGCGGGCAGGGCGAGCAACGCTGCTCGGCCGGACCCGCTGCTACCGGCGTCCAGGCTGAGGAACACGGCCCCCGCTTCGCGCCGCAGAATCAGCAGTGCCGCCATCCCCAGGACCGCGGTCAACAGCACGGCCCGCGTCGTAGCCCGCAGGGTTGCCGTCCCTTCCTCAGGGTCGGTGAAGCGCGGGAACGCGACCGTGGCCAACGGCACCGCGAGCAAGGCATAGGGCAGCAGGTATGCCGTCTGGGTATACGTGAACACGTTGATGGTGCCGACCCCCACCCGGTTGCTCAGCACGAGGGCCACGACGACCACGACTTGCTGGCCGAGCACCGCGATCAACCCCGCCACCGCCAAGGAACGGGCCATCGCACCGGTCCCGTCCGGGAAGCGCAAGCGAGGTCGAAGGCGCACGCCGATCGCCGACGTGGGCCACAGCAACGGCAGGCTGAGCGCCACCACGCCGGCCGTGGTGCCGGCCGCCAGCAGCAGGATGCCCGAGCGCGGCGCCTGGTCCAACGGCACCGTGGGATCGAACAGGGCACCGTAGGCCAGGTAGGTGCCGATCACCACGAGGCTGGACAGCAGCGGCGCGATGGCGGCAGCCAGGAACCGTCGGTGGGCCTGGAGCACGCCGGTCAGCACTACGCCTACTCCGTACAGCGCGATCTGAGGGGCAAAGACGAGCAGCATGAGCGCGGCAACGCGGTGCGTCTCATCCGCTGAGCACTGCGTGGACGAGCCCATGAGCAGGACGGCCAAAGGGTTGGCCAGCAGGATCACGGCGAGACTGACCGGCACCAGCATCAGCAGCGCCCAGGTGAGCAGGGCGCTGGCGCTGTGGTCGGCCTCACGCTCCTTGCCCTGGTGCAGGTATGTCGAGATCAGCGGGACCGCCACCGCGGCCAGCGCTCCCCCGGCGGCTGCCTCGTAGAGCACGTTGGGCACCTGGTTCGCGGTGGCGTAGACCGTCCCCAAGCAGGTGGTGCCCACGCTGTTCGAGAACACCACCCACCGACTGAGCCCGACCGCGCGGGACACCAGCGTGATCGCGGCCACGAGCCCGGCCGTGGCCATGATGCTGCCGGCTGCCAGGCGGGGGCTCGGGATACTCACCACACCCTCACGACGCGGCCCGACCCCACTGGTCGAGTGCTCGCAACCTCGGATCGGCCTCGATGACGGCGCTGAAGCTCACGCGTTCGGACACCAACGTGCCGGCCGCGAGCGCGCTCAGCAGGGCGGTTCGACGTATGCGCGAACCGCTGGCTGCGCTGCGGCCCAGGAGCGCGCCCAGGCAGTTTGCCCCCGTGTCCCCCAACATCGTCGTCCCCGCCAGGTCGGCCCGGATCAGCACCACGGCGGCGCCGACGCACGCGCCGGCTGCGCGCCCACGGACACCACACATCAACGGCACCCCGGCGGCGAGAACTACTTTGAGCGCACGGCCGGGCCGCAGGTCGAGCAGGTTGATCATATTGGCGGTGGCCGCCACTACGGAGGCGTCGAGGCCGACGTCGAACAGGGTGCGTCGGCCGTCCACAACGGCACCGAGAACTCCCGTGCCGAGCAACCCCACGATCTTCAGCGCGCCCGGACTGAGCTGTCCCCGCGTCAGCGCGCCGAGGTGGCCCATGAGCCCTTTGCGGGCAGCATCCGGGTGCAGGTCGTCATACGCGCCAGTGAGTCCCGCTCCGAGCGCTGTGCCGGCTCCGACCGGGTCCACTGGCGCGAGACCGACTGCGGTGCCGCATACGCACCACACACCCTCCAGCAGGCTGACCGGGCGTCCGGCGTGGTTGTGTCGCAGCCATCGCCGATGGCGCTGCTGGTCGACATCCGTGAGACGTCGAGCCGCTGCCGTTGCCGCTGATGATCCGAGTGCGGCCCACACCACCGAACCCAATCGCGCGCCTGATGTCACTGATCGCCTTGCTCGCCCTGCGTGGGCGGTGCCAGGTCGAGGGCCGGATCTGGCGCCTGCAAGCTGCTGGGAGTCTCGGCGTCGCCGGCGCTCGGCGGACTGTCCGGAGCCGGTGCCTCAGCGTCCGCGGCCAGACCGTAGTGGCCCTGGTCTCCAGTCAGCAGCCACGCCGCAGCCCACGTCGCCGCCAAGCGCCCAGCGGGGCTCTCGGCGTTGTCGACGGTCGTGACCACATCAGCAAGGTCCTCGTCGCTGCGGATGGCCGTGACCAAGGGCGCCTCGACGTCCGCCGGCTGCTCCGCGAAGGTCTCCGCCCCCGTGCCGACGACCAACGTCGGCACGTTCTCCTGGGCTAGCTCCGAGATCAGCGCCAGGCGCTGCTCGAGAACGAGCTGCGCGTCTGGTTCGTCACGCAGGTTGCCCGCATTGATGCCACCGGTGACGAGGATCACGACGTCCGGGGTGGCGCTGATCGGGACCCCCGGCAGCACCAGGCCCGTCTCGATGGGCTCGATCGTCTCGATCGCGTCAAGATCGATCAGGCCGGCCAAGGCCTCCTGCCACGGCTGCGTTGCGTCCCTGGAGGTTGGTCCAGCCAGGACGTGCGCCAGTAGAGCCGCAGTTGTGGATGCCTGGGCCGCGTCGTGGTCGGGGAAGGCTGCGAGCAGGCCATCGGCCGCTGCCTGCCGGTCGGCTTCGGCGCGCGGGTCCTCCCAGCCCTCCAGGACAGTGGCGCGGGTGACCTCTTCGGCTCCGGCTTGCACGGATGTGCTGGCCAGGTCATCTGCCACCCCGTCCTCGGCGCCGGGCAGTTCGACGACGCGGACCCGTTGACCGGTCAACGTGCCCTGCACGGCTCGCGGCACCGATGCGTTGAGCAACCGATCCTTACCGTCCGCCCGCCGCTGCTGCAGGTCGACTTGAGAGCGCAAGACATTGCGCTCCTGCCCGAGCTCGGCGACTTGGCTCTCCAGGGTGTCGGACAGCTCACCGCGCAGCGGGCCCGCCCCCAACACGATGCCTACCGCGAGAGCCAGGAACACGGCCACCAACGACACCATGTGATATTTGAAGTCGATCACCTCAGAACCACCCCCCGATCCACGCCACAAGGTCATCCCACCGCACCTGCAGAACCCCGAAAATCGCGCGGCCCCCCGGGGTCGAGGCCAAGGCCACGAGCAGGGCCACCATCCCGGCCAGAATCAGCCACGTCAACGAGGCGGCGGAGATACGCGAGCGATACAGCAAGCTGACGCCCTTGGCGTCGATCAACTTCCCGCCGACCCGCAAACGCGTCAAGAAGGTGCTCGCCATGCCCTTGCGCCCTTTATCCAGAAACTCCACGAGGGTGGCGTGTGTGCCCACCGCCACGATGAGGGTGGCCCCCAGACCATCGGCCAACAACATCGCCACGTCCTCACTCGTTCCGGTGGCGGGCAGCACCACCGCGTCGGTGACCCCCAGCCCCTGCACGCGGGCCAAACCCGGCGCTGCCCCATCTCGGTAGGCGTGGACCACCACTTCGGCGCCGCTGGTCAACGTGGCGTCGCTGACCGAGTCCATGTCGCCGACGATCAGATCCGGGCGCATGCCCAGTTCCAGGAGCGCATCGGCTCCACCGTCGACCCCGATGAGCACGGGGTTCTCCTCACGGATGAACGGACGCAACGTGAGCAGATCCTCCTTGTAGTGATACCCGCGCACGACGACCAGGACGTAGCGATTGTGGATTCGCGTGCGCAGGACCGGCAGGTCGATGCCCTCCAGCAGGAGGTGCTGTTCGGACTGCACGTAATGCATGGTGTTGCGGACAAAGCCCTCGATCTGGGTGGACAGGTTCGACTTGGCTTCCTCGATCGCGGCGGCCACGTCCGGCGCGTTCAACGGTGTGCCTTCCAGGGCGGCAACGCCGTCCACCCATAGGGTCCCGTCCTCGATCCGTCCGGTCGTGCCGTCCAAGAGCAGCGTCATGGCCTGCGGCCCGACGCGGTCGATGACCGGGATGCCCGCCTCGAGCAAGATGCTCGGTCCTAGGTTCGGATAGGCACCACTCGTCGATGCGGCGGCGTTGACGACTGCGGCGGGCTGGCAGGCGACCAGGGCCGAGGCGCTGACCTGGTCCAGGTCCTCGTGGTCGATCACGGCGATATCGCCGGGTAGCAGACGTTTGGTCAAGTTCTTGGTCCGAGGATCGACTCGCAGGGTGCCCTCGATCACCCTCTGCCCTGGGGCAGGCCGAGACGACCGAGATGCGCGCGACATAGTCGGCCCATCGTGCCACGCCGCGGGGGCAGCCCCGCTGTCAACGCGGCCACCTCACCGGGGTTGGTCGGTCTTGACCGTATGCCGATCCAACAGTTCCCGGGCGTGGCTGAGCGCGGCCAGGGAGTCCGCATCACCGCCGATCATCCGGGCAACCTCCGCGACTCGCTCCTCACCCTCGATGGCCCGGACCGCTGCGGAGGTGACGTGTCCATCGGAATCCTTGTTGACCATGAGGTGTCGATCCGCGAAGGCCGCGACCTGGCCGAGGTGCGTGACCACCAGGACCTGGGCGGTGGCGGCCAGTTGGGCCAGCCTGGCCCCCAACTCGACCGCCGCCACTCCTCCCACCCCGGCGTCGACCTCGTCGAAGACGTACGTCGGGACCTGACTTTGGGCGCACACGATCTCCAAGGCCAGCATGACCCGGGACAGCTCGCCCCCCGAGGCCGCCTTGGTGATCGATCGGGGTGTCGATCCGGGGTTGGCGGCGAGGTGGATCTCGACGTCGTCCAGGCCGGTTCGCCGTGGGCGCAACCACTGACCGTCAACCTGCACCGAACCGGCATCGTCGTGAGTCTCGGCTGCCGCCCGCGGGGCAACCTGGACGTCGATGATGGCTGAGCCCATCGCCAGCCGTTTCAGCTCCGAGCCGACCTCGGAGCCCAGCCGTCGCGCGGCCGATCGCCGAGCGGTACTCAACGCCATTCCGCGTTCGCAGACGTCCTGTGCCAGTACGGCGACCTGTTCGCGGAGCTCCTCGATCTGCTCATCGCTGATGTCTACGTCGTCCAACCGCTGCGCGGCCCGCGCGGCCCAAGCCAACACCTCGGTCGTGCTCGACCCGTAGTTGCGCAGAAGCGCGCTCAACGCGGAGCGACGCTGTTGCACGTGTGCCAGCCGCTCTGGGTCACTGTCGATGGACTCGGCATACGCCGCGAGGTCGCTGGACACGTCTGCGGCCAGATACACCACCTCGGACAGTCGCGCTCCGAGGTCGCGCAGCGCCTCGTCGTGGTCGCTGACGCCGGCCAGTGCCGCGCCTGCTTGGCTCAGCAGGTCCAGCGCCGGGGTGGGCGCTTCGGGTTGGTCGTCGCCGACCAGGGCGCCGTGTGCGGTGGTCGCTGCCTGACGCAGCGCGTCGGCATGAGCCAACCTGCCTTCCTCGCTGCGCAGGTCGTCCTCTTCACCCGGCTGAGGGTCGACCTTGTCGATGTCTTCCAAGGCCACTCTCAGCATTTGCGCCTCGCGGGCACGCTCCACCGAGCTGGTTCTCAGCTCGTCCAGACGCCGCCGCGCTGCCTGCCATGCGTCAAAACTGTGTTCGTAGGAGGCCAAGGCGTCCGCGACAGGTGACCCGGCGTAGTCGTCCAGCAACACCCGATGCTGATCTGCGTCCCGCAGCCGCCACTGGTCGGCCTGACCGTGCACTGCCACCAAGCGCTCGCCCACCTCCACCAGCACATTCACCGGAGCCGTCCGGCCACCGACGTGAACACGCGAGCGTCCCTGGGAGCTCACTGTCCTGGCCAGGATCACTCCATCGCTGGCGTCGCCCCCTGCTTCGATCACTCGCAGCGCCGCCGGATGAGACCCCTCGATCTCGATCTCACCTTCGATCACGGCGGTCGCCGCCCCGTTTCGGACCAGCGCTGAGTCGGCTCGGGCACCGAGTAGGAGCCCGAGCCCCGTGACCACCATGGTCTTGCCGGCGCCCGTTTCGCCGGTGATGACGTTCAACCCCGGCGAGAAGTCCACCTCGGCGTCCTCGATCACCCCAAGTCGCTGGATCCGCAGTGTTCGCAGCATCGCGCCTAAGATCCCGCACGGCGGGAGGGGCCCTGCCATCCCTGCACATTAAGCGCAAACTTCGCCACCAGACGGTCCGTGAACGCCGAGGTGGACAGCCGGGCGATGCGCACCCCGACCTCACTGCGTCGGACTTCGATGCGTGAGCCCGGCGGCAGCTCGAAGGAACGACGCCCGTCGCACCACATCACCGCAGGGCCGGGAGCCTCCGGCACGAGCTCCACCGCAAGGGTGGTGTCGGGCCCGACGACCAGGGGCCGAGCGAACAGTGCGTGAGCCGAGATGGGGACCAACAGCAGGGCGGCCACGTCGGGCCACACGACCGGGCCGCCGCCGGAGAAGGCGTATGCCGTCGAGCCGGTCGGAGTGGCCATGATCACCCCGTCGCACCCCCACGTCGACAGCGGGCGACCGTCGATTTCCACGGCCAGTTCGACCATCCGTTCGCGGGCCGACTTTTCGACCGAGGCCTCGTTCAGAGCCCAGTTCCGACAGACGACCTGGCCGTTGAGGCTGACATCGACATCGAGGGTCATGCGTTCCTGGACGGTGTAATCCTGATTGACCACGTGGTCGACCATCCACCCCATCTCTTCCCGTTCGGCCTCGGCGAGGAACCCCACCCGACCCAAGTTGACGCCCAGGAGCGGGACACCCGCCGGACGAGCCAACTCGGCACCGCGCAGGATCGTCCCGTCACCGCCGAAAACCACGACCAGTTCGGCGCCCTCGACGGCCGGGTCGGCCCCCTGGTCCCGATCGAGAGTGGCTGCGATGGGTGCGTGATCGATCGCGCTCGGCACCACTTCGACCTCGATGTCGTGCGCGTGCAGGCGGGCCGAGAACTCGCGCACCAACGCCGGCACCTCACTGCGGCGCGGGTGGGTGACCAGGAGTATCCGGCGGCTCATCAGGGCTCTTTCATGTCACGGAACGGATCAGGGCGTGGGCGTCAGCCTGGTCCATCATGCCTGGCTGCTGCCGCCCGACCCAGAGAAGGTACTCGACGTTGCCCTGCGTGCCGGTGATCGGTGAGGTCAGCGCACCTCGCAGCCCCAACCCCGCGAGGTATGCCGCGTCGAGGACTGTGTCCAGCGCCATGACGCGAGATCGTGGGGATCGAACAACTCCTCCGCGGCCGAGGGCCTCTCTGCCGACTTCGAACTGGGGCTTGACCAACACCACGATCGAGGTGTGTTCCGCGCACCAGGACGCCAGGTGGTCGAGCACGCGCCGCAGGGAGATGAAGGAGAGGTCGACCACGATGACGGAAATCGGCCCGTGGAGGTCGTGCGCTGTGACGTCGAGAACATGTGTGGTGCTGCGATCCTCGACCCGGTCATCGCGTGCGATGGCACTGGCCAGCTGTCCGGTGCCGACGTCGATGGCGATGACGTGCTCTGCGCCGTAGTGCAGCAGCACCTGGGTGAAGCCCCCGGTCGAGGCTCCGACATCGACACAGCTCGCGCCCGCCACCTGCTCGCGCAGGGTCGGCCACCGGTTCATGGCGGCATCGAGCTTCGCGGCACCCCGCCCGACCCACGCCGGGCCGTCACCGACGACCTCGATCCGATCAGCCTCGACGACGGCATACGAGGCCTTCGTGGCCACGCGCCCGTTGACGGTGACGGCACCGTCCTCGATGAGCTCTCGAGCGGTCGCTCGTGAGCGGGCCACGGCACGCTCCACCATCACTCGATCGAGCCGCGAGGTGGCCGAATCGTTCACCTCGCTCCCGCCAACGGGAGCCTCACCAGCACAACCGTGCGTGCCGTGGATCGTGCGAAGTCAGCCACGCGGCTCAGACAGCCGCTGTTGGAGTCGCTTGTGCGCCGCAGTGGCCGCCTCGATGTGACGGGTCAGCACCTCCTGGGCTGATGCGCCAGGAGCCTCACTGCCATCACCATCACCTTCACCTTCACCTTCACCTTCACCGGAACCGTCACGGACACCGGCCTCGCGACGCGGATCATGTCGTCCGATCGCTGCCTCGAAGTCCGCGAGGATGAGGTCGACGTGGTCGTCACCGGTCTTCGCAGCGCCGATCATCGGCGCATGCGGCTCGGTGGCGGGCGCGTCCCGATGAGTCATCTCGTCATGATTCACCGTGCCGTGGTCCATTCGGCCAAGATTAGCGCCACAGGTGGCGTGCATCGGGGATGGTCGGCTCAATATGCGTCGGGGTTTGGTGGCTCTCGGCCGCTGCGGCGGCATCGCGATCATCGACCCCGGTGAGGACCAAGAGGCTCGGCAGGCCGGCAGCGTTCGCTCCTTCGATGTCGGTGTCCAACCGGTCCCCGACGGCGAGCACCTCTGCTGCCTCCATGCCGAGACGTTCCAGGGCGATGCGGTACGAACTCGGGAAGGGTTTCCCGACGACATCGGGGGTGGCGCCGGTGCCGTGGCTGACCGCGGCCAACAGGGCGCCGTTTCCGGGGGCGATGCCCCGCGGGGTGGGCAGGGTTGCGTCCGCGTTCGTGCCCACCCAGATGGCCCCCTCGTTGATGGCGTATCCCGCCTCATGAAGGTCCAGGACGCGCATGTCGGGCCCATACCCTTGCAGGACCGCCCAGAAGGGCCTTGGTGGCCCCTCCGGGCCCACGTCGGCTGCCCTGATGCTGTTGAAGCCCGACTCCTTCAGTGCTTCATGAACGCCCGGTCCTCCCACGGCCAAGACCAGCGGGTCGGTGTCCCCCTCCCCGGCGTCCCGCAGGGTGGCGAGGTGCGCGGCCCCGACCTGCGAGGAGTTGAGCACCTCATCTGCACTGGCGTGAATGCCCATGCCCACGAGGTGCTCAGCCACCTGCTCCGGCGTCCTGGACGCGTTGTTGGTCATGAACAACACTTCCATCCCGTCCTCGCGCGCTGCCGCAATTCCCTCGGCGGCGCCCTCACACGGTTCGCCACCGACGTAGACCACTCCGTCGAGATCGAAGATGATCGCTTTGACCTTCATCGTCACTGCGTCCCCTGTTCGGTGGCCTGCTCGTCAAGATCCCACAGTTGCCCCACGTCCGACTCCGGCGTTGTCTCCCCGGCCGCTTCGGCCAGCCTTTCCGAAGCGTCGGTCTGACCGAGCTCGTCGGTGTCCGCCGCACGCTGCAGGAACCGTCGCGCTTCCTCAGTCTTCCCCTCCGCTCCCAGGGCCTCCGCATAGGCGTAGAACACCCGGGCGGCCCACGCATCCGTGTCCTGCGTCGCGGTCACCGCGTCACGCAGGCTCTGCACGGCCGCGGACGTCTGACCGAGATCCAACCTGGCTCCTGAGATGACGACCGCCAGCTCCATCCGCTCCGCGGCCTTCAGCGTTCCCACCTCCGCGCTGTTGCCTAGCTCGATCGCTCGCTCGGGTCGTCCCAGACCTCGCTCGGTATCAGCGATCAGGGGCAGCAGATGGTGAGACCCCGACATGCGGCGCGCCGTTCGGAACTCCGAGAGCGCTTTGGTCCACTCTTCCCGCCGGTAATGCACCACGCCGAGCATCTCTCGGACGATGGGCACACGACCCGCCCGACGGACCGCTGTTTGGGCGTGAGCCAACGCTCGATCCAGCTCCTCGGCTTCCAGAGATTCCGACACCGCCAAGAGGTGGCGCGCCACTCCGTCGGCGTTCTCCTTCGACAATGTCCGTAGCTCTCGGTGGATGGATCGATCCGCCATATCCGCGGTGAGGTGCTCCGGCACGTCCGGCTCCGACTTGCGTGCGGGGCCATGGCTCGGCCTCGCTCCCTGCGCAGCGCCCTCGCCACGAGAAGGGCCGCCCCCTGGACGATCGTGATCCCGAGACGGGCGGCCCCGGTCGGTTCGTGGCTTCCGGTTCTGGCCGTCACCCGATGATCGTCTTGGCCTATCAAATTCACTCACGGTGCTCCTATAGGACTGAAACTCGTTGTACAGGCCCCTCGCGCAGCTGTCCACGATCTCGGCCCGGTGTCATCACGGGTGACACTCACGATTGACACGGCCGCGGTAAGAGTGAATGGCCGAGGCCCCAGCATATCGCTCCGGACATGCCGTGAGCCCTGGCACCGGGTGTGGTGTCAGGGCTCACGGTTGAATGGTTGTCCGGCGGTGTCCTACTCTCCCACACCGTCACCAGTGCAGTACCATCGGCGCTGAAGGGCTTAGCTTCCGGGT